>JAJYRM010000001.1 GCA_021794075.1 Bacteroidota bacterium | reverse complement strand
TCACGCCTGGCGAGCGGAGTGTACTTCTACCGGCTCGTAGCTGGAAAGCATGTGATCACAAAGAAAATGTTGATGATTAAATAGTATCAAATGATACTAGGCGAAGGACAATTGGAATATTGAAGAGTCATCCATTGGAGTCAAGTGGTATCAAGTCAAGGGACTGCTTGACTACCGATGGAGAGGGCCTGATGATGCGTGATTTCGCGCCGTTATGAGCCGTTCATTTTAATGATTGCTGATGGCTCCATGAATTTGTCGGAGCCCCCGGTTTTCTTGAATAATACTCAACCTCCCTTTATATTCATTCCATGAATACAGTCCACTTAGTCAAATCCAACGAAGATGTCATAGTCCCGAAGATTTTTTGCCTGGGAAAGAATTACGCCAAACATGCAGCCGAGATGAAAGCCGACGTACCGCAGAAGCCAGTCGTGTTCATGAAACCGTCGAGCGCGATCGTGCATAATGGCGCGCGAGTGAAGTACCCTGCGATGACGAAAGACCTCCATCACGAGACGGAAATCTATTTCGTGATCGGAAAAGAAGGGAAGAACATCCCCGGGGAGGATGCGAGGTCGTACATTACCGCGATGGGAATAGGCCTCGACCTTACTCTCCGCGATTTGCAGACCGAGCTGAAAAACGCTGGCAATCCGTGGCTTATCTCCAAGGGCTTCGACGGCTCCGCGCCCATATCGCAGGCGGTTCCCGTCGACGGTGTGGATTTCAATTCCCTGGAACTCAGCCTGACGGTCAACGGCAAGCCGAGACAGCAGGGGAGCTACAAGAACACGATTTTCAAAATAGAAGAGACAATCGCCTTCATTTCTCAATTGTTCACGCTGGAGCGCGGCGACCTGATATTCACCGGAACACCCGAAGGGGTGGCGAAACTTGTCCCGGGCGACAAGCTTCACGCCGAGCTCATCGGCCACGCATCAATCGACGTCGAGATCGGCTGAGAATGCGCGTCATTTCGGTCGCGATTCCGAAAGGTGGTGAAGGCAAGACGACGACATCGGTCAACCTTGCCGCAAGCCTCGCGGCGACCGAAAAGAAAACTCTTCTGATAGATGCGGATACACTCGGCGCGAGCGGGATCTCCCTCGGCTATACTGCGGACCAGGTGAAGAGCGGCCTATACGACGTTTTCAATTATACTCATTCGTTGAACCGCGTCATTTATAAGACCGAGCTCACTTACCTCGACTTCGTCCCATCGAATATTTCCACCGTGCAGATGGAAGAAAGGCTTCTACGTTTGAGTGAGAACCGCACCGTCATGCGGATTGCGCTGAGAGATATCGAGAAGCAGTATGACTATGTGGTCATCGACTGCCCTCCGACGCTTCGTGGGATAACAACGAACGCTCTTTGTGCCTCCGACTCCGTCATCATACCGATGCGCGCAAGTCATTTCTCGCTCGACGCGGTCATGAGACTCATGCGATATCTCAAATGGATCCGCGAGGTGGCAAACCCGCAGATTTACGTCGAAGGAATTCTTCTGACAATGCATGAACCCAACACAAAGATCGCCGAGATCACCGGCCGTGAGCTGCGTTCGAGGTACTCTAAGTTCCTCTTCAAGATAGTGATCCCGAAGAACTCCACTCTCGCCGAGGCGGCTTTTTACGGGCGGCCGGCTCTCCTTTATAACATTAATTCAAAGGGGGCGCAGGCTTATTTCGAGCTTGCGACAGAAATTCTCGCGAGGGACGCCGCGAAGGACAGGTCACGCGACACAGTCCGGGAAAATTCAGATTCCTACGGGGAATTCTCGGGTTCAAATAAAGGCGACGACGGCAATTCCGCCGGACCTGAAACGAATTGAAGAGACTCGCATTACGATTCACCCCCGTCATCTTTTTGTTCCTGACTGTTGCCGGTGTTTGCAAGAGGCCGTCGGGCGAAGCGAAGAATTCAGCATCGTCCTATCTTTTTCCCACAAACGCCTCCCACATGATCAACTCGGGTTTTGCTGATTACCGCTCCTCCCATTTTCACGGCGGAATAGACATTTCCACCAACGGAAAGATCGGTTACCCCGTGTACGCCTCGAAGTCCGGATACGTTTACCGCGTCTCCGTGTCGCCCTTCGGTTACGGAAAGAGGATAATCCTAAGACACGACGACTCCACGTTCACACTTTACGCCCATCTTTCCGCATTCACTGGAGAGATCGAAAGACTTGTCGACTCTGAACAGCGAATAGAAGGCAAGTATGACGTCGACCTGAGACTGCGGCATGACGCGATCAGGGTAAAGCGAGGAGAGATGATCGCTCGTACGGGCGCTACCGGGGACGGGGGGCCGCATCTTCATTTCGAAGTCCACGACAGCAATTATTCGTTCATAGATCCGCTCGTGTTCAGGTCGCTTGATGTGACGCGTTCCATGAGGCCGAGGATATTCAACGTCGCCGTGAGAGGATTCGAAACGGGGAGGGTACGCATCAGCGGCGTAATAGGAAGGGGAAACTTCTATCGCGCGCGTCAGACCTTCAGGATGACCGAGCCCTTCTACTTCATTATTCATGCGGCGGATTCGTATGGCCGCGGTCGCTTTAAGAGGCCGCCGAAACATATTGAGCTGAAGATTGACGGCAAAGACTACGTCTCCGTCAATCTCACCGAGTTCAAGGCATCCGATTATCTCGACGTCAGGTCGCTCGTCGACACCCGCCTTTCACGCGGGTACAAAACTTATTACAAACTCTGCGTGGACCGTGCCGTTCCATTCACGGTGTTCGCTCCATCATCGCCGCTCAGCGGTTTGATTTACGGTGACCTTCCGAATGGGAAGCACGATTACAAGATCACGGTTAAGGATGAAAACGGCGACAGCTCTTCGGTGACCGGAGCGTTCGTCCTCCAACTGAACGGCCCGAAGGAAACCCCGGCGCCTCCGACGATCTCGTATTTTGCAGAGAAGGATGTCAGCCCGATGCCCGGAGTCGCGCTTCATTTCCCAAAAAATGCTTTTGTGGAGAATGTCGATCTTGAAGTGAAGCGGGTAGCCGACAATGCCTTCAACATCAAATCTGATGGAATGCCGTTGAGAAAAAGGGTCCTGCTCACCTGGAAGGTTGATGACCCTAAGCTTCAACTCTTCCGGCGGGGAAGATACGGCTGGATACATGAACCGTGCATGAATGACGGAGATGTCCTGACTGCGCGAATTGGTTATGAAACCGGGGAGTTCGCTGCGATCCGTGATGACGTGCCACCGTCGGTCGGTCGAATCATGGTTTCAAGGAAGAATCCATTTTACGTATCGGTCGCGCCCACGGATTTTAAGCGGTATTTCGTATATTTTAGGGTGTTTGACAACATGTCACGTGTCGATACTGACGATATCCTCTTGAGGGTTGGCACACAAAAATTCTTATGCGAATATGACATTGACAAGCGCGCGGCGATTTGCAATGTCGACGCCGCGTTGCTTCGCCGTGAGAAGTATGTCGAGGTCGAAGTTCGCGATAATGCGGGCAACCGAAGAGTGGTTAAATCCCGTTTCAGTCTTTGATGAAGAAGAAGTCGTGGCTGCGAGGAAACAGTTTACTATTAAGCCTTCTCCCCGTACTGGGGGCCATCGTGGCTGTCGCTATCGTCGGAGCCGTTATGGTTTATGCGACGGAGGCGCATCACGACAACATCAACTCGTTTTGGGACGCGGCATGGTACACGGTTGTGACCATGACGACAGTGGGATACGGCGATATCGTCCCGAAAAGCGCGCTCGGGAGAATTGCCGGAGTCTTCATTATGCTGGCGGGCATATCGGTGATCTCCCTTCTCACGGCGACAATATCTTCCATCTTTGTGGAACAAAGAATAATGGAGAACCGCGGCTTGAGACAGATTAAGCTGAAGGGGCACACGATAGTTTGCGGCTGGAACCAGAGGATAAAAAATCTTCTGGAGACGCTGAACAATATCCCTCAGGATCGTCGGGCGGGAGTGGTGCTCGTGAACGAAATGCCGCCCGAACGCATGGATGAAATCCTTTCCGACTATTCCAATCTCAATATCAAGTATGTCTACGGCGATTACACAAAGGAGCCGACTCTTTCACGCGCGAACGTGAAGGAGGCGAGCGCAGCGGTTATACTTCCGGACGCTTCTCAGTCGGGAATCCCGCGCGACGACAAGACACTCCCCGCGGCTTTGACGGTGAAGTCCCTCAAGCGCGACATAAAAGTCTATGCTCACATAATCGACAGGGAAAACATTACTCATCTCAAACGCGCCGGAGTCGACGACGTGATAGTGAGCGATGACCACGTGGGCTTCCTTCTCGCTTCGGAGATAACTTCACCGGGAATAGCGCAGGCGGTCGCGACGATGCTTAACGCGGAAAACGGCGCGAGGCTGAGACGCGAAAAGGTTCCATCGGAATTTGTCGGGAAGAAGTTTGCCGACATCCAGGGATATTTCAAGAGCAGGCACAACTGCATAGCCATCGGCCTCGTTACGGAGGAGGAGGCCGTGAAGCTCTCCGATATCCTTTCTTCCGATTACAGCGCCATAGACACTTTCATAGAGAGAAAATTCAAGGCGGCCGGCATAGATACGATGGAGAAAGGTGGCGTTCACCTCAACCTGAATCCTCCTCTCGATTACGTCGTCCGTGAAAAAGAAGATGCGATCGTCGTAGGATGAAAAACGGACATCTTAATATTGATCTCGGTAAAACGGCCGTCTTCGCCGGACTGCCCGAGGAGAAACTGGCGAAGATTTCGGCGATAGTGAAAGTCGTGGAGTTCCCGGCGAATCACATCGTCATGAAGGAGGGCGAAAGTGGGGAAAGTCTTTATATTCTTGTGGAAGGCGAGGTCGAAGTATCGAAGTCTCTCGTCCTACGGTCGTCCGCCGCTTCGATCGATCCCCGCGACAAGTCGTTGATAAGGCTTAGTTCCAAGAGCCTTCCTTTTTTCGGGGAGATGTCGCTTTTCCAGAAGGAGAGTATGAGGAGCGCTACGGTGCGAAGCGTGTCGCCGTGCAGGTTCGCGGTCATAGAGCTCGCGGATCTCGTGACGCTCGCCGAATCGGACCACGAGATAGGATACAGGACGTTTTTGAATATATCGTGGGTGCTGAGCGAAAGGCTCGGGAAGACAAACGACGACCTCCTGAAAGTAACCACTGCGCTCGGTCTCGCGCTCGAAAGATAATCAGCCCCGAGGCGCACTTACTGGTCGAACTTTCGCGCCGCGCGCAAATATTTTGCCCCGGCGATGCCACCGAGACGTTTAGGTTTTATATATTAATAGCGACAACTGAAACCAAAGATTCGCTTTTTCAAGTTTAGAGAACAATCCAATGACTAGAGAAATCCCGAAAGCATATTCGCCTACTGAGATCGAAGAGAAATGGTACAAGTACTGGCTTGACAACAAGCTCTTCGAAGCTCATCCCGACAAGGAAAAAAAGCCTTACACGGTGGTCATTCCTCCGCCCAATATTACAGGCATACTAACAATGGGTCACGTCCTCAACAATTCGATTCAGGATGTCTTCGTGAGATGGAAGAGGATGAAGGGCTACGAAACGTGCTGGGTTCCCGGAACTGACCATGCCGGCATCGCGACTCAGAACGTCGTCGAGAGAAGCCTCGCCAAGGAAGGAAAGGACAGGCATTCGCTCGGCCGCGAGAAATTTGTGGAGCGCGTTTGGAATTGGAGGGACGAATACGGCAGGACGATAATCAAACAACTCAAGAAACTCGGCGTCTCCTGCGACTGGCAGCGGGAGAGATTTACGATGGACGAGGGGCTCTCTCATGCCGTGCAGGAAGTGTTCGTCCGCCTTTACGAAAAAGGGTTGATCTACCGGGGAAAGTACATCGTCAACTGGTGCCCGAAGGACCATACTGCGATCAGCGACGATGAAGTCGAGTACCAGGAGAAGAACGGAAAGCTTTACTATCTGCGTTATCCGCTTGAGGATGGAAGCGGACACATTGTCGTCGCCACGACTCGTCCGGAAACGATGCTCGGCGACGTCGCTGTCGCCGTCAATCCAGCGGACGAAAGATACAAGCAGATGGTGGGCAAGAATCTGGTCCTCCCGCTTGTCGGCAGGAAAATGAAGATCATATCCGACGATTATGTGGACAAGGAATTCGGCACCGGCGCGGTGAAAATAACTCCGGCGCACGACCCCAACGATTTTCGAGTCGCCGAAAGGCACGACCTCGAGAAGATCATCGTGCTCGATATTTCCGGGAAAGTAAATGAGAATGCGCCAGAGAAATACCGCGGCCTCGATCGCTTCAAGGCGAGGAAACAGATAATCGACGACCTCCAGGAGCTCGGCTACATCGAGAAGATCGACGATTATAAACTGAGCGTGGGTGAATGCTACCGCTGCCACACTGTGATAGAGCCTTATCTCTCCGACCAATGGTTCGTTAAGATGAAGCCGCTTGCCGATCCCGCCTTGAAAGCGGTCCGCGACGGAAAGATCCGGTTCTATCCCGACCGCTGGGTAAAGACTTACGAACACTGGATGGAGAACATACGCGACTGGTGCATCAGCCGCCAGCTCTGGTGGGGACACAGGATTCCCGTGTGGTACTGCAAAGGCTGTAACGAGTATGTGGTAAGCAGCAAGGAGCCGCAAGGTCCATGCGCGAAATGCGACGGCAAGTCATACCGGCAGGATGAGGACGTTCTCGATACCTGGTTCTCTTCGTGGCTCTGGCCGTTCTCGGTATTCGGCTGGCCAGAGAACACGCCGGATCTAAAATACTTCTACCCGACGGACGCGCTGGTGACCGGACCGGACATAATTTTCTTCTGGGTTGCAAGGATGGTGATGTCAGGACTGGAGTTCATGGGTGATGTGCCGTTCAAGGATGTCTACTTCACCAGCATCATCCGCGATATGCAGGGAAGGAAGATGTCGAAGTCGCTTGGCAATTCTCCCGATCCGCTCGATGTCATCGCCGAGTACGGAGCCGACGCGCTGAGATTCACAATCCTTTATCTTGCCCCGCTCGGACAGGACGTCCTTTTCGAAAGCTCCAAGTGCGAGATGGGAAGAAACTTCGCAAACAAGATTTGGAACGCAGGCCGGTTTCTCCTGATGAATCGCGAGAAGCTTCAGATCAATGCCGCGCCGGATGATTCGGTCTTCGACTTCGCCGATAAGTGGATCGTCAGCAGACTGCATCACACCATCCGCGATTTGAATTCTGCCCTGACCAATTTCAGAATTAACGACGCCGCCAAAATCATATATGACTTCGTTTGGCACGACTACTGCGACTGGTACGTCGAGATGGTCAAGGAGCGCCTGACTTTCCCGGAGGCGGTTCCCGGCAAAAGCGTCGAGATGACGCGCGCCATCATAGTGTCGAACGCCATCTCCACATTCGAGACGGCGCTTGAGATGCTGCACCCCTTCATGCCGTTCATCACGGAGGAGATGTACAGTCTCGTTGACACCATGCGGGCCGGCAGCATTATCAGCGCAGATTTTCCTGAATCGGAATCCCGCTTGATAAGTGAGGAGGCCGAGCGCCAGATGGACCTCGTGCAGGAAGTGGTTACGTCGGTCAGGGCAATGCGCAAGGAAGCGAACGTCCCGCCAAGCGTCGCCGTGAATATCGTCATAAAGCCGAAGGATGAAGACACTCTCGAGGTCCTCTCCACCAATGAGGCGTACATAAGGAAGCTGGCCAAGGTGGATACTATGAGCATAGGCTTCGATCTTCACAAGCCGGAGATGTCCGCTAGTGCGGTTGTGCGTGGCACCGGGATATTCGTGTCGCTTGAAGGATTGATAAATGCCGACGCGGAGCGTACCAGGCTTGAAAAGGAGATTACCCGTGTGAAGGGAGTCATCGCCGGCATCGAATCGAAACTTGGAAACGAGCAGTTCATCCAGCGTGCCCCGGCCCAGGTCATAGAAAAGGAAAAATCTAAACTCGAGACGATGAAACTTAATCTGTCGAAGCTCGAGGAGAATTATCGATCTATAAAATGAAAAAGCTCAAAATACCAACTGCCAAGTTCCAAACAAGAACTGACAAAATGAATTGATACAAATTGGACAGGTGTTTTTATTTATTCGTTGAAGCTTAAGCACTGTTTGGAGCTTGAGGATTGAAGTTTGGAATTTCCGACTGAAAGGAGGAATTGTGCCATCATTCGATGTAGTAAATCAAGTTGACTTGCAGGAAGTCGATAATGCGATCAATAATACCAAAAAAGAGATAGCCACACGATACGATTTCCGCGGCTCTCCGGCAGAGGTGACGCTCGACAAGAAGGAGAAGAAGATTCACGTAGTCGCGGAGCATGAGATGAGAATGGACGCGGTAATGGACATGCTCATGACTCACATGATCAAGCGCAAAGTCGATCCGAAGGTTCTCAAGGCGAAGGGTGTCGAGCCGACTTCGCAGGGACACGTCAAGCGCGAGATCGAGATAAAAGAAGGTATCGACACCGAGACCGCGAAGAAGATCGTTAAGCTTATAAAGGATCAGAAGCTGAAAGTTCAGGCTGCCATACAGGACGAGCAGGTTCGCGTCACCGGCAAGAAGATCGACGACCTGCAGGAAGTGATCAAGATGCTGCGGACGCAGAACGTCGGCATACCGCTGCAATTTGTAAACATGAAAGACTAAAGAGTATTGCTAATTGCGGGTTTCGGATTGCGAATTGATCTGTTCCAAGTGCGGTCTGAAATCGCCTTACTCTTTCTAATTATCCCAATCCGCAATTCGAAATCCAAAATTTTAGGAGATCATGACCTTCACATTTACCAGGATCGAAAGCCCCGAAGGGCTGATAGTTGTGACGCCGTACGTTTTTACAGACGAGCGTGGCTTCTTCATGGAATCTTATCGCGGCGACGAGTTTGAGAAAGCCGGTATAAAGGAAGAGTTCGTTCAGGACAACCACTCGCGGTCGACGAAGGGAGTCATCCGCGGCCTTCATTTTCAAAAGGACCCGCACGAGCAGTCGAAGCTCGTGAGGTGTATCCGCGGAGAGGTGTTCGATGTCGCGGTCGACCTTAGGCCGAAGTCCGACACGTTCGGAAAGTGGTACGGCATTGTCCTATCGGAGCAAAACAAGAAGATGCTTTATATACCGAAGGGTTTCGCGCACGGCTTCTCGACGCTGTCCGAGGAGGCCGAAGTGCTTTACAAAGTTGACGAGCTCTATTCGCGTGAGGACGAACGCGGAATCGTGTACAGCGATCCGAAGTTAGGCATCGACTGGAAGGTGTCTAATCCCATCCTCTCCAGCAAGGACAAAGCGCTTCCGAAATTCGATGAGGAAGAAGAATATTTCTGAGGATTTTTCTCGTCAACGGATCCTGGAACTGGAATCTTAAGCCGGACATTGAGAATTATATTCCAACACTCAATCAGGAACTCGACAAGCACTCACGGCGAGATGCACGATCTCACCGATAAAGTCCAGGCTGTCGTCAAAGAGTCCGGCGTCGCCGCCGGCATTGTCAACGTCTCGGTTGTCGGGAGCACGGCATCGATAAGCACGATTGAGTTCGAGCCGGGTCTCAAGCGCGACCTTCCTGAGTTACTGGACAGACTTATGCCTCCGAGCAGGGGGTATGGTCACGAGCAAACCTGGCACGACGGCAACGGGCACTCGCACCTTCAGGCGACGCTGATGGGACCTTCGATAACGCTGCCGGTAAGAGAAGGGAAGCTCGCGGTCGGTACCTGGCAGCAGATATTCCTGATCGAGAACGACATCAAGCCGAGACAGAGAGAAGTGATAGTGACCGTGTGCGGGGAATAAGAGCGGGCATGGAGCGAAGTGTATGGTGAGGCACTGAGGGATGAGTCGGAGGAGATCCATGTTGTAAAGCGCCCATCAGTTTGTTTGGTCTCAAGAAAAAGGCGAAATTATGGCCGAAGGGCTCGGCCTTGTCCGGGTTAGGATTAACAGAAGTCAGTGAGGGAATGGGCATGTCAAATCACAACGACGGTGGTCGCGTCTGTTCTCAGGAAAGAGGGAGGTCAAGTGTGTGCGATGCGGATGCGACGGCCCGAATGCTTTTGCGGGAAGCATCCGAGAGTCTCCAGGTTTCGCGTCTTCTTTTGGGGGAGCGGTTCTACAAACAAGCGGTGTTTCACATGCGGGAGACGATAGACAGGGCAGCGGAAGGCTATGCGCTTCTATCTGGAGATTTCAAGTGCCATGCCTGCATGCGAAAGGGACGCGGGATCTTTCTTCAATTCCCTCAGCATTTCGGCACGCTTTCACCCGTCCTTGCGTCTCTTCCGGAGCTCGTTAAGCTGGACAGATCAGATACTGGCAACCTGGCCTACCAGCAATCGTCCCGGCCGCGATTCGATCCCGTCCTCAACAGGCTTAGTTTCAGGCATCCGCTGTTTCATAAGTACAGCATCCGGAAACTTGACCTCAAGACTCTTGATACTCTCGTCAAGGACATCCGGAACTTCGTGCCGTCGAAGCTGAAGAACCCGGCTTTGAAGCAAAGAGTTTTCGCTGAAGGACTCCTGTGGTGTTTGCACGATATGTTGGAAGGCTGCGGGAAATCGTCCAGGAAACCCATCGAGGAATTGACACGGACATTTGAAAAGCTCCTGGCCTCGGGGCCAGCTGCCGAAGCGATGTTGAGAGGATCTTCGTCCTTTCCATATCTATACTTTTCAGGTTACGCGCTTCTGAATCTCTCCATAGTATTGCACGGTGGACAGCAGGAGACGGATCCAGCAAATGCAGTAGGTTATCCCGGCCCTGATGTCCTATGGGAGAGCCGGAACCCCATGATCAAGCGAGGAAAGATGATTCTGAACATCGTGTCGGATTGCATCTCTTCGTTGAGGAAGGTGCTGGAGACTTCCGCTCCCATCCTGCCAGAGACAGGGCAATGAGTTGCAGGCCAGGTGACAGACACGATCAAAGAATATGTTAAGCGTGACGTTTCCTGTCTACAACCTCAGCTTATCAGGTTACCCGGCTCCCGATCAGTGGCTCTGACCTCCCATATGCATACGTATTTTCCGGAGGTACGCCCTCCAAATGGCGAGTCTCGTTTGTCACGTCCCGTGTCACGCCGGGAGCGGCGAGGATACAAGGCAATTACCGTCCGGTAGGAATCCATTTCCTTAAGCGGAAGTTTCAGCGAAATGTAGAAGCGAGCTTGAAACGGGGAATTGTTTCTGATATTTTGATCCGGAAAGACCGATTCGGTGCGCCTCGAACGCGTACTAAGTTGCGGATGGATCCTGATTCCACTGCCCCGCAAAGACCTCGAAAGGTAAGATCTAGACGATGAAGACATTGGCGGTAATACTTGGCTTGATTCCCTCGCTTCTGCTCGGATCCTGCTCTTCCAGCTCCTTCGCAAGTCTCGACAACCTGAAGATCAATTCGGGGAACCGAAGCTTCCCTACTCAGAGAGCATATCCCCATGACGATGCGGTTGTGCTGAAGGAAGTCCACGATGTGAAAGTCTTTGCCGACGATTTCGGTTACCTGGACACCGACTGGATGGACACAACGATCGTAAAGCTCTTCAAGAACGTAGCCGACTACTCTTCGGTTGAATTTACGATTCATCGCGGCGAGACACTCGAGTCGGTTTCGGCCTGGACTATCGAACCCAATGGATCGGTTATAGCCCTGAAGTCCGATGACTTCAAAACTATCCCCAGTCATGACGAAGGCGACTGTTTCAGTTCCGATAAGGAAATAGTGAAGTTCACATTCAAAGGGGTCGAGAGGAATTGCATCGTCGGATACGATTACCGTATCCGTTCCATGTATGTCGTCACGCAGGGTTTATGGGCGATCCAAAGAGAGATCCCGATTCTTGAAAACACATACAGACTTACAGCCCCGATTATGCTTGTTATTCCCGCCAGGAACGGTGGATACGGAATAAACTGGAAATATCAAGGCTTCAACTGCACTCTCGGCGAACCGCAATTCGAATCCGAAGTCCGTGAGGATATGCTCGCAATCCACACAAAGGTAATACGAGGAACCGCAACGATGCAGTGGGAAAGGAAAAATATCCCTGCGTTCGGGGCCGAACCGATGATGCCGCCGCATAGCGATTACATCAAGTATGCCAGGTTCACTCTAAGAGATTGGACAACATGGGGCTCCATAGCCAGATGGTATTACGGGAACTATTTCAAACCACAGCGCGTCATCACCGTTGCTGTCCGCAGAAAGGCGCGGGCGATCACTAAAAGCTGCCGGACGGAGATCGACTCGTTGCAAGCGGTCTACTCATTCGTTCAATCGCTTCGTTATGTTGCGGCAGAACGGGGCCGGAGAGAGTTCAGGCCTGTTAAGCCGCAGAAGGTGCTTGAAAGGGGGTACGGAGATTGCAAGGACAAGGCCATGCTACTCGTGAGCATGCTGAAATGTCTGAAGATCGATGCAAAGCCGGCCCTGGTCCGTACCAGGGACAAGGGCGGACTGGCCCTCTTTTTCCCATGCTGGGAATTCAATCGCATGGTTGTTCGTGTGAAATGCCGCAATGGAAGCGACTACTGGCTGGATCCCACCGTAAAATATTGTCCGGTGGGCGAAGTGCCTTATGAAGATCAGGGCGCTTATGCGCTGGTGCTCAACGGCAAAGGTCCCTCGTTGCTCGAACCGATTCGCAATGATGGGTATACGACAAACCTGGAAGAGCAGGATATAAGGGTCTCGATCGGTGGAGGAAACGCGGTCGATTACGATGTAACGTTGAGATTCATGGGCCAGCAGGCCTTAAGCCTGCGTCCCCGTCTAAGCGGTATGACCTATGACGATCAGGTTGCCTTCTGCAAATCGCTCCTCGCCCCCAATTATCGCAATGATGAAGTGACGTTCCTTTCGTCGAGCAATCTGGATTCCATTGCGGTTCCATTGGTTCTCAAATTTAAACTGAAAGTCCCTCATACCATTGAGACAAGCGGAGACTCGATCTCAATCGACCCCGACCCGATGAAGCCGGTTCTCGGATGGGGCTGGCTTTCCGCCAGCAAGCGCAGGTATCCCGTCGAGTTCAATTACCATCTGGCCGTTCAGAAGACTATCGAGGTGGATTTCCCTTATCATGAATACTCGGTGGAGACCGCACCGGTCGATACGACGCTTCTTATGAACGGGCTTTACTATTCAGAGAGCTGCCTCGAAAACGGGAGCGGTCCTCTCACGTTGAGCAGGTCCTTCAGTATAGTGCACAAGGTTATTGCCGCTAAATATTTCGGCCAGATGAAAGGCTTCGTTAAGTCGATGCGGCGATTGTCTGCGGAAGGTATCTTTTTGACGAAGGAGCGAAGCATGCAGGTCCGGATAGTTCACCGTTCCGGCCCGTGAATCAGTTTGCGGGCTTGTCCCGAGTCTCCGCCAACGCCGCGATAATTTCCTCCGCAAACGCATCCTCAGGCAGTGCTCCCTCGAAGTGGTGCGTCTCATTTATCACGACCCTCGGCACTCCGCGGACGTTGTACTTCATCGCGAGGTGAGGAAACTCCGTCGCCTCCACCATGTCCGCCTTGATGTTCCGGTTGAGAAACGCGAACTGGTGTCCGGTGTAGACTGCGCGGGGACAGTACGGGCAGGTCGGAGTGACGAACACCTGTATGTGCACCGGCTCGCTTATCATTTTGATCTTCTCGGCGACATCGTCGTCCAGTTCATGCTTCTGGCTCGATACCATTTCGATGCTCTCGAGGAGTGATGCGAACTCATAGCCGGAAGGGATGCCGTAATACCTGATTCCGTAATCGATATCCTCCGAGGCGATAACGGTCGCGGGGATCTTATCGATTTTGAACGTCTCCACCACTTCCTTGTCCCCGATGAAGTTGTAAACTTCCAGCTTCAACTTATCGGAAAGTGCTGTAAGCTCTTCGAGTATCTGGCGGGTTTCCTTGCAGTACTGGCATTCGAGTGACTGCGTGAAGTTGATTACCCTGACCGGGTTCACAAGGTTGGCGAACCGAGTCTTTATTTCATTCTGCGCCTGCTGATCGAGAAACAAATCGCCGCCTCCTGTTTTTGGGGGACCAATCGCAATCCGATCGGATAGCAATTGGCGTAAACTCTAGGTTCTAATCACTAAACTCTAAACAATGACCGAAATCTAAAATTCGGAAAACCAAGCTTTGGGTTTCGAGTTTTGCGCTTAGAGCTTGTTTAGAGTTTAGAATTTCATATTTCGAATTTGGTCAAGTTTCCAGACTTATGCCTGGTTCGGCTCTTTCTTCCGGGTCGAAATTCTGAGTGCTGCCCAGATGGGGCAGAAGTTGAGAGCAGCCGTCGCAAGTGGGATTAGTCCGATCCAGCCCCATGCTGTCTTCGGGCCCCAGAACTGCAAGCTAATCAGGAATAGTCCGACGATTACGCGGATCCATTTGTCAGCGCTTCCTACGTTCTTCTTCATTGTATTCTCCGGATTTGTTTGTCAGTAAGATTCAGTTTCCGAAATGTAAGAT
Organism: Bacteroidota bacterium; assembly: GCA_021794075.1. GTDB lineage: Bacteria > Bacteroidota > Ignavibacteria > Kryptoniales > JAKASW01 > JAKASW01. Next base: position 92,403 of record JAJYRM010000001.1, on the reverse strand, counting down.
GCCGCCTACGAAAGGAAGATTCAGTGCGGGTGCTTCTTGCCGCGATCCTCGCCGTGCCCCTTCGGAGGGAGTGTGATTTGAAGAGGCTCGTCGAGGTCCAGCCGCGCGAGGATTTGAGTAACCCGCGATCCTTTCATCTCGACATCGTAATCCCGATACAGGACAATCGTCTTTTTCAGAGAATCATAGTAGGCGGCGCAATCAGGACACTTCTGAAGGTGTTCCCGCAATTTCTTACAGGTCGGAGAAGCCAGATCCTGATCCACCTTCTCGCAAATCTCCAGCAGATATTTCTTGTGATCAACCAACTGATAAATCCTAAATTCTAAATACTAAACTCTAAACAAACCCTAAATTCTAATTTCCCATCCGGCTTCACGGGACTATTTAGCGGAAGAGAAATAGTTGCACATTTTATCTCTTCCTTCCGCTGACGAGGAAATGCCCGAACTGTCCCGACCACCTGTTTTTTATTCTGAGTTCTTTTCATTCGGATTTGTTTCGAACTTAGAGTTTCGGGTTTAGGGTTTCATATCTGGCGACCAGAAAATCCAAACTTGTCCTCGTCATTTTGTAAAGTACGCGTTTAGTTCGTTTCTTAAAAACAGTCTCGCGCGGTGGAGTCTCGATTTCACGGCCGGGATCGATAATTTCAGCGATTTTCCAACTTCTTCGGTAGAGAGTCCCTCCACATCTCGCATCACAAATACGATGCGATATTCGAGCGGAAGTTTCTGGATCGCCGTGTCCAAAACTTCCTTTAGCTCCTTGTTTAAAACCGCGTCGTGCGGAGTCTCTCCCCAGTGGGCTACCTGCAGTTCGTCGGTTCCCTTGAAAAGGTCTGAATCCTCCAGGGACACGACCGGCTCGTGCGATTTCTTCCGGTGCATCATCAGGCAGTTGTTCGTGACTATCCTGTATAACCAGGTCGAGAATTTCGAGTTGCCCGAAAACGATTTCAGTCCTCGGTACGCGTTGATGAAAGTCTCCTGTAGTACCTCATCGGCTTTTTCCTTGTCGCGGCAAATCTTGAAGGAGAAGCTGTAGACAAGCTGCTCGTATTTTCGCACGAGTTTGCCGAAGGCCATTTTGTCGCCGGCTTTCGCGGCCTCTATTAGTTTACTATCATCTTCCAAGTACTAAGCTCCAAGCTCCAACCGACAAGCCGCAAGCTCCAAGTTCCAACTAACAAGTTCCAAACAAGAAGATAACTTCAAACAGCAAAGCTCCAATTCTTTTTCAAACGACAGATCCATTCCAGTTATAAGCTCACTCCGCTTTCTGAATCATTGCAGACAATATTTTTAGTAATTCAGTCGATTCATCTGCCAGGCTCGTCCGTTCATTGTTTAGAGAGTCCGGACATTCAAGGAGATCCAGCCAGTATCGTGACTCCTTTGCCTCTTTCCTTGCTATTCTCAATCTCATCAAAAAATCTTCCTTCCCAAGAGAATCGTTGGCCTCAATATAATTTGCCCCGACTGCTCCCGAGCATCTGATCAACTGCTTCGAATTCTCTACGTTAGCGGGAGTCTTGGGAATTGTACTCAGGAATTTGATGACATTCTGCGCATACAGTAAGGAACGCTGTCCCAGATCAAAGGGTTTATCTTTTTGATTACTTGTTGTTGGGACTTGTTTGGAGCTTTTCCCGCCGTCGTTTCTCGCAGCGGCCATATAAGTGTTCATCATCAGCATGGAAATTGTCATCGCTCCGACTCCGCCCGGCACCGGGGTGATCCAGCCTGCAACATCCTTTGCCGCTTCGAAATCGACGTCGCCGACGAGTCCGGCGTCGGTTCGGTTAATGCCGACGTCGAGCACCGCAGCGCCCGGCTTTATAAAATCTTTCCCGATGAAGTTCGCTTTGCCTATGACCGCGACAAGTATGTCCGCGTCGCGACAGACCTCTTTCAAATCCTGGGTGCGCGAGTGCGCGATCGTCACGGTCGCGTTCTTGGAGAGAAGAAGCGCGGCGGTGGGTTTGCCTCCTAGGTTTGACCTCCCGACGACAACAGCCTTCTTTCCCTCGACTGCGATTCCATATTTCTCGAGGAGCACCATCATCCCGTACGGCGTGCAGGGAAGGAGAAGGCGCTTGTCCATTATTTCCTTCCATGACTTCGCCTCGGAGTAAAGTCCGATGTTGAAGGGGTGAAGCGCGTCGACGTCTTTTGACGGAGCGATCGATTCGATGACGTCGTACTCGTTGATATGCTTTGGAAGCGGCATCTGTACTAGTATGCCGTGTACGCGCTCATCGTTATTGAATTCCACGACCTTGTCGATGACCTTCTGCTGCGAAACGTCTTCCGTCATCTTTTCGGTGACGTGGTAGAAGCCGAGCGACTCGCAAGCCTTCGCCTTGTTCCTGACGTAGACCTCCGACGCCGGATTGTTACCTACAAGTATGAACGCGAGCCCGGGCGTGACGCCGCTTTCCTGATTCAGCTTCACGGTGAGCTCTTTTACTTCGGCTCGGATCTCCTGTGAAACCGATTTGCCGTCTATTAGTATTCCCGTCATCTGTTAAGCTCCAAACTCAAACGAAAGACCAAATTCCAAATTCCAACCTACAAGTTCCAAGCAGAGTTTAAACTCCAACCTCCAACTCACAAATAACAAACAAAAGCCAAGTTCCAGGCCCCAATGTCCTGCAAATCGAAAAAATCTGCTGCAGCTTAAGGGCCGTTTGAGATTTTGTTGTTTGAATTTGTTTGGAACTTGGTATTTGTAGCTTGAGATTTTTCATTGAAAGGGTGGATAAAATATTCTCTCTATGCTTGCGGCCTTGCCGGTTTCCTTATCGACGGTGAGGACTAAGGCGGCGAGTCTCGCGTCGTTGTTGGCGGACTCGTATCGCGAAGGAGTGGCGTAGATGAATCTCTTGAGCGCGTTTTCCTTCTTCATCCCTATGACCGAATCGTAAGGGCCTGTCATGCCGACATCGGTTATGTAGGCGGTTCCATTCGGGAGGATTCGTTCGTCGGCTGTCTGGATGTGTGAGTGGGTCCCAATGACGGCAGATACCTTCCCATCGAGGTGCCATCCCATCGCCACTTTCTCAGCCGTCGCTTCGGCATGCATGTCGACGATGATTATGTTCGTCTCCGCCTTCATCTTCTCGATTGCCCAGTCGGCAGTCCGAAAAGGGTCGTCGATGGGGTACATAAAGGTTCGTCCCTGCAGATTGAGTACGCCAGCCTTCCCTTTTTGGCCGAGGTCATAAACGACGTATCCTGATCCGTAGGAGCCTTTGGGATAATTAAGGGGACGGAGAAGGTTCTTCTCGCGCATCATGTATTCATGTATCTGGAACTTGTCCCAGATGTGGTTGCCGCTCGTTATAACATGGACACCACTGCCGAAGAGATTTTGGGCTATCTTATCGGTGATGCCTTTGCCGTCGGCGGCATTCTCACCGTTCGCAATTACAAAATCTATCTTGTGCTTTTCCACGAAACTTTTCAGGAAATTGGTCACCATCCCTATTCCGGGATTCCCGACGATATCTCCTACGAATAGAACATTAAGTGTTTCCAGCGGCCTTCCTTTTTTAAAATATAACCCTGAAGCCGGAAAAATAGAAGAGATCGTTCAAAATGAGGCCGATTGTAACTCAGAGGCGCAATCTTTCGTGGCAATTTATCCGGTGTCTTGTTCCTAATTGCCACCGGGCCATCAAGAACATCCTGTTTTGAAGCTCCTTTTGAGCTTTTTGCGCGAGGGGTTTCCGGCACAGCCGTTGACAATAGAAAGGAAGTATGAGGCAGTTTACATATAAATAGGAGCAGCAGTTAATGGAACGTTATCTTACGCTAGTACCTTTGCTCGCCGCAGTGGCCAGTATCGTGTACTATGCTCTGTCCAACAAAAGGGAGAGTTATCTCAGGCCGGCAAGATCTTTTCTTCTGGTCAATATCTATTCGGTAATCACGCTATTCGCGTTTTTTCTATATCTGATTCTTACACATCAATACCAGTATACTTACGTCTGGAGCTACAGCGCGAACAACCTTTCGACCCCGTTGTTACTTTCCACCTCTTACGCCGGGCAGGAGGGAAGTTTCTTTCTTTGGGTTTTCTATACCGCGATCATCAGCATCTTCCTGGTGAGATACTCCAGGAAGCATGACTACGAGTCGATAGTCATTCCGATTCTTCTACTGTTTGAGGTCTTCGTCCTAACGATAATTACCATCAAGAGCCCGTTCGCGAAGGTATGGCAGTCGTTTGCGAATGTACCAGTTGGGACTCAGCCGCAGGATGGTAGAGGGCTCAACCCGCTGCTTCAGAATTTTTGGATAGTAATTCATCCCCCGATACTCTTCATGGGATTTGCCACGGCCATAGTCCCTTTCGCTTACGCGGTGGCGGGCCTTATCAGAAAAGACTATGTGAAGTGGGCGGAATATCTTCAACCGTGGCTGGTGCTAAATGTCCTCACGCTCGGTGCGGGCATCATTATCGGCGGCTACTGGGCCTATATCACGCTGGGCTGGGGAGGCTTCTGGGGATGGGACCCGGTTGAGAACTCCTCGCTAATACCGTGGCTCTTTGCTGCCGCAGCTCTGCACACACTCATCGTGTCCAGACGAACGAAGGGGTATCTCCGCACGAGTTTTGTCCTGGTAATCATAAGTTTTCTCCTGGTGCTTTATAGCACGTTCCTTACGCGCAGCGGCGTACTTGGAGACACTTCGGTCCACGCGTTTGTGGATCCCGGCAGGAGCGAGTACATAATACTTCTTATAATGATAGGGGCGTACCTTTTGCTTGGATTCGTCCCGTTCTTCAAAAACAGATCTTCAATCCCGAGCGTGGGGGTCGGCCACAATTTGTTGTCGCGAGAGAACGCGTTGTTCGTAGGCGCAGCTTCCCTCTCTGTGCTGTCGCTTTTCGTCCTCGTTGGAACCTCCTCTCCCATAATCACTGGACTGCTCCAGGGAAAACCAACAGCGGTTGACTCCTCATACTACGTGACGACAAGCCTCCCGCTCGGGCTCCTTATTATCGCCTTGATAGGCGTGGCTCAGCTTGTTTGGTGGGACAAGTCTGATCCAAAAGTTTTCAGAAACAGACTAACGTTGCCTGTTGCTGCAGCGTTATTCACGGTGCTCGCGGCACTCCTACTGTCCGTCAAGGACGTATGGGTTATACTCATAATGGGTGCGGCGGCTTTCGCCTTCGTAGCCCACTCTGCCGCGGCGCTGAGAATAATCAGGGGAAATCCGAAATACATCGGTGGCCCAATCGCGCATGCCGGTTTGGCCCTGATGTTTATCGGTATAGTTGCCTCAACCGCGCTCGAAACCAAGACTGTAGTTCAGCTTCCGCAAGGAAACCCCGTGAAGGTTTACGGCCATGAACTGACTTTCACCGGAAGCGAGAACGTCGACGGTAAGAGCATTTACAGCGTTCATCTTCAGAACGGCAGCACCTCCGCCAATCTGAAGCCGGTAATGTATTACAGCGACTATAATCAAGGCACAATGCGCGAGCCGGATATTGAACATTATTTCGGCTACGACTTCTACCTCAGCCCGATGGGCATCGACAACGGTATGGGCGCCGATATGTCGAATGGCGGCGGCGTTAACGTGGTAACACTCGTGAAGGGTCAGCCGACAAATCTCTCGGACGGGACACAGTTAACCCTTACCGGATTCTCGATGAACTCTTCGAGTCATCAGGCCATGGAGGCGGGCGGAAGCTTTGGCGTCGGCGCCGTCGTGAACGCGACGAACGGCGGGAAAACTATCCGGATTGTCCCGGAACTCGATTTTGTCAATGGAAAACAAAAGGCCGTGCCTGCCGAAGCGTTCGGTCACATGCTGGTCATCATGGACATGAATGTCGGCATGGGCGGAGCGGGCAGCGCGCCAAGCGTAAGAATGATTGTTCACTCGGGCGAAACTGCAAAGGCAGCAGTGACACCTGTTTTAACCGCAGAAATAGACAGGAAGCCGCTCATCGACTTCCTGTGGGCTGGTACGGTATTACTCTTCATAGGGCTGATCATTTCGATGTACAGACGTTTCACGGAGGAAAGCTCGTCAAGGAAGTTGTCTCCCGTCAACCTGTCCGAAAATACCAGTAGCTCCTCCGCAGCAGTGCCTTCGGTTGCCGCGGTGGTAAATCCGCAGGAGAATATGGATCCAAAGAATCCTGCTGAGAAGACCGAGGTGGAGAATGTCAAAAGTTGATTTCCAGTATATCGACGGGATACGGTCCCAGGTATGTAAAGAGTGCTCGAAGAGCGACGAAAACGGCAAATGCACCGCGGGGCCGGATGCGGAATGCGTTCTAGAGCTCTACCTCCCTCAGGTGACCAAGGCATTGGAGGCCGCCCATGGCGGAAGCCTAGATGATTACATGGTCTCTCTGAGAACTGAAGTTTGTTCGACCTGTAAGTTCAAGGGCGATACAGGTTACTGCTACACGAGCGATACGTTCGGATGTCCGCTGGAGACTTTCTTCCAGACAGTTGCAAACGCCGCTCTCAGGCAGGACACGCCCTGATTAGAATTTGATATTGAAGAGCTCGATCCTCCTCCCTGAGAATCGATCCGTCTGATCTGTAAGCTCAGACGGACTGCTCCTCCTAGACGCGGTCTGGCCTCCTCCGGACCGCGTTTCCTTTCCCTCTCTCTCGTCGTCGCATTCACCGCTTGAACCACGATGGTGACGATCTCAGGTGAATTGAGATAACCAGCATGGCACGCCGCTTCGATGTGAGTCTGTTTTTATTACGCACTCAATCGTATATTCATTAAAGAAAATCTCACCGGACATAAGCGTTAAGTAAACTGCTTCACTTAAATGTTTAGATTAGAGTAAATTCGGAGGACCATTGAACAGGATAGAAGGTAAAGTAATGGGCATCATCAATGCTCACTTTCCGCAAAAGGATATCCACATCCTGGAATTGGCGCCGGGAGAAGGCGGTTTGACAAGGGCCTTGATTGAAAGCGGTTATACTAACGTCGAGGCGCTCGATATTAACCCGGAAAGATTCGAGGTTAAGGAGGTTAAGTGCCATCGAGGCAATCTGAGCGAACCTCTTCCGTTTGAATCCGGGACATTTGACGTGATTATTGCTGTCGAGGGCATTGAGCATCTTGAGAACCAGTATATGTTTGCCTCCGAGTTGAATAGAGTGCTCAAGGACGATGCGTACGCCATCGTCACGACTCCCAACATAATAAACTTCGCGTCGCGCATCAGGTTCATAATGACTGGATTCTATGCGCTTGCCGCGCGACCCAGCAGTGAGTTTGAAAAGAACTGGGTAATAGAGCACATTTATCCTTTGACCTTCTGGCAGCTGCGACACATCTTGCACACCAATGGTCTGTTTATCAGGGAGATCTCCACCGATCATATCAGGAAATCATCGTTGGTTGGATTGTTGCTCTATCCGTTTACCTACTTGCTGACGTGGAAGTCGCTCGCGAAAGAAGGCGATCCACGTCAGAGGGAAAAGAACAAGGATATACTGCGCCAGATGTACTCGCCGGCGCTGTATCTTGGGCGGACTCAAATCATATTTGCTCAGAAACAAAAGAGCGCGTATATCAAGGCGACGTGAAGTGTTCCGCCCAGTCCGTGGCACTTTCCACAGCTGTCTTTATCATCCCCATGAGTTCCGGTACCTGATCGTTCTCATGACATTCCGCTTGAGAATGTTTCCGTACGAATAAGAGATGATTTTGCATGTTGACCTGGAATAAGGATCGTCTGATGTTCTCGCTGTGCGAGATGGATACTTGACGTAATATTTCAAACCGACAATCGGCCCTGCCAGTTTTCATGTCAACTCACAAATTTCTTATCCATCATTCCTTTATTCCAACCGCCACCTCTTCCGCTCCGACGACCCTCTTCAACTCCTTTGGATCTATCTCGACGAGAAACCCCCTCTTGCCGCCATTGATATATATCATCGGCAAATCGAATATGGTCTTCTCCGCGTAAACTGGAAGTTTCTTCCGTGTTCCGAACGGACTGGTCCCTCCGAACTGGTAGCCGGTATGGCGTTGGGCGACGTCCGCGGCGCAAAGCTCGACGTGCTTGACGCCGATAGCCCTCGCGAGCTGTTTCGTCGACACCTCAAGGTCGCCGTGCATCAATACCAATAAAGGCTGCTTCTGGTCCGTTTCCAGTACGATAGTCTTGATGACGCTGTGCTCAGGTACGCCGAGCGATTCGGAGGAGACTCTCGTTCCGCCGTGCTCGACGTAGTTGTAAAGGCGTGGAGTGAAGTTGACGCCGGCCGCCCTTAGCTGGCGGACAGCGGTTGTGATTGGATAGTCCTCACTCATTCGACGCCTCGCAATGCGCAATGCGCGAAGAGTACAGCACGCGGTTGGGCGTAGGTCCTGACGTCAGTCTCATTTTCGTTTACCTCCCGTTTTTCTCCCGCGCTTCGCTTCCTGCGGTATGCGGGGAATCGTTCCCGCGTCGGAGTTTACCCCGTGCTTCAAAAGGTCGATCTTATCGTTGATAAACTTCACCCCTTCCGCCTCAAGGAGCTTTTTCTGCAGCTCATGTCCTTTGGTGCGTGCCCTGAGCGAGATCATGCCTTTCGAATTTACGATTCTGTGCCATGGTATGCCGGAGTTCGGAGGGAGGTTATGCAGCGCGTAGCCGACAAGCCTCGAGTGACCTCTCAGCTCACAGATCTGCGCGATTTGTCCGTAGGTTGCGACGCGCCCCTTCCGCACTCCTTTGACCGCTTTCCAGATCGTCAAATACAGTTCGGGATAATTCTTCATCAATGAAATTTATGCAACCGCGGATCACTTTGGAAGTGAGGCGCACTAATCTGCCGCACTTTCGTTAACTTGATTTCGTCCTATGGTTAATAACTATTTCACTCTTAAGTCGCTCGTCGATGAAATCCGCGGGGAGGTCGAAGCGTCTGTCGTGGACGCTAGCTACACTCGCGCCGAGAATACGCTTGAACTGATCTTGAAGAAAGACGAAGAACAGCTGAAGGTACTCGTCATATCCTGCAGGCCGCGCGCGAATTTCATCTTCCTCAGGCAGGCTCCGAAGCGTCACACCGGCGCTAACGTCCTCCGGGATGTTCTCGGCCGCACGGTCCTCCAAATCGAAGTTGTGCAGAACGAAAGAACGATCGTGCTGGGATTGAGCGGGGATGTGTCGCTGATAGTGAATCTGTTCGGTCCTCACGCGAATGTGTATCTCGCCGATGCCGCGGGCGAACTTGAAGAAGCCTTCCTCAAGAAAGGGAAAATAGAATCCCGATTGGTGAGTCCGCAAGGTGATTCCATTTTGAATGGAACCGCTGATGGATTTGGACGAGCTTTCAAAAACGCGACCGGAAGTCCTCTCCAGAAACTGGCAAGACTTATTCCGCCTATTTCCGGCGAACTTGGCAAGGAGGCGTTCTATAGGGTTGGCGGAGAAGAACTCCTGAACACCGCCGCGTCTAAGGCGACCGAAATCAGTCATGACACGACTTTGAGTTTGTTTGACGCCGTTACAAAGATGCTCGATGAGCTCTCCCGTCCGGTTCCGAGGATATACTACAACGGGGACGACCCTGTGGCGATGAGTCTCATCGAATTGCATCACCTGAATCGATCTAGAGATGAGAGATACGATTCGGTCAACCTTTGTGTCGCCGCCTACTCGGTCAATGCTGAAAGACATGAAGGAGATGTAAGACTCAAGAATGGTTTGACGGTTAGGCTGTCGGGGCGCAAGGATGAGATTCGCAAGACGATCGGAAAGATTGATGCGGATATTTCGGGAAACAGGGAGGCAAAATACAGGATGTTCGCCGATATTATAATGGCACATTCGGCGGAAGTTAAGAAGGGTGCAGACTCTTTCGTTGACGTGAGTACCGGCGAGACGATCAGGCTTGATCCTAGTCTATCGGGAATCCAAAATTCGCAAGTCTACTACGAGAAGGCGAAGAAAGCACGCGAGTCATATCGCCAGGCGTCGGCGCGAAAAGAGGAGTTGAAAAAGGAGCTCGCCAAAGTTGAAGCTGAACTAAGAAATGTTGAGACTAGCGCCGACCTTGAGACGATCAACTTAATGTCGAAAAGGGAGAAAGCGCGCGAGGAGGCGAGGACCCCGTTCAGAGAATTTGAAACAAACGGATACAAAATTTACGTGGGGAAGGACGCGAAGAATAACGACGAGCTTACTTTCGGATTCGCGAAACCGAACGATGTATTCCTTCATGCTCGCGGTGTGTCTGGCTCGCACGTGATAATAAGAAATGGATCGAGGGAATACCCTCAGAAGCAGGTCCTGGAATTCGCGGCCAGTATCGCGGCTCACTACAGCAAGGCGCGGACAAGCGGGATTGTTCCCGTCGCTTATACTATGAGGAAATTCGTTAAGAAAGCCAAGGGGCAACCGGGCGCTGTCCTCCTTGACAGAGAAGAGGTAATCTATGTTAAGCCAGGAATTCCCGCCTAAAACCCGCTAAAATTTCCGACCTTTAAGTAATCTTTACACCATTTTCAGCTACTAGTTCAACCGACTAATTGGGCTTTGCGTATAACTGCTTGTTCTCCTGGCGGTTACGGCGCTCGTCGCCGTCGGCGTGCGGCCCCAGATCATGGCACGATTTTGCATTGCATAATGCGAAAGGAAAAAGAGATGTCGTTAGTCTGCAAAACACTTGTGCTGATAGAGAATTCGGATGCCTTGAAGCTTGTCGCTAAAGCGTTTCCGCATCCCAAGTACGAACTGGAGTTTGTCGATACTGCCGAAGAGGCGAACGCACGTGCTATCTCCGGAAAAATGGACCTATTTATTGTCGACTCCAAATATGCAGACGATGCGAAGATTGATTCTCTGCAGAGTTCGATGCCCATCCTTTTTGTCGAGCCCGAATACGTTCAGGCCGCGGTGGAAGAGGGTAATACCGCCGAGGAATCCGACAGGGTGAGATCGGCCGCCGAGAAGCTTCTTCGCAAGAACTATATCAACTGGATTGTTGATGCGCTCGAATACTCCAGTTGACGCACTTTCGAGGAGGCATTTAAATGAGCGAAACTTTACTTGTGATTGCGGCAGTCTTGTCGCTGCTGCTGATGGTGGTATACGGGTTCATGAAGAAACAGAAGAACCTGGAAAACGAACTTGAGTCCGCACGAAGAATAAAAACCATCGCAGGTCTCAAAATTCCGAAGAACGCATCTCTTGAGGATGTGCTGAGAGGTGCCCTGTCAGCGCTGGGGAGGGCGTATGGCTCGAAAGAAAGCAGGCTGACTTTCAGCGGCAGCGCGTTCGGCGAGTTTCTCATTTCTGAAGGGGCTGAGAACAGGAAGTCTTTGAGCGTCCTCGAAAGGATAGACAGCGCACTCAATCATATCGACAAGAGGCAAATCTCATCGCGCGAAATTCCAGGCCAGAGCGGTAAGATGATAATCTTCGTCGTGGATGACCAGGAGTTCTCGTGCAGGATAGAGTTGAAGAGCGATGCACAGCTTGCCCCGACTGAGTACTGGTACATGCAGGAACTTATCAGGGAGAAGCTCTCCAGGTCGCTTCTCGATAAGATGGAGCAGGTTGTGAGGTCTGCTTTGAAGGACCTTGGGACGCCTTACGCCCTCATAGACCGAAGAGGAAATATCGTTCACGAAAACGACGCTTTCATAACTTCGTTTCACCGGTCTAATGAACCAGAACTTGCCGAGATGGTTGAGGAGTTGAGTAAGAGCGGAAAGGATCGAAAAGTTTTTGCGAGCAAAACTCTCGGCAGGAGAATCGCCATACTGAGGGTCGACAAAAATTTGTTCGCGGTGTTTTCTCCTTCGGTGGAAGACAGCATCCGCAAGACGTTTAGTCCCACTGACTCTTTCGTCCTGGACGCTCTCGAGAGTTTGAATCTTGGAATGGTTGTATTGGCTGCCGACGGCAAAGTCCAGAATCCCGATTACAAGATCACTTCGATCAACAGCGCTTTTTACCGGATATTCGGACTTGACGGGAGCAGCGCGCAATCCGATGAGGTCGCTGAGATTCTGGCGTCAGCAGTCAGACCGGATGAAACGAGTAAATTAAGCTCGGGTCTGCCGAAAATTCAGGGTGAGTTCAATTACATGAGACGCGATGGGCTGAAGGTGCGCGCGAGGCTGACCATCATAAAAGCAAACGACGATTCGCAGGCGGTGATTTTCGAGCCTGTAGAAAACAGGGATTTTCTCCTCTCGACATACAAGCAGCTTCTCGAATCGGCTCGGCGGCTGTTCGTTCAAAATGACATGAGAGGATTTTTAAAGGATATTATGGACCTCAGTCGAGCCGACGGAGTGGCGCTGGTAAGCTTGGACGCTGGCTCCAACAAATTCGAAGTGAAGGAGAAGGCGGGATTCATTATCAATGTTCCGCAGGTGCTCCTTGGCGATCTGGCGGCTCGTGATTTCGTGAATTCGCAGGGTTACCTTGTGGCGCCGGTGAGAGAGCGGGACTGGATTAGCAGCGCGGTCATAGCACTAAAGCCAAGTCCGGAGGTAATCGAGGCGATAATTGCCGCCGCAAGAATCTTGGAAGCCTACTTTGTCACTAAAAGCGAGATACTCGCACTGAAATCGAACTCCGCAAATCTTATTGAAGAAGTGAAGAGGGCGGATATGGCGAATAAATCCAAATCGGAATTTCTCGCGAATGTAAGCCACGAGATCCGTACTCCGCTGAATTCAATAATAGGTTTCGCCGACATAATCCATACGGACACCGACGATCTCGACAAAGAACTTCTCCTCGAGTTCAGCGGCAACATCGTAACGGCCGGGAAGCATCTCCTTAGCCTCATTAACGACGTCCTGGATCTGGCGAAAGTTGAAACCGGGAAAATGAAGCTTGACCTGCAGGAGTTTTCCGTTCGAGAAGTCGTTGAAAGCGTAAGTCGCATACTACGCCCATTGCTCGATCGTAAGCACGTCACCGTTAATACCATGTTCGAAGATGGTGTCGACGTGCTGATCGCGGATACTGTGAAGTTCAAGCAAATACTCTACAACCTCCTGAACAATGCCATAAATTACAGCCCGGACAGGAGCACAGTACGCCTGGAAATGGTAAAATCGGGCAGCGGGGTCGAGTTGCGCGTGATAGATAAAGGAACAGGTATAAAGAAAGAAGATCTTGATAAGCTCTTCAAACCCTTCGTGCAATTAGGAGACGCCCGATCCGGAAGTGGTCTCGGACTCGCACTGACCAAGAGGTTGGTTGAGCTCCATGGCGGTAATATATGGATCGACAGTGTCTACGGAGCGGGCACAACGATCGTCGTTTACTTCCCGCAGTCAGTTTTGACCCATTCCGATGCGCCGGAGAAGAATGGGAGCGTTTCGTCCCCCGAAGAGGAAATTTACTTTGTAACCGAAGACGAACAGCTGTACAGTCTATTCACTACCATAATGGACGGCGTCGGGTTTAGAACAACGAGGTTAAGCCCGAAGTCTGCTGAAAACGCGCTAGGTCAGCTCAATGGTGATAGCGTTCTGGTTGTCGATGCCAAGCCAGATAACATCACAGCTGAAGTAGTGAGTGCTTTAAGAGACGCGGGGAAAACGCTTCTTCTTACTAGCCCAGAGAACGTTAGGTTGGTCTCAGAATTACTGAAAGATTATGAGAGCAAACTCAGTTTCATTGATAGAAGGAATTTCACGAAGAGCGAACTTATAGCGGAGCTGAATAATGTCGGTCGCGTGTGAGCGGCCGCATTAAACATGGTATAGTTATGCCCCCTCGAGCTGGTGCCGCCCGTTTGTGCGCCGGGTGGTACCGGCTCTCTTTTTTTTCAAGCATTCCACTATTTCTTCCGCGCTGAAGGCCGGCAGCTCCAGATCTAGAGCGGAGGAAATTCTGGCGTACGCCGGATAGCCGATCCCCGCTCGTCTCATCAAGTCTCTCGCGTCCTTCCCGGCGAACAGCCTATCCCTCTCGCCGCTGAACTGCGCCTCGCCGTGTGAAAGCAGCAGCATGTCGTCAGCGTAAGGGAGAAGAAAATTCAAATCATGCGTGACCATCACGACAGTGGTACCTCTCGCCTTGAGGAAGGCAAGAAGAGTCCCCAGATATTTCTTTTCGCGAAGCGATAAACCAGCGGTAGGTTCATCGAGCGCCAGAATCGGAGTCCCCATGGCCGCCGATCCACCTATCGTCACAAGTCTGCGAAGCGCGTACATTAACGAGTAGGGATTTGATTTCAGATGCTCGGCAAGGTGAAGGGTATCCACGATGGAGTCGAAGAGTCCGTCGCCCCTCCCGATGTTATCTATGCCGAATCTAAGTTCCTTTTTCACCGTCTGAGCGAAAAGCTGGTCGTCGGGATTTTGAAAGCTCAGTGCGCAAAGTCTCGCCAGCTCGCTGGTTCGCTTGCCGTCTGTAATTGTCTCTCCGAGCGTGATTCGTCCCACGGTCGGCTTCAGAATGCCGTTCATCAGTTTGAGGAAAGTGCTTTTGCCAGATCCGTTGTGTCCCACGACCAGAATAGTTCTCCCCGAATCGAACTCGCACGAAACGTTCTTCAGCGCGGTTCTGGTGTCGTAGGTAAACGATACATTTTCAAAGCGGACTTTCAATTCGGTCCTTTCAAAGCAGAAATCGCTTTTCGGTAATTCAATTCGTATGGCGGCGCTTGCCGGTTCTCACGTGTGATTCCTTCTTCATCCGCTTTGGCGACGCACATCGTCCAGGCCGGGAGATCGAGATAAGCTACGCTCGACCGGGTGATCGCCTCCTCCGGCGGACCATCGGCAACTATCTTTCCTTCGGAGAGCACTACCAATCTGTCTGCAACTTTCAAAATGAAGTATGGATCGTTCTCAGCGATCAGCAACGCCATTTCTCGCTTCAACTCTGTCAGCACACCTCCGAGGTAAGCGGTGGACTCCGGGTCAAGCTGGCTGAGTGGCTCATCGAGAACGAGAAGGTCCGGTTTGCCCGCTATTGCGGCAGCAAGAACAACCTTTTGTTTTTCTCCTCCGGAAAGCTCTAGAGGGCTTCTGTCAGCGAGGTGGCCGATTCTGACCATGTCGATTGCTTCGGATACCCGACGCACGGTTTCCTGGCGCGGCAGACCGAGGTTCTCGCAGGAGAATGCGATTTCCTCCATCACGGTTGAGCGGAGGTAAGTTATCTGAGAATAGAAATTCTGGAGGACGATGCCGACTCTTGCCCTCTCTCCGTTTGCGCCATCGCTCCTCCTTATCACTCCTTTGAAAGTCATCGCGGGGAAAGTCTCTGTTAATCCAGCGATGGCGAGGCAAAGTGTGGATTTTCCAGAACCGCTGAGACCGCTGACAACCACGCTCTCCCTTGAATTTAGGTCGAAGTTGATTCCGTTCAGCGCTGGAGGCGAATCCTTCGTGTATGAAAGCGAGAATTCCGTCAGCGAAACAATTTTCATTTTACGAACCTGGCGATCGTGACAGCTACCCCAGCCAGCAAGACAAGCCGCCCAATAAAAAGGCCTTTGCGGTTCACTATTATTTCTACAAGTGGTACGACGATGGGTGTCGCGGGCGATTTTTTGTCAGAGAAATTCGCGGCACGAAGCGCGAGGCCGCGGTCGAGACTCTCGGCGATGTACGAATAAGAAAGGGGCACGAGCATCGGGAGGAGGTATTTCGCTCTCGCGAAAACGTTTTTCGTGGTGTCGAGCCCGCGGGCCGATTGTGCCGTGTAAATCTTTTGCAGCTTGTCACGCATGAGGTGAACCATCGCAACCGACAGGAGGTAAATGTAAATGAACCGTCTGTCGGCGCCTCTTGAAGCGAGATATTCGGAAATTGTCTCGGGTTTGACACGAGAAAAGTAGTAACTGATCGCGATTACGATAAGTGCCAGCCTCGTTGCTACAACGGACGCAAAGAGAAGCCCCTGGTCCCTGAACTTCACAGGACCAATAGAGAAGGCGACATTACCGGTGAAGAAGATTCCGTTTATCAGGAATCCGATTAGTATCAGCGGGAGAACGAATTTTAAAAAGCCCCGATAAATCTTTTTCCTTTCAGGAGAAAAGAGGGTAACAGACACCAGCGCTGCGAGAACGACAAGCTGCCACTCCAATTTGAATGCGAAAGCGGCCAATACGATCGTGAGTGCGACGTAGTGATTGAGAGGGTTATAAACTCTCCGTGGGGCTTCAGGTGTTGGCATAGCCCGGAAGCCGGATGAGAATTGAACGTGGAATTCTTGTAAGTAGGAAATAAACGATCAGATAACTTACCGCCTTGTCGACCGGGTCGGCGGCAAGCCCTTGAAGAAACGCGCTTTGGATGATCGACTTTCCGATCGCCCTGAAATAAAGAACCAGGAAGTCGGTGCCACCCATAGTTACCCCGCCGAACATGAAAGCGGCGATTGGCGCCGAAGCGATTGCCGACAATACTCCTTGTAATAAGCCCGTCGGAATGGCTGTGTACCACCTTCGGAAAACGCCGATCCTCGCGGCGAATCCGCTGAAGGCGCCTATTACAAGCGTAACCGGTATGAAGAAGATGAAGGCGTAATTGAAGAATAGCCCGAGCGTTAGATTCGCGAACGCGCCTGTGAGCATTCCGGCCAGCGGGCCTACAACGCACGCAATGAGAATGGTGCCGATGGAGTCGAGATAAAGCGGAAGTTTGATAAGCTGTACCGCCTGTCCCACCACAATGTTCAGTGCCGCGCCGAATGCTATGAGCGGTATAGTGGTCGCGTTAACCTCTTTCTCGAACCAGGAAGAAGCTTCAGCCATACAACTCTTTCATGGCCTCGTCGAGTTTTTTTTGGAACGCACCCTTGTCAATTCCCGCGGCCGGTTTCATGATGCCAGCCTCCGTCACGACCGATGTGACAAGCCGGGGATTGACCATGTCGAAGTAAATGTTCTTCACTTCGAATTCGGGATTCGGGAAAATTTCGTGCGGGCTCTCTTCCTTGTTGAGAAATCCGATCGCCTTCTTATCGGGATCATATTTTAGAACGCTGGTTATCGCGTGGAAATCCTTGCCGGCCACGGAACAGGCCGCCGCCAGAGCGAACGAGCCCACTTTGTTCACGACGGTCCCGTCCGATAGTATCGCGTCGGCCCCGACGAACGCAGCATCTATTGAATCGACGAAGAATCCAATGGCGGCATCAGATACGAGGACGGGGCGATGCCCCATAGATTTAAGCGCGCGCGCCGTCTGCCTTCCCTCGAAAAGGGGGCGCGACTCCATGACGTAAACCACGGCGTACTTTCCGGAAGCGGCAGCGGTCTCGAAGGTCTTGATCACAAACTCACTTTGACTGAGCGTGGCGTATGTCCTGCCGTCGGCGACAAGACCGGCGGCCTCGCTCGCCGCTCTTGAAGACGACTCTCCGACTTTTGCGCGCAGGCTCTTTATGTATCTATGAACGCCGTCCGCTGAGAGCTTGATCGAAGACGCGACGATCAGCCTCGAAATGTTGGAGAGCGCCGCCATCTGAGCTTGCGCGTTGGAGAGCGTGCTGGAGATCGACTTAAGCTCAGGAATGAATCCCTTTTCTTGCGAGTACTTTTCACAGAAGTCCAACAGCAGATCCAGCGTATCTTTCAATACCTGCTGCGCGCTAGAAATGTTGTCAGTGGCTATGCGATTGGCTTTTTCCAAAAACTCTGTTTTCATAACGACTCCCCCCAAGCGTCATTTCGCCGGGATTGCTTGTTAGTTTACCGCCTGCCGCAGAAAATTGCAATTGGCACTCTCCGATTTGCCTCTACGGAACTTAAGTTGTTATAATATGTTGACTCATTTAACGGAAACAATAATCAGGGAGAAAGATGAGCGACTTCAAGTATGTCATCGTTGGTGGAGGAATGGCAGCGGACTCCGCCGTGAATGGTATTAGAGAAAATGATGGGAGCGGATCGATCGCCGTTTTCAGCGAAGAGAAAGATATGCCGTACAATCGTCCGCCGCTTTCAAAAGGGTTGTGGAAGGGCGAGCAGCTTGATAGTATTTGGAGAAATACCGAGAAGCAGAAAGTCGATTTCTTTTCCGGTACCAGGATGAAATCAATCGACCGTACCGGCAAATCCGTCACGGCGGGAGACGGGAAATCATATTCGTATGAGAAGCTTCTCCTCGCAACCGGTGGGACGCCGCGTCGTTTTCCTACCGGAGGGGAAGGAGTGATTTATTATCGTACGGTGGATGATTACAGGAAACTCCGCGTACTTGCCGACAGCGTGTCAAACTTCGCGGTGATCGGAGGCGGATTCATTGGCTCCGAGATCGCGGCTGCTCTGGCCATGAGCGGTAAGAACGTTACGTTGATCATTCCTGAGAACGGAATCGGGACGAGAGTCTATCCCAAAGGCCTTTCGGCTTTTCTCCTCAATTATTTTTCGGAGAAAGGAATTAAGGTCCAGCCTGGCGAGCATGTACTATCGGTCGGGAAATCCGATTCCGGCTACACGATCGAGACAAAGAGCGGAGAGAAGTTCACTGCCGACGCAGTTGTCGCTGGGCTCGGCATAACGCCGAACGACGTTCTGGCGAAAGCGTCGGGCCTTGCCGTCGACAACGGGATAATTGTTGACGCGTTTCTCAGAACGACGGATCACTCTATCTACGCCGCCGGCGACGTCGCGAACTTCTACAATCGGAGCCTGGATATAAGGATGCGGGTGGAGCATGAAGACAACGCGAACACCATGGGGAAGCTGGCCGGCAAGAACATGTCGGGAACCCCTGAGCCGTATGACCATCTACCTTTTTTCTATTCGGATCTGTTTGATCTCGGATATGAGGCGGTCGGCGAGTTTGATCCGAGCGGCGAAGTGGTCGAAGATTGGGTGGATGGATACCGAAAGGGAGTTGTCTATTACCTGAAAGAGAGCCACGTTACCGGAGTGATTCTCTGGAACACGTGGGGAAAGGTAGATGACGCCAGAAAGGTGATCACCTCTAAGAAGAAATATACATCATCCTCCCTGAAAGGGCTGATAACCGACTAACGTTTCCACTATAGGGGCGCCGGGGACCAACCCGTGCCCTCAAGAAATTCTATCCTGGTCTCGTTAGCTAAAGATCGCATGTTCGAAAAATATGCTGACGGCTTCCCAGACAAACCAAATCCCGAATACCCAGAAAGCGGCTGTCAGTTTCTTCTTTCCCGAGAGTGTGCCGATGCCGATCGAAATTACAATCAGGCTCCAGATCGTGAAGAGATTGAGCCTGGAAAGGATTGAGTAGGCCAGGTTTTTGCTGTTCATGGGGATGAGCATTCCAAGGTGCGCTCCCCCGTCGAGTCTCGACGAAAGTACGGCGATCACGATTGCGAAAATGAGGCCAACGCCTGTGATCCAATATGACATTCCGGTCAAGGCAAGACCCTTGGCATAGTCAAAGTCTGAGTTGAGCGCGAATCTCCCGACGAGAAACCAGACAAGCGACATGAGAAAGAATTCGATCAGGAGGACAACCGTCACGGTCATAATTCTGAGAACCACCGCAAATGCCGAGGCGCTGGTAAGGTTGTCCGCGATCATTTGCCTTTCTTCATCCGCCTGCTGTGTGGTGATTTCTCCTTTTGATTCCGCCTTCTCGATGGCATCCTCACGTTGCTGAACAATTTGCGCACGCAGGGTGGGAGTGTTCAATTGGACGTAGGAAGAAACTCCCGCCACCAGGAGTACCAGAACGAGGGGCGCAAACCAATCGAGAAATTTCACGCCGGCCGTAGTAATGGAATTAAATACCCGAGACGGCTTATAGAAAGTTCCCGCTGCTTTTTCGAACTGAGAAATCGGTTTCTGGGCCGGGCGCTCGACAGAATCATCTTGTTCCGACATAGTTCATCCTCTCCTGGTTTCGTGAAGATCGTTCAACCTTGGTGATGTAATTTAACGTCATCGGCTCCGCGCGCCTGTTCAGGCAAATCTGCCGGTGAACAAGAAGACGCTTGCCAGAGTGAAGACTATCCAGATACCATATACCCACGCGGCTGACTGGATGACTTTCTTTCCCGCAAACGTTGCAAGGCCAACGGACACGGCGAACAGGGTCCAAAGCGTGAAGAGGTCGACTCTTGCCATCAGCAGGTAGCTTTTACTCTGCGCGTTCATGCTTGTGAGCATGCCAAGGTTGAGCCCACCGTCAAGCCGCGCGAGCACGACGGACAGGGCAATTCCGATGATCATTCCTACTATGCCTATCCAATTGCTTAGCCCGACTATTCCCATCGTCTGCGAGTAAGTGATTTCACTCTTCAGAGCGAATTTTCCGACAAGGAACCAGACTGCTGATAGGATAAAAAAGAAAATAAAAGTCGCGACCAAGGCTCCCGCAACCCCGATCCATTCGAACCCGGTCGATCCGCTTTCGATCCTTTGTTTTGCCAATTGCGCCTGGTCGGAGGTCATCTTACCATTCGCAACCATCTTGTCGATGCTTTGCTCAGCGATCTGCATGCTCTGGTATTTCAATTCAGGCGTGCTGAAACGCACATAGATCGATACGCTCGCAAGCACAGCGAGCAGCAAAACCGGCACGAACCAATCTGCCGCTTTAACCCCTGACTTTTTAATGGATTCGAAGACGTTGGTCGGCTCGTAGAAAATCCCCGCCGCTTTGTCGGTGAAGGACATCGTCTCTTCGGGTGGCTGCTCGATGTTAACTGGCTGTTCCGACATACTACCTCCTTTTTGCTAAAATTATATTAGTGGTACATGAAGTACAAACTTGGGAGAGGTGCTTTGTCATGTGAAGCTCGCCATCCCGGGTGAGTTTCCCAAGAGAAGTTGAATTGGCATCGCCCGCATTCCATCTAATTCTCAAACTTTCTAAATTATGTCAAACAGGAGTCGATGTTGCCCGCAAAGAGATTTTTCATACTTGACGGAACGGCACTTGCGTACCGTGCTTATTTCAGCATGATCAGCCGCCCGCTCATCAATTCAAAAGGACAAAATACCAGCGCGGTGTTTGGATTTGCCAACTATCTCATGAAGATACTAGCTGATGAGAAGCCGGATTACCTCGTAGGAGTGTTTGACACGGGAGAGCCTACGTTCCGTCACGAAAAATATCCGGAGTACAAGGCGACTCGCGAGAAGATGCCCGAGGAGATGATCGCACAACTAGGCAACATAAAGAAGATGCTGAACGCGTTCGGTGTGCCGACGGTCGAAAGGCCCGGATACGAGGCAGACGATGTCATAGGCACACTCGCACGTCTCGCGGCGAAGGAAAACATAGACGTCTTCATGGTTACCGGCGATAAGGATTTCATGCAACTAATCACGCCGAGAATCAAAATGTACAAGCCCGGAAAGAGCGGAACCGACGTTGAGATCGTCGACGAGAAGGGAGTTGAGAAGAAATTCGGAGTCAAGCCGGAGCAGGTCATAGACGTGCTCGCGCTGACAGGCGACGCGGTAGACAATGTGCCAGGCATAAAGGGAATCGGAGAAAAGACGGCAATACCTTTAATACAGAAGTACGGAACCCTCGAGAAGGTCCTGGCGAGCGCCGACAAGGTGGACAAACCCGCCCTGAAGGAAAAACTCAAGACTGGAAAGGATATGGCTCTCTTATCCAAGTGGCTCGTAACTATAAACACTGACGTTCCTCTCGGCGTCGACTTTCATTCACTGAAGGAGAAAAATCCAGACCAGCCTGCTATCGTGAAGCTGTTTAATGAGCTTGAATTCAGGTCGCTTCTGAGCAGGGCCCAGCAGCTTGTCTTCTCGCCAGCCGCGGACAAGCGCGAAGAAACCCCAGTGGAAACCGAAGAAGCGGAGACCCCGGAAGGCGACTACAATACCATTTCGACGGTTAGACATTCATATAAGCTCATAACAGACGCCGAAGAACTCGGGAAGGTCGCGGAGAAATTGAAGAAGGCGGAAGTTGTCTCGATGGACACTGAGACGACCAGCGTAGATGCGCTAAACGCGAGACTGGTGGGTATCGCGCTGTCCGTGAAACCTCACGAGGCATATTATGTAAACATCGCGTCCGACAAGGAAGATCTTTTTGCGAGTGAGGAAAGGGGACGCGGTGTTGCCATAAAGGATGCCGTGAAGATATTGAAGCCGATTTTCGAGTCATCCAAAATCAAAAAGGTAGGCCAGAACCTCAAGTACGACATGCTCGTCCTGTCGAACTACGGGATCCGGACACGCGGCGTGGAATTCGATTCGATGGTCGCGGCGTACGTTGTCAACCCGGATGGCCAGCACAATCTCGACGCTCTCGCGAAAGAGTATCTCAAATACGAGCCGGTCCCGATAGAGGATCTCATCGGCAAGGGGAAGAATCAGAAGAACATGCGCGAGGTATCGCCGGAAGTCGTAGCGGAATACTCGGGCGAGGACGCGGACATAGCGCTTCAGCTGACCGACGCGCTTCATAAGAAACTAGAGAAAATGAATCTCCTCGGACTTTGCGAGGGAATGGAATTTCCGCTCGTAGAAGTTCTCGCCGAAATAGAGAAGACCGGTGTTAAGATAGATACTGAAATACTCGGACAAATCTCGAAGGAACTCGAGCGGATGATCGAGAACCTTGCCCTCGACATTTATAAGCAGGCAGGCGAGGAGTTCAACATAAACTCTCCGAAGCAGCTTGGGGATATTCTGTTCAATAAGATGAAACTCCCTTCAGGAAAGAAGACCAAGACGGGGTTTTCGACCGACGTTTTCGTGCTTGAAGAGTTGAGCGCGCAGCACCCGATAGCTGACAACATTTTGTCATATAGAAAGCTTACGAAGCTCAAGTCGACGTATGTTGACGCGCTACCCACACTGATCAATCCTCGCACCGGCCGCGTTCACACTTCGTTCAACCAAACCGTTGCCGCAACCGGGAGGCTCAGCTCGTCCGATCCTAATCTCCAGAATATCCCGATACGAGGCGAGATGGGGAAGGAAATTCGCAAGGCTTTTGTCCCCGGCGAAAAGGGATGGGTGATGATGTCCGCCGATTATTCTCAGATTGAACTTCGCGTGATGGCACACATCTGCAAAGACGAAGGGATGATCGAGGCATTTCAGAAACACGAGGATATACACCGCACAACAGCGTCGAAGGTGTTCGGCGTGGCGCCGGACAAGGTTACTTCAGACATGCGCCGGAAGGCGAAGGAGGTTAACTTCGGCCTGCTATACGGCATCGGACCATACGGACTCAAGCTCCGGCTCGGTATTTCGCAGACCGAGGCGAAGGAGGTCATCGACACGTACTTTCAGAGATTCCCGAGGGTCCGTGAATATATAGACGGGACGCTTGACTTTGCCCGCAAGCACGGCTTTGTCGAGACGCTACTCGGCAGGCGTCGTTATCTGGCGAACATCAACAGCAAGAACTCTGCGGTCCGGATGGCCGAAGAACGCCAGGCGATCAACATGCCGATACAAGGGACGGCCGCGGACATGATCAAGCTCGCGATGGTCGGCATCTTCCGCGAGATGGAGAAGCAGGGGATGAGATCGAGGATGATACTCCAGGTGCACGATGAGCTCGTCTTCGAAGCCCCGAAAGATGAGTTGAAGAAACTCGAGTCTCTCGTTCGCGACGGGATGACAAACGCTTTGAAGCTGAGTGTTCCTGTAGAAGTCGAAGTCGGCACCGGGCCAAACTGGCTCGATGCACACTGATTTAGAATTTACCTGATGAACATCTCCAATATCCTGTAGGCTCCCGCCCCGATCAGAGCCGCCATCGGGATCGTCAGCACCCACGCCATAACGATGTTTCCGGCCACTCCCCATCGTACAGCGGAAAGACGCTTCGTCGCGCCGACACCCATTATACCGCCGTTGATCGTGTGAGTAGTGCTGACCGGTATGCCCAAAAAAGTTGCGACGAGAAGCGTAATGCCACCCGCCGTTTCTGCGCAGAAGCCATCCACCGGCCGAAGGCGCGTAATCTTCTGACCCATAGTCTTCACGATTCTCCATCCGCCGAAAAGAGTCCCCATGGCGATGGTGAAGTTGCACATTACAATGACCCAGAAAGGCACGACGAAAGACTTCAATAAACCGGCCGTAACGAGAAGTCCCGTTATAACCCCCATGGTTTTTTGAGCGTCGTTTGTGCCATGTCCGAGGCTCAGGAAAGCGGCGGAAACAAGCTGGAGCTTTCGGAAGGCTCCGTTGACTTTTGTCGACGATCTTTTGTGAAAGATCCACATGACAGCAGTCATTAATAAGAATGCCACTACGAGTCCCATTACCGGCGCGACAACTATGAAGACCAGAGTCCCTGTCCAGCCGCTGTACAGAATCGCGGAGAATCCAGCTTTCGCGATGGCGGCTCCGGCATAACCGCCCATTAACGCGTGTGACGAGCTAGTAGGAAGGCCGTAGTACCATGTTATCAAATCCCAGGCAATCGCCCCGATGAGGCCGCTCATAATAACGTATTCGTTGACCGCACTCAGTTCGACCAGCCCTTTGCCGAGCGTGTCGGCCACTCTAAGCCCGAAAAAGAATGCCGCGATGAAATTGAAGAACGCCGCCCATGCCACGGCTTTTCTCGGGGTCAGGACGCGAGTCGATACGACTGTAGCGATTGAGTTCGCTGAATCGTGAAATCCGTTCAGGAAATCAAAGACGAGCGCGACTGCGATTATGACGATTACGAGAGTGAGCATCGCTACGAAGCGGGATCAGGCGTGTTTGATCAGTATCGATTCGAGGACGTTAGCGACGTCTTCGCAGCGATCTGTCGCCGTTTCCAATCCTATATATATCTCCTTCAGCTTTATCAATTCCACGGCATTCTTCTCGTTCTCAAACAGATCCGCTATGGCGAGAGTGAACACCGTATCGGCATCATTCTCATACTCGTTTACCTTTTTCAGCACATCCTGGAGCATGCGAGTATTCTTGAAGTCCCTCAGATAAGTAACCCCTTTGCCGACCATCTCTACCTGCAGCTCGATAATCTCCATCAGTCTGCGCATGTACTGGGTGGCGTTCTTCACGTTGTACAAAACGAAACGCGAAGAGGTACCGTTAATGTAGTCCATGATATCATCGAGTGAGGAGGCGAGCTGGTGGATGTCTTCTCTGTCGAAGGGCGTTACAAACGTCGCGTTGAGCTCGGCGAAAATTCGGTGCGTCACTTCGTCCGCCTGATGCTCCAGGTTCTCGATTTCATCCGCGATGCTCTTGGTTCGAGCGACATCCGAGTCGGGGATCTTCTTAAGCGCCACCGAAGCTTTAAGCAGAAGTTTGGTCATCTCCTCAAACAAAGAATAGAACTTCTCGTCATGCGGGAGGAGCACTTGAATCATTCTGTCGATTTTCACAGTCAGCCCACTGTCAATTGATAGAAGGAAAGCGAGTAAATTTAACCGGCGGCCCCCATTTTTCAAAGTAATCATGAGAATTAGCAGAAATTTAGATGTAGTCTTGATTTGATGCGGCGCAATCAAAGTTAAAGCTGACTTGATTTTCAACCACGATTTCCGAAATTATTGTCAGAGGCCTTGGCCCGAGACTTCCGCTTCCGGTTGATAATCGCGGGATGTCATTATAAATTGACGTTGAAGTTGATCTGGTTCTGAGACTGAAGCCTGAAACTTGCTCAGCCTCTTAAGTGTTGGATTAAGCACAGGAAAAAAATACTAGGTACGAAATGGAAGGTAATTTCTCAAATCGCGTGCAAGATGTAATAAGACTTAGCCGCGAAGAAGCTTTGAGGCTCGGGCACGATTTTATCGGGACTGAACATCTTCTCCTCGGAATAATCCGTGAAGGGGAAGGAATCGCGGTCAAGATTCTGCGGAATCTGGGCGTCGATTTGTACAAGCTGAAGAAGGCGGTCGAAGACACCGTACGCACCTCGGGGGGTACGCTCACGATTGGCAACATTCCGCTGACGAAGCAGGCGGAAAAGGTTTTGAAAATAACTTACCTCGAGGCGAAGCTCTATAAATCCGACGTCATTGGAACTGAGCATTTGCTTCTCTCTCTCCTGCGAGACGATGATAATGTCGCCTCTCAGATCTTGCACCAGTTCAACGTGACTTACGATAGCGTTCGCCAGGAACTCGACAACATTATCAACGGAAGACCTTCTCAGCCCTCCCAGCCGTCGGCCCAGCATGGAGTCGGGACGGGACCGGAACCTCGCAAGGGCGAGAAGTCGAAGACGCCGGTTCTTGACAATTTCGGCAGAGACCTGACGAAGCTGGCGATGGAAGACAAACTCGATCCTATAATCGGGCGCGAGAAGGAAATTGAACGGGTCGCACAGGTTCTGGCGCGCAGAAAGAAGAATAACCCTGTGTTGATAGGCGAGCCGGGAGTCGGCAAGACCGCAATAGCGGAAGGGCTGGCGCTCAGGATCGTGCAGAAGAAAGTCTCCCGTGTGCTCCACAACAAGCGCGTAGTGACGCTCGACCTCGCCGCTCTTGTCGCCGGGACGAAATACCGCGGACAGTTCGAAGAGCGCATGAAAGCCGTGCTGAACGAGCTGGAAAAGGCGAGAGATGTGATCCTCTTTATAGATGAGCTTCATACTATCGTCGGCGCGGGCGGCGCGTCCGGTTCGCTTGACGCATCCAACATGTTCAAGC
Organism: Bacteroidota bacterium; assembly: GCA_021794075.1. Lineage (GTDB taxonomy): Bacteria > Bacteroidota > Ignavibacteria > Kryptoniales > JAKASW01 > JAKASW01. The sequence continues at coordinate 65,859 of JAJYRM010000001.1, read as the reverse complement.
CCGCTCTCGCTCGCGGTGAGATTCAGTGCATCGGCGCGACGACGCTTGACGATTACCGCCAGTACATCGAGAAAGATGGAGCGCTCGACCGCAGGTTCCAGAAAATCATGGTCGAACCGACCACTGTCGACGAGACGATACAGATTCTTAACAATATCAAGCAGAAGTACGAAGAGCACCACAACGTAAAATTCACGGAAAGTTCGATCGACGCCGCGGTGAAGCTCAGCGACAGGTACATGACTGACAGATTCCTTCCCGATAAGGCCATAGACGTCATGGACGAGGCCGGATCCAGAATTCACCTCGCGAACATTATCGCGCCGAAGGAAATAGTCGAGCTCGAAGAAGAGATAGAAAAGATAAAGCAACAGAAGAACAAGGTTGTTAAGACGCAGGACTTCGAAGAAGCCGCGCGACTGCGCGACCTGGAAAAGAAGCTTTTGTCCGATCTGGAAATAGCCAAGCGCGAATGGGAGTTGAAGGCCGAAACGACGATCCATGAAGTCACCGAGGACCACGTGGCGGACGTCGTCGCGATGATGACCGGCATTCCAGTCAACAAGATAGCGGAGAGCGAATCGGCGAAGCTCCTTAAGATGTCCGACGAGCTGACAAAGGTTGTCGTCGGTCAGAACGAAGCGATAGTGAAGCTGAGTAAGGCCATCAGGCGCGCGAGAGCGGGCCTAAAGGATCCGCGCAGACCCATCGGCTCATTCATATTTGCCGGACCGACGGGCGTCGGCAAGACGGAACTCGCGAAGGCACTGGCCCGCTATCTTTTCGACTCTGAAGATGCGCTAGTGAGAATCGACATGTCCGAGTACATGGAGAAATTCAACGTCAGCAGGCTTGTCGGAGCTCCTCCGGGATACGTCGGCTATGAAGAGGGCGGACAACTTACCGAGAAGGTTCGTCGTAAGCCTTACAGCGTGGTCCTGCTCGACGAGATCGAGAAGGCGCATCCGGATGTGTTCAACATTCTTCTGCAGGTGCTGGACGATGGTATACTCACTGACAGCCTCGGCAGGCGCGTCGACTTCAAAAACGTGATTCTGATAATGACGACGAACATCGGCACACGCGACATAAAGCCCGCCGGTTCATTCGGCTTCGGTCAGCCTTCCACCGAGGATAGGTACAGCTCGATGAAGAATGTGATCGAAGAGGCGATGAAGCGGATGTTCAATCCTGAATTTATGAACAGGATCGATGACGTTATTATCTTCCATTCGCTCGAGACAGACGACATCAAGAAGATAATCGATATTCATACAGAGAGCCTGAGGAAGCGCCTTTCGACTCTGGGCGTAACGCTGGAGTTGACAAAGCCCGCCAAGGAATTCCTGGCGGAGAAGGGCTTCGACCCGGCATACGGTGCGCGTCCGTTAAGAAGAGCGATCCAACGTTATCTTGAAGATCCTCTCGCCGAAGAAATGCTCAAAGGCACATTCACCGAAGGGATGATTGTAAAGGTCAAGATTGACAAGCGTTCCGGCGAATTGAAGTTCACCGAGCAGAAGGCGAAAGCCGCGACGAAAGATCCTAATCTTTCCGATGTAAGCACGAACTAAAATATTGATTGTGATTGAATATGAACGCCCGACGGTTTCGCCGGGCGTTTTTTTTTGTAACCCTTTTGGGGCCCGCGAACTATAGCAATTGGATTTTCGTCCGACTTTTGTTAAGATTGTAACGCATGAAATTTCGAAATCCATCCGGTTCAGTCGTCAAACTATTTCCCTCGAAGCTCGTATTTCTTGTCTTTGCACTGGCAGTTGTTGGTTGCAGCATGAACGCATTTGCGGAGAGACACCATGGGAATGCGATTGTCGATTCTTGCATGGTAAACCCTGGCGCGCCATATCCTCAGTGTCACGCGTCCACTATCGTTGAAGTGTCGCCGGGACATCTGGCTGCCGCGTGGTTCGGAGGAACTCGCGAAGGGAATTCGAATGTCGGGATATGGTTTGCGCTAATGAAGGACGGTAAGTGGCTCCCCGCGAAGGAAGTCGCTACTGGACGTCAATCCGACGGCAAGAGATATCCTACTTGGAACCCGGTGCTCTTCGCGCCGAGAAAAGGGCTGCTTGTTCTCTTCTACAAGGTCGGGCCGAGCCCGAGCACGTGGTGGGGAATGATGATGAAGTCTTTTGACGGTGGATTGACCTGGAAGAACCCCGAGCGTCTCCCAAACGGTGTCCTGGGCCCGATCAAGGATAAACCCGTATTACTCCCGGATGGGACATGGTTATGTGGATCCAGCGAAGAGGCAGGCGGGTGGAGAGTATATTTTGATTTGACGAGCAATGAAGGCAGGAGCTGGAAGATTGTAGGTCCCGTCGATGGCGGAGGCGAGTTCCATGCCATACAGCCGACCATTCTTTCCTATCCTCAAGGACAGCTTGAAGCGCTGTGCAGAACGCAAGAGGGAGTCATAGCAGAGACCTGGTCCAGTGACGTAGGTAATTCGTGGTCACCACTAAAATCGACCGGCCTTCCGAACCCGAACTCGGGCATAGACGCGGTAACACTGCGGGACGGGATGCAGCTCCTCGTCTACAACGATTCCGGAATCATACCCGGGAGACCCATCGAGAGCTGTCGCTGTCCTTTGAACGTTGCGATTTCAAAAGACGGAGTAAAGTGGACGAACGTTCTCACGCTTGAGGACAAGCCGTTGCCTTCCGGGTACGCGTATCCGGCGGTCATCCAGTCCTCGAACGGTCTCGTGAGAATTACATACACTTGGAACAGAGAGCACATAAAATACGTGGCGATAAATCCTGCGAAACTTTGAGCAGTGTCCGAATGCCAAATCACGAAACAAAAAGCGAACCTGCGCCAAATGAGAATGAGGCGGAGCGGCAAATGGTCCAGCCTGGTTTAAGTGCGCCATCAAATGAAGTCTCAGATAACGAGTACTGGAACTACTGCGATAATTGCGGAACGAGGCTGGAGACATTTCGCTGCAGATACGTTTGCCCGAAGTGCGGCTTCTTCCATTCGTGCAGCGAGCCGTAAGAGATTTTTCAACAAACAAAAAACGAACAAGGAGTAGAGATGAACAAGAAGACAAAAGTTGCCAAAAAGAAGCATCACCAAAAAGTAAAGAAGCTGAAGGCCAAAACCCGGGCACGCCGCGCAGCCGCTGCCAAAGCTAAAGCGACACAGGCATAAATGGGAGACTAAAGCCGGTTGGTGTTAAAAAGGGAACCGGCTTTAAACGTCACATTGAAATCACATCAGAAAGAACTTGAATATGCTCTGAAGGTTGTCAAGGCCTCCGAGCGTATCACGCTCAAATACTTCCGCTCAAAATTCCGCGTCGACTACAAATCGGACAAGAGTCCGGTTACGATCGCGGACAAGTCATGCGAGAAATTTCTCATCGGAGAGCTTTCGAAGAAATTTCCCGAGCACGGATTTTTCGGTGAAGAGTTCGGCGATAATTCAGAAGGGCATGAGTACCGGTGGATCATAGATCCGATCGACGGCACCAGGAACTTCACGCGCGGCATACCTTACTGGGGTACGCTGTGTGGCCTGGAACACGAAGGTGAAATTATTGCCGGCATCATGTCGCTGCCCGCTTTGAAAAAGACTTACTACGCTTCCAGAAAACACGGAGCCTTCTGCAACGGTAAAAGGATCAGGGTAAGTAAGCTGAAGGAACTCGAGAAATCGTCCATCGTGTATGGAGGCTTGAAATACTTCCTCGGGACGAAGTACGAAAAGGGCTTCCTTGACATCACGAATCTGTCGTACCATGATCGAGGTTTCGGTGACTGCTTCGGATATACCTTTGTAGCCGAAGGGGAGGCCGAAGCTATGCTCGATCCGATAGTGAGCCCGTGGGATGTCGCGGCGATAAAGCCGATCATCGAAGAGGCTGGTGGGATCTTCACGGACTTCGAAGGGAACGCGACGGTTTACGCCAAGACCGCGCTGGCGGCGAATCCGTACTTGCATGCGGCGTTGCTCGAGAAGCTACGACTCATCTCCTGAGATTCTCTTCCATGAAGGTGAGTCGCAGTTCGCTCTTCTGAAAACGAGTTGCCCCCAAAGAGGCTCAACGTACTGAGTGGTGTGTCTTTCTGCAAACATGTCGCCGCTACGCGGCTTAATGGCACCATCTGCGTTTCAAATTCCGCAAATCCATTTATCCAACTTTCCTCTATTGCATTGTTCCACTGTTCCATCACCCACATCCTGTGACTATGTCACCCCTTCGTGGTTTAGTATTGCGGACGGATATTATTTTATAATCATTTCGCCCATACGGGGCTGCTTGAGATTTTCCAGCCTCACGCATCGCCAAGTCAGTACTATCCCATTATTCCGCTTTTACTTTGATCACCACCATGGTCATGTCGTCGTGCTGGGGTGCGCCGCCGACAAACTTCCTGACGCCGGAATCTATCTTCGCGATCATCTCTTTTACCGGGAGATGGCGTGCCGATTCGATAAGCTGGACAAGCCTCTCTTCGCCGAACTCGTTGGATTCGGAATCCATAGCCTCTGTGAAACCGTCGGTGTAGAATACCAGCGCGTCGCCAGGCATCAAGGCTATCTCCATTTCTTCGAGCGTCGAGTCGAACTTCTCTCCGTCGTCAAGTCCGAGGGCCAGGCCGTTTGGCGTGAAGAGTTTCGCAGAAGTCGAATTCGATGAGAACAAGGCGAGCGGATTGTGTCCTGCGCGGGAAAATTTCACCTTATGTGTCCTGGGGTCAATGACCGCGTAGATCATGCTTATGAAGGTGCCTCGGGAAATGGAATGGTACACTATCTGGTTGATCTTGTTAAGTACCCTTCTTGGTGATGGCTGATCTTCAGCTGACGCGAGCAAGGCGCCTTTCGTAAGTGTCATGTATATCGCAGCGGGCAATCCTTTCCCTGACACGTCCGCGATTGCGGTTCCGATGAGACCTCCGTGCATCTGCACGAAGTCGTAATAGTCGCCGCCGACTTCTAGCGCTGGAATGCACATCCCGCCGAACTCCAGCCGTGGAACAGACGGCGTTGTTCTAGGAAGGAGGTTGTTCTGTACGTTCTTCGCGATCTCCAGCTCCTTCGCCATACGCTCTCGTTCGCTGATCCGGCGGATGTGCGCAGGCATCAAGTCCACCGTCAGCTCGAAAGCCTGCTTTCGCCACAAGGCGACTAACGATATGAGAACCGGCAGTACGAACAATACGATCGCGATTAGGGAGTTCGTCTGGAAGTAAGCGTTTGAAGACGAGAATATGGGTATCAGCCCCTGGGCGGAACAGAAGATCGTACCGGCAACCAAAACCGTTATGAAGTCATATTTCAGGAAGAGCCATATGAATGCTGCGGAGAGTGCTATGCAGAACAATATCTCCGCGATAACACCATATTCACCGAACGGCATCGGATAGAAAAGCACGGGAAAGAAGAGTATCAAAGAGGCGGCGATCCCTTTGCCTAATTTCTTTCGCCCAAAGAATGAGAGTATTCCCAATCTCGAGAATGTCTCGCTGAAGAGCGCCATCGCGAAAGCATCTGCGAGCACCTTCACCGAAGGAACGAATGAATCCAGCGGCGTACCGCCACCCATGAACTCGCCAGGATATTCATGTAAGCGAAGGAGCGGATGCAGGAGGGCGTACAGGCCGAGAAACATCCCGCCATAGGCGTAACCGCGCAATACCGATCCGCCAAGCTTTTCGTTGAAGATCTTGAAGTGGGACGCGGCGTCGAACGAGTGAAGCTTCTCAGGCCATATCGCACGAGCGGACGATTCTCCCACACCCCATGACGAAAATGTGAGTATTGAAACCAGCGGAAGCCAGAGGAGGAAGATGATGCCTGAAACGATAAGCGTCAAGTAAAAGATATTCATCGTACCGATCCCCAGGCCTTTCCCAAGGGACGGGAAGGAAAGTGCCATTGCGATGGCTGAAGTAACGTAGAAGGCGATGCTTACGAAGAGTGACGATCCTATGCCCGCTTCACCTTCATTGTACCTCTTAAGGAAGATAACAAGCCCCACCGCAAAGAACAGGAACATCGCGATCCATGATATGAACGTCAGGAAGACATAAGGATAAGACTTCGCGGCGTAGTCGATCCTGAACTGTTCCGGAGGGCGGTACCTGATGTCCAGGCTCGTAACTTCGTTCCCATCGAGCCTCGCTTTCAACTCCTCTTTCAAGCCCGGTATCGCGGTGCTGTCGTTTGAAAACGTCAGCGACCAGTCCTGCCTGTGTTCCAGGACGACCGGCTCGGACGCGCTCAGCTTCAGTCTTGAAAGAGACACCCCGGTCAGCCGTGAAAGATCGTGGTCTTTCCAGAATTTGCTGAAGTTTGCCAGAGCAACGTTTCCTTGGAGAACGATGCCTGAAGCGGTGTCCGGGACGAAGCGCCTGTATTCCGTCAGTTTTCCTCCGGCTGAGATCTCCGCTTCAAACATCGTCCCGTTTACCGATTGCTTCGCGGGGTCGAACCACAGCACATCCCAGTAATTGAGAGGAAGCGAATCGGACCTTACCGCCTCATTCGTACGATACGTACCCACCTTCGACCTCGAATACGCGAGCGAGACACCTTCAGCCGAGAAAGTCGTGTTCTGCATCAGGTTCGAAGGGAGTTTCACTCCGACCCTCTCCGCTATCTTTTTCGAGTAGCTGATGGCCTGGCCGCGGTCCAGTCTGCTGTCTATCGAATAAAGGATTGAATACCTTGGGATTAAAGCAATGAAGAGAACAATACCGGCGATTGCTGCCGCCGCGAGAAATATGGCTGATCGTTTCATGGTCGTTGTCCGCTGAATTTAGTACCGGTTAATAACGAATCCAAGCCTGCCGTGGCATGTTTCAAGACTCAAGGTTGTCTTAGCCGAAAATGGAAATGTTCCGCGTGTTTTTGCCTTTCGCTTCCTCCGAAGGTATATTTTTGAAAACAAATTGTCTCGCTCCATCGAGATTGAGTTCATAAATAGACTTACGTGCCCCTAAAATAAAGTTGCTTGATAAGCGTTTCTTTTTTTTGAAATGTGAAAAACATCTTAAAGGCATCCCAAATGAAACAAAACTTTACGGTACTGTTCCTCATTTTCTGCCTCGTCGTCCCGGTCTCGAAAGCCTTCTCGCAAGCCAGCGGTGGGTACGACCCGCATAAGGTGTTCGATCCAAACTTCGACGCAAACGGAAGCTCGATTTACCGGAGCGCTAACGGCGCCCCAGGACCTGGCTACTGGCAGAACCGCGCCGATTACGAAATCGCGGCGGCTCTTGACACTACCACCAAGACGATCACGGGAACAGTCAAGATAACTTATACCAACAACAGTCCGAACGAGCTCCACTATGTTTGGCTCCAGGTCGAGCAGAACCAGCTTGCCAAAGGATCGCGCGGAGTCCTTGTAAGCGGCAACGCTCCGCGGACTTTCTACGGGGGCGACAGCATCTCATCCGTCAAGATCATTCAGAACGGGAAGACTTCGCGTGCGGACTATCTTGTCAACGACACACGCATGCAGATCAGGCTCGAGCGTCCGATACCCGCCAGGGGCGGCAAGCTCGGAATCATAATCAGATACTCTTTCGTCGTGCCGCCGGCTGGATATGGCAGGACAGGATGGATGCGCTCGAAGAACGGGACGATTTATGAGATCGCCCAGTGGTACCCGCGAATGGAAGTGTTCGATGACCTGAATGGCTGGAACAGCCTTCCTTTCCTGGGAGACGGCGAGTTTTACTGCGAATACGGTAACTTCGATTACAGCGTGACCGTTCCGGCGGACCAAATCGTGGTCGGGTCGGGAGTTCTGCTAAATCCTCAAAGTGTCCTCACTGCGAAGGAACGGAGGAGAATCGATGAGGCGCGGAAGAGCGATAAGAGAGTCTACATTGTTTCTCCGGAAGAGATCGGTAAACCGGAGACGCGTCCGACGGAAAAGGGAATGCTGACGTGGCACTTCAGAATGGATCATGCGCGTGATGCCGTGTGGGCGTGTTCGCGCGCGTACATTTGGGACGCGGCAAGGATCAATTTGCCGGGCGGGAAGAAATCTCTCGCCGAATCCGTGTACCCGATCGAGAGCGCGTCCGATTCGGCATGGGGAAGGTCCACCGAGTATACCAAGGCGAGCATAGAAATTTTCTCAAAAGACTGGTATGTCTATCCATATCCGGCCGCGATAAACGTCGCCGGACCTGTTGGAGGGATGGAATATCCCGGCATCGTTTTCTGTTGGTGGGGAATGACGGGGAAGACGCTCTGGGCAGTGACGGCGCACGAGCTGGGACACAACTGGTTTCCGATGATAGTTGGCTCGAACGAACGTCAGAATGCGTGGATGGACGAAGGATTTAACACGTTCATAGACATATATGCTTCGGACCAGTTCAACCACGGCGAGTACGCGCCGAAACGCGACGGTGAATTCGATCCTGAGGCAAAGAATCCAGCTCGCGATATCGTCCCCTACCTCCTGAACCCGAAGTCACAGCCAATAATATCGTACGCCGACGCGATCCCCGGGCGCTATCTTCATACGCTCGAGTATTACAAGACCGCACTCGGTCTGTATATGCTTCGCGAATACGTGCTGGGCCATAAGCGATTCGACTACGCCTTCCGAACATACATACGTCGGTGGGCTTATAAACATCCGTCTCCGGAAGATTTCTTTAGAACGATGAACGATGCCTCTGGAGAAAATCTCAACTGGTTCTGGAAAGAATGGTTCGTCAAGAACTATAAGCTCGATCAAGCTGTGGACAGCGTTAGTTATGTCGACGGTAATCCGTCAAAAGGTTCGCTCATCACGCTTCAGAACAAGGATCAGATGGTGATGCCGGTAACTGTTGAGGTGAAGCAGTCGAACGGAGAGGTGGGCAGAATCAATCTTCCCGTCGAGATCTGGGAAACGAGCGGCATATACACATTACATTACGATTCGACAAGTCCAATCGACTCGGTAATAGTTGATCCCAATAAAGTCCTTCCTGATGTAAATCCGTCAAACAATGTTTGGGTAGGAAAGTAGACGGACTTCTGACAACCGCGATTCGCCTTCGTTATTGAACAAAAAGGCGAGTCGCGGTTTCTCATAACTTTACTGAATCAGTATCCCTCTCATCTTTTTCAGCGCCTCCACCGAGCAATGGGTCGGTTGGATGAATTAACTATCAGTCACTGACTATTGTCGGAAGCTTCGGTTATCTGCTCTGAAGATTTGGCCGGGATATAAATGGTGAAGCTCGTGCCGACGCCCTGTTCGCTTGAGACATCTAGGAAACCCTCATGCCCATCGATGATGCCGTAAACTGTCGCAAGCCCCAGTCCGGTCCCTTTTCCAAAGTCTTTGGTAGTAAAGAATGGCTCGAAGATATGAGCCTGAGTGGTGTTGTCCATGCCGGCGCCAGTATCCTCGACGGTTATCCTTACATATTCATCGCGAATCGCCTTCGGAAACGCAGGACGTACATCCTTTCCTTTGACAAGCGTTGTAGAAAGACTCAGTGTCCCTCCCGGCGTTCTTCCGTCCTTCTTGTCGAGCATGGCATCCCTGGCGTTCACGCATAAATTGAGCAGTGCCTGGTGGATCTGGTTCGGGTCCCCGATAATCAGCGGAAGGCTGTCGTCGAGTTTTAGAGTCATATTCACAAGGCGTGGAAAAGTCTCTCCGAGGAGTTTATAGAGGTCCCTAACGATTTCATTGATGTCAATGTTTTCGAGCGTGCGCTCTTCCCTTCTTGCAAAGGTGAGGAGTTGGCGTATTAATCCGGCGCCACGCCTGGTCGCCAAATCGATGGCTTCCAGACTAAGCTTGACCCGGTCGTCCATAAACTCCTTTTTCTTCAAGAGGCCGGCGTGTCCCATGATTATCGTGAGAATGTTATTGAAATCGTGCGCGATTCCCCCCGCAAGAGTGCCGAGACTTTCCATCTTCTGGGTCTGGAGAATTTGCCTCTCGAGAATTCTTCTTCGCGTATCGTCGAAGAGATAGTTCTTTGTCCGCACGAGTTTTCCTCGGCCGTCGAAAATTCCGAAGGTGCTCCTTATCACGTATATCTCCGACCCGTCCTTTTTTCTCATCGTCATTTCGTGATATTCCACTTTCTTGGCCTCCTCCAGAAGCTGCAGGAATTCTTTGCGCTCCGCCGGGCTCTGATAGAGTGCGAAAACATCCGACTGCATCGCTTCTTCGACGGATGAAAAGCCGAAGATTCTTGCAAAGGAGGGGTTGCAAGAAGTTATTTCCCCTTCGACTGTAGCAATGAAGTCCGCCGTAATATCTTCCTCGAAAAATTCTTGGTATTGCGCCCTGCTCTTTCTCAGTAACTCTTCGGCTTCTTTCCTTTCGGATATATCCTGAATAATGCTAATGACATTCAGTGGCTCACCGGCATTCCCGCGCACGAGTGCGGCAGAGAGATTTACCCATATATACTTTCCTTCTTTTCTCATGATCCGCTTCTCGGCTGAGTATGTCGCTATTTCGCCCTTCAGCATCCTCTCGAGGTTAGTTCTGTCTCTTCCGGGTTCCTCTTCATGCGTTATTTCCAGGAAGGAGGTCCCTGTCAGTTCCGATTCCTCGCACCCGGTTATCTGGCAAAATCCCGGGTTCGCGCGCATGATGATCCCGCTGGGGGTCATAAGTACTATCCCGACCGCCGCTTTTTCGAATGTCTCGCGAAACCGCTCTTCGCTGTCTCTCAATGCCTCCTCGGCCCTTTGACGTTGCGCCTCGCGTTGTCGCCCTTCAAGCGCGAATGAAAGATTCATGGCGACCTCGCGAATGAGATCTATTTCCTTTGCCTTGAAATAGTCGGTTTCCTGAGAGCACACGCCCATCAGTCCCGATGTCTCCCCGAAGTTAGTCAACTTGAGTATCATCATGGACTTGAGCCCGGCCTGATTCATCAAACCTTCTATCGAAGAGTGGAGGCTGTCGCTCTGCGTGTCACTGATGGTAACGTATTCGCTTTCCTCCAAAACCCGGCGGATTGGATCGGACTCGAAGAGCTCTCGCAGCTTTCCGATTTCTTCCCTGAACGGCGGAATACCTTGCCTCAAACTGGTATAGACTTCTGGAACATCGATCCCGTTATCTTCAAGGCAAATCCATGATGCCGCAAAATCTCCAAAGATTGTCATTGTCTCGCACACGGATTTCAAGAGCAGACCCCGGTCCTTTGTCCTGACCATGGCTTCGTTTGACTGACTGAGCACCGCGTACAGCTTGTTCGTGTGCAAAAGTTCTCTTTCGAAATTGTTTAGGTAAACCGCCGAGAACATCACTACAACGGCAGTGAATGAAATCGTGACAACGGTGAAAATTGAAAGGGCGACGCCCGACTGGAGAAGCCTGTAATCCTGCAAGATGTCCACGGCGGCGCCGGTCAGTATTATCGCGACTGTAAAGATGGGAAGCCATTTCCGAACAATTGTGCTGCCGTTATATTTTGTCAACCAAAGCGCGACCAGTCCGCGATTTTGTCTCGATGCGAGAAATCCTACCGAGAGAACGAAGAACATAATTGAGGATACGATGGGGATCGGCGCGTCCGAACGGATGTCAGCCACTCTGTCGCTCATGTACAGGAACGCCACGAAAGAATCGAGAGAGAGGCCCAGGAGCATCACGGCGAGTAGTTCCGACGGGTATGCGACCCTTCCGATCACTTTGTCTGGAAACATGAACATCATGCCGGCAAGAAAGAACTGCAGGGCGGTGACGATACTCATTCTCGCGTTTAGGTCGTCGATTTCCAAAAACCATCTCTGAAATATGATGAAAGTTCCGATTCGCAAGTTGAATCCGAACAGATGTTCGGCAATCGTGAGGATCCCGATGATCGCGAGAAGCGCCCCGAGAACCTGGACGGTCCTTCGCACCGTAAACTCAAGCCTGATTTCGGGGAATTTCCATTCTCCGGTTATCCTGTTTTCATGAACCAGCCTGAGGGCGAGGCCGGCGATCAGGAAACTGAGTCCAGCGTTTGGGCGCGTCAACCTGATGGGCCATGATTCGGACCATAAGAGCGGCAGCCCCATCATCCATGAAAGCGTGATGGCGGCCCCGAAGAAGAAAACGATGTTTGCCGCTATCTGGGAGATACCGGCGCCTTCTTGCTGCTCGACATTAGCACCATCGAGCATCGTGCCCTCCGTTGTATTTGGAAAACTCTTCTCTTGTTTTCGTTAACATTACCGGACGGAGTCTTCAGTCTCGCCGGCATCGTCGGGCGACAATCAAAAGGTAGGGATGAACTGGTAGGTATACATGGTGCGTAGGGGCAAGTAAATCGCACTCGACTCGTCTATAATGTAATTCCAGCGGCTCTAAAGTCAAAAGACCGTTACCTTGATTAAGGGGGGCGGTCTGGCTATATTTTTTTGAGAAATTTTAAGAGGAAAGATGGCATTATCCGCATTTGGCAAGATTTTTGGCTCAAAACACGAACGGGATGCGAAGAAACTCCTTCCGTATGTAGATGAAATCAACGAAGAGTTTGAAAAACTTCAGTCTATTTCTGACGATGAGCTGAAGGCAAAGACCGGGGCGTTTCGGAATAGAATCAAGGAAGAGACGGCTGAGATCGAGAGAGAAATCGCCGATCTTAAAGAGAAGCTCAAGGGGGACGTAGAGGGCGAGGAAAGAAAAGCCGTTTACAAGGACCTCGATGAGCTTGAACAGGAACGCGATGACATGATTGCGGATATCCTCGATGACATCCTGCCGGAGGCCTTCGCCGTAGTGAAGGACGCTTGCCGAAGACTTGTGGGAACAAGTTGGGACGTCACCGGGCACAAAGTTGTCTGGGACATGGTCCCGTTTGATGTCCAGCTGATGGGAGCCGCCGTTCTTCATGAGGGCAAGATCGCGGAGATGGCAACGGGCGAAGGAAAGACGCTCGTCGCCGTGATGCCGCTTTATCTCAACGCCCTTCCCGGGAGAGGCGCTCACCTCGTTACAGTAAACGACTACCTGGCGAAACGTGACAGCGAGTGGATGGGGAAAGTATTCGAGTTCCTCGGACTCACCGTAGGGTGCATTCAATCCGATATGGATACCACGCAGCGCCGAGCGATGTATAACTGCGACATCACCTACGGAACGAACAACGAGTTTGGATTTGATTATCTCCGCGACAACATGGGGGTTGAAGCGGAGGATATCGTTCAACGCGAGCACTACTACGCGATCGTCGACGAAGTTGACTCCGTGCTTATCGACGAAGCGAGGACGCCGCTAATCATCAGCGGGCCTGTCGGATCTACCGAGCATTCGTTCGACGATATGAAGCCTCGGGTGGAACGGCTGGTCAATGAGCAGATCAGGCTCGTCAATAAATATGCGGCTGATATAGAAAAATTCTTGTCCGAGGGAAATGAGAAAGAAGCTGGTGTCCTTCTGCTGAGAGGGTACCGGGGATTTCCAAAGAACAACCGACTAGCGAAGATTTTAAATGAACCCGCGAACAAGCGGCTCATGCAGACGACGGAGCTTGAATACCTCAAGGATCAGGGTCAACGGATGCATGAAATTGACGACGAGCTTTACTATGCCGTCGACGAAAAAACGCATGTTATCGACCTGACGGATAAAGGGCGCGATTATCTGGCGTCTTCACAGACAGACAAGGATATGTTCGTCCTGCCAGATATTGGCAACGAAGTCGCGGCTATTGACGGCGATAAGGATCTCACTGCGGCGCAGGTGCAGCGGAAGAAGGAAGAGCTCTACGCGCTCTATGCCGAGCGAAGCGATCGTATTCATACGGTGAACCAGCTCCTGCGCGCGTACACCCTTTACGAAAAAGATGTTGAGTATGTCGTGCAGGACGGCAAGGTACTTATCGTCGACGAGTTCACAGGCAGGATCTTGCAGGGAAGGAGATACTCTGAAGGACTTCACCAGGCGATAGAGGCGAAGGAGAGCGTCAAGGTCGAGCGAGACACGCAGACACTCGCGACGATAACTCTTCAGAATTATTTCAGGCTTTACAAGAAACTCGCCGGGATGACCGGCACCGCGGAAACCGAAGCGGGTGAGTTTTTCGATATTTATAAGCTGGATGTGACCGTCATTCCGACGAACAGATCGCTTGCGAGAGATGATATGAATGACTTCATCTATCGCACGAAGCGCGAAAAATACAACGCCGTGATAACTGAGATCGAGGAGATGAAGAAGCAGTCTCGGCCCGTCCTCGTCGGCACAACGAGCGTCGAGGTGAGCGAGACCATAAGCAGGATGCTCAAACGCCGCGGCGTTGCTCATGAGGTCTTGAATGCCAAGCAGCACCAGCGCGAAGCTGAGATAGTGTCGAGAGCCGGAATGCCCGGCGCAATTACCATCGCAACTAACATGGCCGGCCGCGGAACGGACATAAAGCTCGGACCGGGCGTCGTCGAGAAAGGCGGATTGCATATAATAGGCACCGAGCGTCACGAGGCAAGACGCATCGACAGGCAGTTAAGAGGCCGCGCCGGACGTCAGGGAGACCCTGGATCGTCACGGTTCTATCTTTCACTCGAAGACGACCTGATGAGGCTGTTCGGAAGCGACCGCATAGCTCGAGTCATGGACAGGTTTGGAATGAAGGAAGGCGATGTCATCGAGCACCCGATGATAACAAAGAGCGTCGAGCGCGCGCAGAAAAAGGTCGAGGAAAACAACTACGCCATCAGGAAACGACTCCTTGAGTACGACGACGTTATGAATCAGCAGCGCGAGGTTGTCTACGACAGAAGAAGGCATGCCCTCGTCGGCGAGCGGCTGAAAGATGATATCTTCGGCATGATGCGTGAGCTTGTCGATGAAGTGGTCGACAAATACTATGACGACGGGGACATCGCCGGGCTCATTGACGATCTCCGGAGAACTTTCCTTGTCGAGGTGAACTTCACGCCGGACGAGTTCAGACGTTTTGGCAAGGACGGAGTGTCCGACAGGGTTGTAAAGGCGGCAGTCGAGTTCTATAACAATAAGGAAAAGGAACTCGGTATTGAGATGATGAGCCGCCTCGAGCGCATGGCAACGCTCCAAGTGATCGATGAAAAGTGGAAGGAACACCTCCGCGAGATGGACGACCTGAAGGAGGGAATAAATCTCCGCGCCTACGGGCAGAAGGACCCGGTCGTTGAATACAAGCGCGAAGCTTTCGACATGTTCGTCCAAATGCTGAAGGATATCAACCGCGAAGTGCTTCAGATCGTTTACAGGGCGTTCCCGGCGGTTCCAGAGGAGATACCCCAGCGTCGCGCCTCCCGCCCGAGAAGAGAACAGATGCAGCTTCAGCATGAGTCTGCCGTTGGTTTCGGAATGCAGGCGAATCGCGAGCCTGCCGCACAGGGTGCAGAGGGGCAGATTAAACGAAAACCGGTCAGGGTCGCGGAGAAAGTGGGACGCAATGACCCGTGCCCATGTGGTAGCGGAAAGAAATACAAGAACTGTCACGGAAAGTGATTTAAAGAAACCGGATAGAACAGAAACTTCCCGCGTTTAGTTTGCCGGCCCTTTCTAAAGGGGATGGCGAAGGGATGGTGAGGGAATGTTCGCGTATAAATCTGGCGAATCTTTCGACTTAAATGTCATGAGGATTTCGCTTACGTGATCCCGACATCGCACTCGGTCGGATTGAGCTCATCAACAGCGCGACTCTCTCCAAACGGCGGAACGGCTCGGAGCTTAGAGGGGGAAGAAAGAAACGGAACATGCTTACCGCCCGAAATATTTTCTAAATTGAAAAAAGTGTCGAACGGGGCTTGAATACACTCCACCAGTAGTCATTCAAAGAACCGCGAGATATGTTTCAATTATGAGGCTGCTGCCGGATTGCGGAGTAGAACCGCATTTCCTAATCAACTGAGGCTGGGCCTGGCGGGCTTCCCAATAACCGTAAACATTGAATTGCAAGCCTCCCCTTGCTAACTTATCGGCGAATCCGGGCACCAATTCTATAACGGGAAAAGGCAACATTTCAGGCGGAAATTTTGTTGGGAATTATGCATTGACAGAAGGACTAGCTTATGATCCAACGTGATACGAAAAAAGACTTCCCAATCTTCGGCAATTGGAAATCCAAGGGGAAGCCGCTTATCTACCTCGACAGCGCGGCGACTACTCAGAAGCCACAGGAAGTGATTACGTCGCTAGACGACTATTATGCGAATTACAACGCGAATGTCCACAGGGGAACTTACGAGCTCAGTCAGATTGCGACAGATATGTATGAGGAAGCCCGATCGAAAGTCGCGAGCTTCATAGGCGCGGCGAAACCGGAATCGATTGTTTTCACAAGAAATGCCACCGAATCGCTGAACCTGGTTGCCTATGCCTGGGGTTTGAATAACCTCCATGAGGGGGACGAGGTGATCTTGAGCGACATGGAACATCATAGCAATCTTGTTCCATGGCACATCATTTCCCGGCATACGGGTGCGGTATTAAAATTTATAAGAATGAGTTCCGACTACCGGCTCGATCTCCAGTCTTTGAAGGACAACCTCGGTCCGAAGACGAAGATGGTGTCGGTTGTGCACGTTTCGAACGTTCTCGGGACAATCAACCCGGTGAAAGATATTTGCCGGATGGCGCACGAAGCGGGCGCGCTGGCGATGGTGGACGGGGCGCAGAGCGCTCCTCACATGCCGGTGGACGTCCGGGATATCGGCTGCGATTTTTACGTTCTCAGCGGGCACAAGATGTGTGGCCCCACCGGTATCGGCGCGCTTTACGCGAAGTACGAGCTTCTCGAGAAGATGGAGCCGTTCCTCGGCGGAGGAGAGATGATAAATGAAGTGTTCCCGACGACTTCCAATTACGCGAGGCCGCCGTACAAGTTCGAAGCGGGCACGCCGAATATCGCCGGCGCCGTCGGACTCAAAGCCGCTATCAGCTATCTCGAAAAGATCGGGATGCAGAATGTTGAGGACCATGAGATCGAGCTCGGCGACTACGCCGCCAAGCGCCTCGCTGAGGTCGACGGCATACGCATATTCAGACCCACCACGACTGGAACCGGAGTCATTTCGTTCACGGTAGATGCCGTACACCCGCACGACATATCAACGATACTTGACTCAGAAGGGATCGCGATACGAGCGGGCCATCATTGCGCGCAGCCGCTTATGAGGAAGCTGGAGGTGCAATCGACGGCAAGAGCAAGCTTTTACCTTTACAACGACAAGTCCGATGTTGAAGCGCTTGCCGCAGCGCTCGAGAAGGGAATCTCGATATTCAGACCCAGGAAGAAAGCCGCTCCCGAACAAACAGTTCGGGATGCCAGATAAAACAAAGAATGGATAATCGGCATGTCCTTAAATGATCTATTCACGGAGATTATTCTCGACCATTATCAACATCCTCACAACCACGGGCTTATAACCAACCCGACTTATAGTTCACGCGGTTACAACGAGTCATGCGGTGACGATATTCAGGTCAGCGTCCTCGTGAAGGACGGCGTCATCGTCGACACGAAGTTTTCCGGCGCGGGTTGCTCGATTAGCCAGGCCTCAGCCTCGATAATGACGGACCTCGTAAAAGGGAGGACTATCGAAGAGGCGAAGAAGCTCGCGTCAAGATTTTACGACATGGTAAAGGGAACCGAGGGGGATTACGGCGAGGAGATGGGCGACGCGATTTCGATGCAGGGTGTTTCGAAGTTCCCTGTCAGGGTGAAGTGCGCGACTCTCGGCTGGCACACGCTTGAAGAGGCGTTCGCGAAGGGGGATATTAAGGAATGAAGCCGCTTTTTTTTCCCCGCTGAGGAAGCGAACGCGTGGGAATACCTGATGCAAGTGGTTTCACCGCGCATCGAAGCAATCTGGGGCATATACAAAACACACACATCTTTGTAAAACAGGCCGTTTCTCCCGGAGCTGGAGCTTATAGGTGTCTTATATGGTGCAATCTACAAACAGCTCGCGCCTACAGCGATACCTAATGAGGGTAGTCAAAGAACAGTCTGCTTTGGGTTCGATTCCTCGTTGTTAGGTGATGATTAGATTAGAGGCAGATTGTTGCCGGCACAGTTACAGCGTGAGTTCGCGATGAGTGCCGTTAACGATGGTTCGTTTGTAGAGATTAAAAGGGAAAAAAAAGGAAGGCCCGTAGGGGCGGCCTCTCAAGACGGAGACGCAACATGTCAATGTATCAAACCTTGACAAGGTTTGCACATAGAGTGTAAATTGTAGCACGATGATCAGGGAAAAAGTCTTGAAAAACCGGGCACTACAGCGGAGCTAGATATGCAGAAGTTGATTTTTTGGGACGTTGATACACAGTACGATTTCATGATGCCCGACGGAAAGCTGTATGTGCAGGGAGCGGAGAGCATAGCGCAGAATCTAAAGGCGCTTACCGAGTACGCAAGAGAAAACGACATTCAGATCTGCGGATCGGTGGACTACCACCTTTCGACCGACGAGGAAATATCTGATCATCCGGATTTCCACGAGACGTTTCCGCTACACTGTGTGCAAGGCACGCCCGGCCAGAAGAAGATTCCCGAGACGAGCCCGATCGATCCACTCTGGATAGATTGCATCAGCTTTGAGCGGAGGCTTCTCGAAAAAAAGATTTCAAAGCATGGCGGGGAAATAGTATTTCGTAAACAAAAGTTTGACGTCTTCTCGAATCCCAATGTGCCCGCGGTGCTTGAGATACTTCATCCGACGGACATCGTCGTCTATGGAGTTGCGCTGGATGTCTGCGATGCGCACGCGATCGAGGGATTCCTCCGCATCGGCAAGTACAAAATCTATCTCGTGACAGACGCCGCGAAGGCTATCTATGAGGACAAAGGGCGTGAATTAGTCGAGAACTGGACTGAACGCGGTGTGAGGGTGGTTACCACTGCCGACGTGGTCAGCGGAAAATTGCTCGGAGACGCGGAGAAGGCGGTTTAAGGCGGTTTTTGGAATGAACGCCGCAGCAGGGCTTAGGAGAATTACACGGGCTCTCAACATGACGCGTGACGCGGAACCGGCATTCTTAATAATCTCTGTCGGGAGATATTTCGACGCGGTATCTGTGCCACTCAGTGAAATGTTTTATCAAAGCCAACCTTAACAAGGTTAGAATCGAAAGGGAAAAAATGGATTACCGAATTGAAAAAGACTCACTTGGCGAATTGAAGGTTCCGGTGGATGCCTATTACGGCGTCCAGGTTCAGAGGGCAGTCGAAAACTTTCCAATCAGCGGACTCAAGCCTCACCCGGATTGGGTGAAGGCTACGGTTCTTGTTAAGAAGGCTGCCGCGCTTGTCAATAACAAACTGAAACTGCTCGACAAAAAGAAGACAGATGCAATCGTCAAGGCATGCGACGAGGTGCTGGGCGGGAAATTTGCCGAACAGTTCGTGGTCGATGTCTTCCAGGCTGGAGCCGGCACTTCGCACAACATGAATGCGAATGAAGTCCTCGCAAACCGTGCGATCGAAATCCTGGGCGGCAAGCGTGGCGACTATTCCGTCATCAACCCGAACGACGACGTCAATATGGCACAGTCGACGAACGATCTGATACCAACCGTGATCCGCGTGTCGTCGATTCTGCTCGTCGATAAATTCCTGCCCGTGCTCGCCGAACTTGAAAAATCGTTCTCTAAAAAGGCGAAGGAGTTCGACCACGTTATCAAATCGGGAAGGACGCATCTCCAGGACGCGACGCCGATACGACTCGGTCAGGAATTTTCAGGCTATGCGGCGTGCGTGCACGGCCACATCGACAGGATTAAGCAAATCCGGGAAGATCTGACGCATCTCGGCATTGGCGGGACGGCAGTGGGCACCGGTGTGAACGCCGATCCGAAGTACCGCGAGATGATGCCTAAGCAGCTCGAAGAGCTGACCGGTATCCCCTTCAAGCAGGCGAAGAACTATTTCGAAGCGATGCAGAGTATGGCGGGCGCGGCTTCAATGAGCGGGGCGCTGCGCAACCTGGCGCTCGATATCACAAGGATTGCTAACGACTTGCGCCTCTTGAGCAGCGGTCCAAGGACCGGCCTTGCCGAGATCAAGCTTCCTGCGGTGCAGCCTGGTTCCTCGATCATGCCCGGCAAAGTGAACCCGAGCATACTGGAGATGGTCAACATGGTCTCTTTTCAGGTCATAGGTCTCGACACGACAGTAGCTTACGCGACGCAGGCCGGCCAGCTTGAGTTGAACGTTATGATGCCGGTGATCGGCTTCAACATTACTTTTGCGCTCGAGATATACAGGAATGCCCTTCACGTGCTTCGCGTAAAGTGCGTGGACGGCATCGAAGCGGACGAGGAAGTGTGCAGAGAGTTCGCGGAGAAGAGCGTCAGCATCGTTACGGCATTAACCCCGCATATAGGTTACCTGAAGGCTGCGGAAGTCGTTAAAGAAGCGGTGAAAAACGACAAGACCGTACGCGAAGTCCTTCTCGAGAAGAATATCGTCGATAAGAGACTCCTTGATGATATACTCGATGCGCACAAGCTCACAGAAGTGGGCAGACACTGATCAAAGTAGTGATGGCCGCCGGTTTTGACCGGCGGCCCGTCTCAAATGGCCACAGGCATTCAAAGGGGTGTTTTGACTAGTGGCTGGATCCTAGAGCCGTCTGGGTGGAATGGATGCCAGTAAAGTGCTTTCCGTAAAATTTGAGCTCGACGCTTCTTAAAAACATGGTGGAGGGAAGCCGGTAACTTGACGGCGAGTCTTTGGAGATGGGAGTCTTGTCTCAATCTTTCCATCAAGCTTGAACGTCGACCAGTGCAGGTAGAATGATGGTAAACTTGCTTCCCGATCCAACTTTACTTTCAGCGATTAGGCTTCCGCCATGCGCTTCGGCGATCCACCTCGATATAGACAATCCGAGTCCTAATCCGTCCGGAAGCCTGCTTCTGCTTTTGTCGACCCTGTAGAACCTGTCGAATATCTTTTTGAGCTCGCTATCGGGTATGCCGATTCCGGTATCCTCAACGGTGAAGCGAGCCTTCCCGTGTGCCAGCGCGAGTGACAGAGTAATCTTCCCGTCTTGGGGAGTGTACTTGATGGCGTTATCGATGAGGTTTAGCATGAGTTGGCGGAGCCTCACCGCATCGCCGAGTACAGTCGCTTCGTCGAGGCGTGAGATCGACACTGATATTTTCTTCTGCTCAGCCAGGATTTCCGCGTCTTCTCTGATCTCGCTTACCAAAGCGTTGAGGTGTGTGGGTTTCTTTTCGAGTTTCGCGTTCCCGCTGTCGGCCTTTGCGAGAAGGATAAGCCCTTCTATTATGCTCGTCATCCTGAGTACTTCTTCGAGTAGACTGACAAGCGTTTTTTTGTATGAGGTTCCTCTGTTGTTTCCCCGAAGCGCGAGTTCTATCTCGCCGCGCATGATTGTGAGTGGAGTCCGCAGCTCGTGCGAAGCATCCAGCGAAAACTGCTGCACCTGCTCGAACGAAGCTTCAAGTCTTCCTATCATATTGTTCAGCGTTTCAGTGAGTCTCCCAATCTCGTCGTTCGGATTTTTGACATGGATTCTTTCCCGGAGGCTCGTCGCCGTTATTTTTCTGGCGGTGCGCGTTATCTCTTCGACCGGCCTTAGTGACTGTTTAGCGAGGAAGTAGCCGCCGAAAACGGAAATCGCGAGGACAATCGGAATTAGTATAATGAATATGGAGAAAAGACTCCGCAGAACGTCGTTAATCTCTTCAACAGGGTAAGCGACACGGATCTCGTAAAATTTTGTGTTCATGGCCGCCAGGCGGATCCTTTCCGACCCGAGTGTGGTGTTTATGACTTTCACAACATACTCTCTCAGGCCGGGAGGTGAAGGGAGAGTGTCCTCGCCGAGGTTGAAAGATTTGTAAAAAACCCTTCCGCGTTTGTCTCTGACATCAACGAACTGCTTCTTAGAATTTAAGAGAGAGTGCTCGTAAATCTTGTTCCAGATCGTGTAATCTTCTTCCGACTCGTTTCTCCCCTCACTTTCAGTGACGGTGTCGCGTTGCGCCGACGGAGGAGGCAAAAGCTGGCTGCGTGGGTTTCGGCTCTTTCCGCGTTCGATGCCGAGCCTTCCTTCGAGAATGTCCTTCAGCCATTCCGTCTCGTTTTCCAGTGACAACGTCAGGTTTTGTGAAAGCATCTCGCCAGTGTAGACATAAGAGGCGATCCCGAAAACGCCCAGAGCGGCAAGAAGTATGAGAGAATACCATATTGTAAGTCTCAGACGGATGGAGTTCAGCATCACTCTGTCTTCATCATGTAGCCTGCGCCGCGTACAGTGTGAATAAGCTTCACGTCGAAGCCTGAATCTATCTTGTTCCTGAGTTTGTTGACATAAACTTCTACGATATTGGTGCCCGTGTCGAAATTGTATTCCCAAATGTGTTCCGATATGACTGTCCGCGTCAAGACTCTGTTCACGTTGCGGACAAAATACTCGAGGAGCGCGTACTCGCGATTTGTGAGTTCGATCTCCTTGCCGCTCCGCTTCGCCTTTCGAGTGATCGGATCGAGTTCGAGGTCGGCCACTTTCAGCACGGTAGATTTGTCGCCGCCACTTCTTCTTCCGAGCGAACGGACGCGCGCGATGAACTCGGCGAACGCGAACGGTTTGACGAGGTAATCGTCAGCGCCTTCGTCGAGTCCCTCGACTTTGTCTTCTAGACTCCCTTTTGCGGTAAGAATTAAGACCGGCGTCTTCTTCCCACTTCCCCTTATTGATCTGAGAACTTCGATACCGTTTTTCTTAGGAAGCATGATATCTAGCACTATCACGCCGTAATCTTCGGACAAAGCCATCCTTTCGGCGGCTTCACCGTCATAGGCATTCACAACTTCGTGGTTCTCGGCCTCCAGGCCGAGTTTAAGGAAGCGTGCGACTTTCTTTTCGTCTTCTACAAGGAGGATTCTCATTCGCCCTGTAATTTAGTAATATTTTAATCCATGTTTTCCGCACAACCAAAACCAAATAGGCCCCGTCAGTAACGGGGCCTAAAGCGTCACTACTGCCAGTCTTATCGATGCCTTACCGGGCCTTTTGACTTGTCGTTGTGCTCATGCTGCTTGACTTCGCCTCTTGACCTTTGCTTGGGATTAGGCCGGGGATGCACAGTGTCGACATTGCGCTGATCTAACCTTGGTGGCTGGTATTGGCGTGTCCGGGGAGGCCGGGGCGTTTCGCGAGGAGGCGCGTAACGCTGCGGTTGGCTCGATCCGTATCTCTGGGGAACCGAATATGTCCTCTCCCGACGGATCACTTCCCTTTCATTTCTGAATCGGGGCTCGAAAGGCGCAGGCGAGTAAATGCGGATCTGGTTGCCCGCAATGCGCTGCCGTCCGATCTCATTTGTCCTTGTTATGGAAACGGTCTGGATTCTACGGCGCGTGACTCTCTCAACTTCTTGCCTCTGAAGGCCGATGTCAAATACACCTCTCGCCGTAAACCTGAATCTGGTGACGTTTCTTGTGCGTACGATCACGCGCGGAACGTCGTCTCTGTTGATGAAATTGTAGCGATGCATTCCGATGTCATCGGCGCGGACGAAATTCCAGCCGCGTGGTCCGACTCCGAAGTCACGGTCGTCGGGCCCGATAACAACATCGAGCCTGAAGTGAAATCCAGGAGGTAGCGGGGCCCAGCCGCAATATCCGCCTCCCCATCTCCATTGAACCCATGCCGGAGCCCAGACATAGCCCGGAGCCCAAATCCACCCATAGTCAGCCTCATAAACCCAACGGCCGTAATGGAAAGGCGCCCAACCCCATGGATAATTTGATACCCATGTCCAACCATATTCTGTCCATACCCAATGGCCCGATGTGTACGGCGCCCACTCTTGTCGCATGCCGACGGGTTGCCAGCACATTCCATAAGTTCCGACACGAACCCAATGCCCGTATGGTGCCAGTGAGCTGTAAAATACTCCGAACGATATTTCTTGAGCTTCAGTTGTTCGCGGCGCGGCCAGGAAGGCCATAGCGACGACAGCTGCATATATTATTTTCTTCATGTTAACCTCCACTTGCTTTACAAATATAACGTCTCCCTTCAGTTCTAGCTTAAAGACAATTGAGCCTTAAAAATTTTTAATTTTGGACGATATTTCCTAAAGTTGCCGAATGTATTGCCGAAATATGAGTATCAAAGTTTCTTAAAATCGAGAGGGCAAACTTGTTTGTTATTATCGGAATAGTCATAGTCCTTGCGGCTGTCCTAGGGGGATTTGCCATTGAAGGGGGGCCTTTCCTTGTTCTCTTTCAGTATGCGGAATTCATCATAATCGTTGGGGCGTCGGTAGGAGCTTTCTTTATTTCTACTCCAAGCAAGCTTGTCGCAAAGATAATCAAAAAAGTAACTGGCGCCTTGAAAGGGAGCAAGGTAGATCAGGCTTTATATATCAATCTGCTTAAGCTTATGTATGAGCTATTCCTTGTCGGACAGAAAGATGGCGTGATTGGATTGGAACAGCACGTTGAGAATCCCGATAAGAGCAAGATATTTTCGAAATATCGGAGTGTAGTCTCAAACAAACACCTCCTCCATTTTCTGACCGATACGATGAGGCTCCTGATCGTAGGTGGGGCGGAACCCTTTGACCTTGAAGGTCTGATGGACGCCGATATAGAGACTCACCATCAGGAGGGTTCAAAGCCTGGCATGATTTTGCAGAAAATTGGCGACTCCATGCCGGGTATGGGGATAGTTGCCGCGGTCCTTGGAATAGTAATTACAATGCAGGCCATAGATGGGCCGCCTGCCGAGATCGGTCACAAGGTTGCCGACGCTTTGGTCGGAACGTTCCTGGGAATACTCCTTTCGTACGGATTTGTACAGCCGCTCGCCACAAACCTGGATCTCGCGGCCGAAGAAGAAGGAAGGATGTTCGAAGCGATAAAAGCAGGCGTCGTTGCATTCGCGAAGGGGATGCAGCCTCTCATTGCGGTCGAGTTTGCCAGAAGGACGATCTTCCAGGACTACAGGCCGACATTTCAGGAAATGGAGAAAGCTTTGAAGGCGCTTAAGTGAGCAAAGGTAACGATGGCCGCCCTCAAATAAACATTATCAAGAAGAAGAAGGTGACTCATGGGAGTCACGGCGGCGCATGGAAGGTTGCTTACGCCGACTTCGTAACTGCCATGATGTCGCTTTTCATAGTCCTTTGGATCGTCGGGCAGAGCAAACAGGTGAAGTCTTATGTCGCGCAGTACTTCAGGGATCCAGGCGCCTTCAACGTGGAGACACGGTCAGGTGCGTTAAGCGGCGGGCTTGTCCCAGTTCATAACTCGAGCATGAGCAAGGTGGGAATTCCCGTCCCGCATCAGAATTCCGAACTGATGACACTGAAGAGAGAAGGAAAGAAACTCGAGAAAATGATTTCATCAGTGCCGGATTTCAATAAGTTCAAAAACCAGATAAAGATAACTGTCTCCAAAGACGGGCTTCGGATAGAACTGATTGAAAATGCCAGAGGTCTCTTTTTTGCCTCGGGAAGCGCGGAGCTAAAACCGGAGACAAAAGAGCTTCTGCAGATGATCGCTAAAGAGCTGGGCCACCTCCCAAATGAACTTATCATAGAAGGGTATACCGACGCGCGGCCGTTTGTCCGGAAAAACTATACCAACTGGGAGTTGAGCGCGGACCGGGCAAATGCGGCCAGGAGAGCAATGCAGGACGGCGGTTTGCGTCCCAAGCAAGTCCTCGAAGTCCGCGGATATGGAGACAGAAGACTGCGTGATCCGCAGAATCCTTACTCATACACAAACAGAAGAGTCAGCATACTTGTCACTCCGATAACGAGCGATTCCACCAGATCCTCAGAAAATGTTGACACGCTGAGCATCGGCGGTGAGGACACTCTCAAGTAATTAGCATCTACCTATGCCGGCTCGCAGAGCATGCAGGGGCATCTATCCATCGACTCGACTTCATTCTTCTTCGTCAAATAGACTCTCACTAACGCCGATTCGGTCAAGCTTCTGATGAGCCGGTGCGGTTGAGCGCCCGTCTCGCTGAACGATTCAAAGGCGCAAAGTTGTGCGCTTGACGCGCCGAAGTATGCAATAGCCAACTCCTTGTTGGCGGAAATAACACACGGTAGACGCGGACATAGTAAAGAGAGAGCCAAACATATCATCTCTCTTTAGAACTCCTCTCTTCCCCGCAGATTTCGGTGAACTAATTAAGCTTCTCCCTGCAACTATTCCGATTAGATGTGCGTTCCCAATCATAAAGAGGAGAGATGCGCGTTGGAGACAAATTTGTCCAAGGGCAGCATTAGAAGGCGATCCGTCCTCGTCGCAGTTATAACGGCGGTGGCATGTTCAATGGGCCTTACAGGCCTGGCTAGCGGGAGGGACTCGAATCAGGCTAGGAGTCAGCGACCAGATCCGTCCAGCGTCAACTGGCTGCAATTCGATTTCAATGCGCAGCACAGTGGAAATAATACCGATGAGAAGAAAATTGGGCGGGAAAACGTAGACAGACTTCACGAATTGTATCATGTCTCTCTGCCTGATGTCGCTGATGGTGCCCCAGTTTATCTGAGCAATGTCCAAACCCTTTACGGCGTGATGAACGTCCTTTATCTCACGACCAAAGACGGCCATATCGTAGCTCTTGATGCCGCCACAGGAAAGATAATATGGGAGCACCAGTACGGTCCGGGAACATTCAAAATCAACAACCGATACCAGCCAATTTACACCACATCTTCACCGGCTATCGATCCCGATCTGAAGTATGTTTACAGTTACGGACTTGATGGATATGTGCACAAGTACAAAGTCGGAGATGGCGAAGAAATAAGATCTGGAGGATGGCCAGAGCTCTGTACGCTAAAACCTTTCAACGAGAAGGGCTCGTCTGCGCTCGCCGTGGCAACGGCGAAGGACAGGACTTCGTACCTCTATGTTACCAACGGCGGTTACCTGGGAGACAGGGGCGACTACCAGGGGCATGTTACGACAATAAACCTCAGCACTGGTAAGCAATACGTCTTCAATGCCAATTGCAGCAACGACGCGGTACATTTTGTCGAACGTCCGGGAAAGCCGGATTGCTCCGCTGTCCAATCGGCAATATGGGCGAGGCCGGGGGTGATTTATGACCCTGCGACTGATAGAGTTTATATGGCAACCGGAAACGGCACGTTCGATCCTAAAAGACACGACTGGGGGGACACCATCTTTTCATTGAAACCAAATGGAACAGGAGTCGATGGAAACCCCATCGATTCCTATACGCCTGCTAATCATCACTTTTTGAATCGGGCTGATCTTGATTTGGGAAGTACTGCGCCTGCGATACTACCGACGCCGACGGACTGCTCGATCCGTAACCTTGCTGTGCAGGGAGGAAAAGACATGAAGCTGCGGCTCGTCAACCTTGCGGACCTCAGCGGTCATCATAATAGTCCGGGGCATGTCGGCGGCGAGATAGGAAAACTCATCGATGTGCCGCAGGGCGGAATGGTCTTCACGCAACCTGCGGTCTGGGTGAATCCCGAGGATCACTCCACTTGGGTTTTTGTCGCGACATTCGGTGGTTTGTCGGCGCTCAAGCTTCAAGTCGGGCAGCACGGCGTCCCAACCTTGAGACTGGTGTGGAAGAACGGCGACGAAGGAAGCTCCCCGATAATTGCTAATAACGTGCTATACTGTGCCGGAAGCCATGACGTTAGGGCCTTCGCCCCCACGACGGGAAAAGTATTGTGGCAAAGCAGAAGCATCGGTAGAATCCACTGGGAAAGCCCGATTGTTGTGAATGGAGAGCTATATATCACCGACGAATCGGGCTACCTGACTGCGTACGGGCTTTGACATGGGGGCTGCAACTTTAGCGTGCGGAGATTTCCATCCGCATGTCATCGTATGAACCAGATTGCACAAACTGCCTTCTTATGGTCTTAAGGTTTCAAAGCCGAAGATGGCTTGATGTTCTTCGTCTGGTAGTTTCTTTTCTGTAGCTCGTCCGATTTTCGTGAACCGGAGCTGACTTTGTTCACGGAATATTCGGTGGACGGCTCGTAAGGCGACTTCGATGACTTGGAATTGTAACCGAACCTTTTTCATTACATCAGAAGTTTTAAAGCTAGAAAGGGAGTTAAGGTCATGAAGCACTTATTTGCGTTGGCGGGAGTGATAGCGATCTTGGCCATGTTGGGTGGATGCGTCGGGCCTGAGGCGCTTTACCGTGCCACTCCGGTCGCGAAAGACACAGTCTGGTATTCAGGGAGCGAATTTGTTACACGGACAAAGGACAGTGTCACTGTATCGGTTGCGTTCGAGAATGAGTTGAACGGAGTTATGACGTACTATGTAGTGATCGGGAATACTCGAACGGCACCTGTTTTGGTTTCCCCGGAACAAATCCATTATGATGGCGAGTGTTATCGATTGAGAGAGGTGGAAGATCCCAATACAGGCTACTTCAGCTATGAGCCGGAAAGCTGGAAGGATACTGTTTACGCGATCGATCCCGAGAAGCAGCTTCAGGGACTAGATGTCCAAATGGCACAGACAAACGCAACTTACGCGACCAACAGCGGCTTGAATGCGGCGGCCGGTTTACTTCAAATCGTGGGTGATGTAGCCACGATCGAACAGCATAAGACGCGGGAGCAGTTACATCAGGAGCGTAGATCGAGTAGGGAGCTGGAGGAATCGCAGGTAAACAATAACCTAAACTATTCGCTTCAGTCGGCAAGTCTCGCTGAGCAGCGGGCGTATTGGCAAAATGCCGCCCTTCGAAAGACGACACTCTTTTCTGGTAATACTGTGGGCGGCAGAGTAAGGATTCCCTTGAGAAAGGGAACGACGAAGATGTATCTCGTCATCCCTGTCGGGACGTCGAGATTCTCTTTCGTGTTTGATGTACGCCCGCTATAGCCGATGCGCCTGCATCCAATTCACCGCTGACTTACCGGGCGTTTTTGGGGGATACGTTAATCGGACCGGTGGCACGGAGGGCACTCCGATCAGGGATTCTAATTCAAAGTCTGAAGAGTGTGGCGTAAAGGACGAGCATTGCCGTCCCGGCTCCCCAAGTTGCCAGCGCGATCGTTCCGCTGACCCTAGTAAATTCCCAGAATTTGAAAGATGCCCGCTCCTTTGACAGCTCAAGAACAATCATGTTTGCAACTGAGCCGGCGACTGTGAGATTTCCGGCGAATGTCGAGCTCATCGCGAGAACAAGCCACATCAATTGTGGGGAAGTGAATGCCGAAATCCAATGCTGTACCACCATTACGTATGGAACGTTTGAGACCACATTTGAAAGCACAAGCGAAGCGAATGAGAATGTGGTAATCTGGTCTGAAACGGACGTTGAGAAATATTTCTCAAGAAGACTATGAGCGTCGGTTACCAGCCCAACTTTGTTTATGCCTGCCACAACGACGAATAAGCTGCCGAAGAAGAGCAGAAGCGACCAATTCACCTTCGAGAATATCTCATCCGGCCGTCTGTTAGCGATGAGGACGAGTAGTGCGGCGCCGAGTATCGCCATGAAAGCCAGGTTAACACCTGCTGAGAATCCGGCGATTACGATTGCCATTACGACGATCGATTTCCACATGAGCGCTTTGTTGTTAACCGTCTTCAATACATCATCATATGGAATGAGCTTCTCCTTTAGACGTCCGCCGAAGAATGCTCGCAGAACAATGTAATCGAGAGCGAGCCCTGTGAGAGCGATCGGAAACATCGCGGCAAGAAACTGAAGGTACGGCCACCGGGAGAAGGTGCCGATAAGCATGTTCTGAGGGTTGCCGACCAGCGTCGCGACGCTTCCTATGTTTGCACTCGAAGCGAGAGCGATCAGGTAAGGCTTCGGGTCGACTTTCGATCTGCTCGCAAGAAGAAGCACGAACGGCGTCATCATCAAGCAAATCGTGTCATTGACAAATAGAGCCGATAGTATACCCGCCGACAATATAATGGTTAACAGCAGGCCGTTGCCCGTATGCGCCCGTCTCAGTATGAAGGCCGCTACAGAGTCGAAGAATCCTCCGGCCTGCAAATAAGCGACCATGATCATCATCCCAAGAAGGAGGACGATGGTATCGAAGTTTAGTGCTTTGTATGCTTCGTTGATTGTAAGAACCCCCAAGGCGATCATTGCGACCGCCCCGATCATAGCGCCTGAGGTTCTATCTAGATGAAGAAATGGTAGTCTTTGTACCGAAATTGAAACGTAAGTGAACGCGAAAATAATTACCGCGGCAAGAATCATTAAGGGTCATATCTGGTGCAGCGTGTATGAGCGAATCTTGTCCGGCACCAGGCAGTCGTTTACCTTGACCACCATTTCGTCGAACGCGCTGTCATCAGCGTTTTGGAAAGCTTCGTCGTTGGTGTAGGTGTAAATTTCCATGAAATTGTTCTGTGAGCCTTGAACCTCATACACTTCCAGTTTTGCTATCCCTGAGGACTCATACCCGGATTTCAGTTCTTTGATCAATTTCAGATACTCTTCGCGTTTCGAGGGCTGTACCTCATAATTGATCTGTAGTAGAACTTTCGACATTTATTCCTCCTGTTTAGGTTCGTCCATAGGCTCCCTTTGGTCGGGGATCGGTTTGGTGTTGGCGGTCCGCACCATCCAGTAAACCAGTGCGATAATTGCAATTGCCGCCGTAACAACGATCTCGATTTTTCCCAAACCGGCAATCGAACCAATGGCTTCGCTGAAAAAATAACCAAGAAAACCATAAGAAACAGCCCAAATTATCGCCGCGACTATATTTAGCGCCGTGAACTTTGGCCTCGACATTTTTGCAAGCCCGCACATCACGATGAGCGCGGTCCTCAGCCCATAGATGTATCGCGAAAAGAGTACAACATAAGTCCCATGTTTTTCCACGAGACGTTTCGCCCGCGGAAGGACTGCGGCAACATATTTGAACTTCTTTACAAAATCATATCCTTCCTGCCAGGCAAGATGGAAAAATAGCTGATCCCCTATGACAGAGCCTAGAAAGGCGGAGATGATGGAAAGCTCGATGTTAAGAAAGCCCTGATGCGCCAGTATGCCGGCGATCAGGAGCACGCTCTCACCTTCGAAAAGAGTAATGACGAAGATTATAAGATAGCCATACTGGTGTAGAAGAGTCTGCACTTCAGTAGCCGGCTTTCCTTATTTCCGCATCCGTCATTCCGAAATAATGTGCTACTTCGTGTATCAGGACCTCTCTTATCTTTTCTTCAATCTCGATGTCAGCCGAGCATCCGCGCTCGATGTTCATCCTGAAGAGTTTAATCCTGTCGGGCGTTATTGGGTACATACCATAGTCAGGACCTCTCTTGTTGAGGGGCACACCGGAATACAGACCGAGGAGTGAATACGGATTTCTAATGTGCGCTCCGCTCATATCAAATTCGTCCGGAAGATCGTCCACGACGATATGAACGTTTTCGATCCTTCTCTTGAATTCCTCGGGAAGCTCTTCGAAGGCTTTTTCAACAAGCATTTCAAAGTGTTCCTTGTCCACGCTCGAAATCTATAATTGAATTTGAAGTTTCGTCGTAGAAAACCTTGCTCTTGAATACGACTGTTGCGCTTCCTTCGAGAATGAGGTTCGAAAACCTTTCGCCGGACCTCTCGAAATAGACTTTCATAATCTCGCCCCCGCTCGTGTGTATCTCTACAGGCGAGTTCATGCCATATCTAATTGCCGCAGTTATCGCGCTCGCCACTGCGCCCGTGCCGCATGCGAGCGTCTCGTTCTCGACTCCGCGTTCGTAAGTCCGCATCCTTATCCTGCCGACGCCTTCCTGCTCGATCAGGTTAACGTTTGTTCCTTTCGGGAAAAGGTCGAGGTTGTATCTTATTTTCCTCGATATACCAATGAGGTCCGCACTGTCTACGGTTTCAAACACGCCCCCATTCAATAGGACAGTGTGGTCCGTGTTAGGGTGGACGTAAGTCGCTTCGTATCGTCTCCCGTTTACCGGCACTTCGATTATGGGAGCGACGCTGTCCGGGTCGGGGAGGTGGAGGCGCACCTTCCGGTCGCTAAAAACTTCCGCCGAGTAGTTGCCGCCGTGCGCCGTGAAGCTCATTGGTGATTTGCAGACTCCGCTCAACACGGCGAATCTCGAAATACACCTGCCGCCGTTGCCGCACATTCCGCCCTCGCTGCCGTCGGAGTTCAGGTAGATCATCTCGAAATCGAACCTCGGATTCTTTCGCAGTACGAGGAGGCCGTCGGTTCCGATACCAAAACCGTGGGCGCATAGTGTACGGGCAATGGCTGGGAGGTCGGCGTTAAGAGTGCCGTCAAAATCGTTGATCACGACGAAGTCGTTTCCGGCACCGTTCATCTTTGTGAAATTAATTTCGATCATATTTGCATCTATAATATAACAAGCTTATTGCCCCTTACGGAATCACAGAAGCTTCTTTTTGGTTCTTTTCAGGTCTGATGTTGAAAAAAAAGAGGCTGAACACCCTCGAATTTAATGCAAACCGAGGATGTCTTTCAAAAAGATATGTCGTATGGGAAGGCAGGAGGGTTGCCTGCGAATCCCAGTAAATTTTAATCTCGGTCGGGCTTGAGGGACGAGATGACCGAGTGCAGGAGAACTACCTTTGCTCGCAGGTCTTCCTGCGAGCCATTGTTCGCGATCACAAAATCGGCAAGCTTTTCCTTCTCCGATTGATGGATCTGCGTGTCGAGTCTTCTTAACACTTCCTCTCTTTCAATGCCAAGTTTCACCGATGCGCGCGCGACCGCCTCCTTCTCATCGGCTTTTACAAGTATAACGTAATCGAATTTGTCAGCGAGCTCAGCTTCATAGAGGAGCGGTACTTCAACAATTACATACTTCTTATCAGCGAATTCGCTCGCGCGCTCGGATACAGTGGCCATTATGGCCGGATGAAGCAGGCTTTCGAGCTTCACCCGTTTCTCCTCGTTATTAAACACGAGCTCGCCGAGTTTCCTCCGATCTATCTGGTCTTCTTTGACAATGCCCCCGCCGAAAATTTTTGCTATTGCAGCACGGATGCGGGCATCAGATTCAAGCAGTTCATGCCCGATCCGGTCGGTGTCTAAGGTCGGGACGCCGAGTTCAGCGAAGAATTTCACCGCGGTCGATTTCCCGCTCCCTATATTCCCCGTAACGGCAACGCCCATCGGCATAGGGGATTCCTTCTCCGCCGACTGGACGCTTTTCTTTCGAGCTGACTTTTTTCCCGGGGCAGGCTTACTTGGCATATGAGATACTGCGGACCTCACGAATGACGGTTACCTTGATTTGCCCCGGATACTCCATCTGCTCCTGGATCTTCTGGGAAATCTCGTGTGCAAGCTGATCGGCGAAGATGTCGTTCACTTTCTCCGGTTCGACGATAACGCGCACTTCGCGCCCTGCCTGGATCGCGTATGTCTTGCCTACTCCGGAGAAGGAATTCGCAATACCTTCGAGCTTTTCGAGCCTCTTGACGTAGCCTTCAAGCGATTCCCGCCTGGCGCCGGGTCTGGCGCCGCTGATGGCATCGGCCGCCTGTACGATCGCCGCTATCGGTGTCTCCATCTCAATATCTTCGTGATGTGAGCCGATCGCGTTGGACACGGCGGGATTCTCATTGTACTTCTTGGCAATCTCAAAACCGAGCAGGGCGTGCGGGCCTTCGACCGCCTTGTCAACCACCTTGCCGAGGTCATGGAACAAGCCGGCTCTCTTGGCGAGGCTCGAATCGAGACCGAGCTCGATTGCCATAAGGCCGCTTAGGAAAGCAACCTCTATGCTGTGCTGGAGAACGTTCTGTCCGTAGCTCGATCGGTATTTCATCCGTCCCAGCATTTTGACGATCTCAGGATGGACGCCGTGAATTCCTACTTCGAGAAGTGCGTCCTCTCCGATCTGAACGATTTCTTCTTCGAGTTCGGTGCGAACCTTTTCAACAATTTCTTCGATCTTTGTCGGATGTATGCGGCCGTCGGCGATAAGTCTCTCCAATGCCTTCTTGGCGATTTCGCGTCTGAACGGATCAAAGCCCGATATGACGACGGCGTCAGGCGTGTCGTCGACGATGATATCGCATCCGGTGGCTGCTTCGAACGAACGAATGTTCCTTCCTTCGCGTCCGATTATGCGCCCTTTCATTTCTTCATTTGGGAGATTCACCACACTGACTGTAGTCTCGACGGAATGATCTGCCGCTGTGCGTTGGATCGCCTGCACGATAATCTTCTGGGCTTCTTTTTTTGCCTCGACGCGGGCTTTTTCGCGGATTTCTCTGATTTCCAGGGATGCTTCGCTTCTTGCCTCGTTCGTCATATTTTCAATCAAGAGCTTCTTCGCGTCATCGCGCGAAACTCCGGCAAGCTTTTCGAGCTTTTCCGTCTGAAGTTGAATCAATCTGTCGGCTTCGGCCTCCTTTGCCTGGAAAACCTTGTTCTTTTCCCTGAGTTCCATCTCGATCGTGCGCACCGATTTTTCCTGTTGCCTGAGCGATTCGGCCTTTCGGTCGAGATTTTCTTCCTTTGAAGTCAGCTGTCTTTCAATATTCTGAATTCTTTTCTGCTTCGAGTTGAATTCGTTATCGAGTTCCTGTCTCTTCTTGATCCATTCGTCTTTTACTTCGATCAGCTTTTCTTTTTTTACGGCGTTCGCTTCACGTTCGGCTGTCTCTAGGATTTGTTTGGCTCTTTCTTCGACCGTACCAAGTTTCTTCCTGGCAAGTCTTGTCTGAAGGAACCACCCGACGAGTAAACCAGCCGCGCTGCACAGTATAGCGACTACTGTGGTTACCATACGGAACCTCCCGGTTTATATACAAAAAAAAGCCGTAACGCACTCGTGGCAGATAGGAAAGAACCCATCTTGACACGGTGGGTGCCCTCCTGGGCGAGTCGTGCTTCCGCTGCGATTCCGCCGGTGGCGGAACGAACCGGTCCCATGAAATGGGGTCGGGTGCGGCCTGCTTTCATCGTCCATGAGCCGGGCTCCCATAATTCTCACTTAGTAGTTCTTTCATGCTTAACCACGGCGCGATTACGGCTGAAAACTTGACGAAATTTTAAAAGAACTTAGCTCGCTTCTACAGGGAAATTCTCACGCAAGTAGCTCAGTACCCCCACGAGATCCGCAATATCGATCCCTTCATTATGCACGTGCTCCTTTAAGTCAAAAAATTGCTCGGCTATATTTAGAGCGGCTATGACTGCGATAGTTGAAGTGGGTGCACCTGGATTCTTTTCGATCAATTCATTCAATAACGAATCTACGTATGCTACTACTTTGAGTGCTTTTTCCTCGTTTTCCACACGGAGTGGGTATTCCCGACCAAGGATGGTGACACGTATGCTTTTCTTATCCATCATCGGCTCCGCATTCAAAAGAGACTAAGTTGCTTGTCGATCCTGGCGATGAGTTCTTTGGCTACCTCTAGGAGCCGGTCTTTCTCGCGTTCTTCAAAACCGGCTGAACTGGCTACCTCTCTCGCCGTTAGCATCTTTTCGAGTTCGGCAATTCGAGATTTCAGCTTGTCGATCTCAGCCGCCGATTTAGCGAGGTTCTGTTTCAGAGACTCATTCTCGCCCCGCATGACGTTCGCCACATCGACGGCTCTTCTTACTTCGTTCCACAACTCCCCAAGGAGCTGTTTCTTCATCGATAAGTTCTGTTCGTCGGACGCTTCTGTGTCCATGCCTGTCAGTTCTTTTGTCTTCTCAATTCCGCGGAGAATTTAACCTTCATTGTCTTCTCCGCTTTCTCAATAAAGCCGGCGATGTCGCCGTCGTTCAACGTTCGCTCCTCGCTTCCCAGAGCCATACTGAACGCAATGCTTTTCTTGCCATCCGGAATTCCTTCACCGGAATAAATATCGAACACAGAAATATCACGGAACATTTCGCCTGCGGCGTTTCTTAACGCATTCATCATCTCGGCCGCTGGTGTTTGGCCTTCAACAATAAACGAAAGATCGATTGAAGCAAACGGGAATTTTGGGAGGGTTTTGAACCGTTTTGTCGATTTTCGGAGAGCCAGCAAGCTCGTTAAATCCAGCTCTGCAAAGTAGACATCCTGGTCCACCGACAATTTCTGCAGAGCCGCTTTACCGACTCTGCCTCCAATGCCCAGCTCCATCCCGTTCACAAATAACTTTAAAGATTGTTCGTATTCTTTGGTAGTATCATAAGAAATAAAGTCCCAAGAGTCAAGCTTAAGGAAGGTAAGCAGCCGCTCGATCTCGGTCTTAAGGTCGAATATGTCGAATTTTGATTCTTTCCTGTCGAACGATGTCGGGTCCGCTGCGCCGGAGAGCACTATTGAAACTTTAGGCGATTCGACGAAACGGCCTATCACCTGTTCCTTCTCCGACACGACGTAGACCCTGCCGATCTCGAAAAGCTTCATGTCCTTCAGCCCGTGAGCCAGGTTTACGCCGACTGTTTGGAGAGCCCCCGGAAGGAGCGTGGTTCTCATTGCCGCCATATCTTCGCTGATAGGATTGGCAAGCGCGACAAATGCTGTATCATGGAACCCCGCGACGTCGGCAGGCTGGAGCGAATTTGTCATAATCTCATTGAAACCTGCGCCCGCGAGAAGGTCTCTTAGCTCGTCGAGCGAAGTGTTCCCATGGAACCGCGTATCGAAGTTCAGCTTAGTCTGGAACGAGTCGGCTATCTGCTCATATCCATATACCCGGCCGACTTCCTCTATCAGGTCGACATCGCGTTCTATGTCTCCGCGGAATGTTGGCACGGAGCACATGATGACAGTTTCAGATTTCTTGTCGCATGGTATTTCGATAGACTCGAGGACACGTATGATTTCGCCGGTAGCGAGCCGGGTTCCGAGAAGGCGATTGACATGGTCGACGTGAAGTTCGACTCTTTTCGGGAGAAACTTCGTGGCGGCGATATCAATGATCCCCGGCGCTAGCTTGCCGCCGGAAGTCTGAGCGATTATTTCAGAGACTCTGTCGAGGGCGCGAATGGTAAGGTTAGGGTCGACTCCACGTTCAAATCTGTACGAAGCCTCGGTCGAGAGCCCGAGCGCCTTGGATGTTCTCCTGATCGATGATTGATTGAAGTTGGCGCTTTCTATCAGGACCTCGGTTGTATCCTCGCTTATCTCGCTGTTCATCCCCCCCATCACACCGCCGATAGCCACGATCTTCTCTCTGTCGCAGATCATGACCATGTCCGGAGTAATATTACGTTCCTTGGCGTCGAGAGTTGTGAACTTGGTCTCATCTTTTGCAGGTCGTCTGACTATTATCTTATGACCAGTGATCCTCTTGAGGTCGAACGCGTGAAGCGGCTGGCCGAGTTCCAACATGACGAAGTTTGTGGCGTCGACAACGTTGTTTATCGATCTTATTCCGACGCTTTCGACCCCATCCTTAAGCCATTTCGGGGAAGGGCCGACTTTGACTTTGCGTACCAGCCTGGCCGAATATCTGGGACAAAGGTCCTGAGCGGCGACGTCGACTTTAACGGACTCGTTTATTGAAGGGCCATCTTCTGTTATCTTGACTCGTTTCTGGATGGGTTTCTTCGAGAAGGCGGCCGCAAGTTCTCTTGCCACACCTAGATGGGACAAGCAGTCCGCGCGATTTGGCGTAAGACTTATTTCAAAGACAGTGTCGTTCAGTCCGAGGTAATCCGAAAGAGGAGTCCCCTGGTTGGCCGCTCCATCGAAGACCATAATGCCGCTCTTGTCGTCACCAAGCCCGAGTTCATTCGCGGAGCAGATCATCCCTTCGGATTCCACTCCTCTTATTTTTGCCCTTGTCAGTTGAAACGGTTTGCCATCCGGATCGTGCTGGTTATGCGGCACCATGGCGCCGACGAGCCCAACTGGCACCTTCTGTCCGGCAGCCACGTTTGGAGCCCCACAGACAATGCTTTTAACTTCTCCGCCGACGTCAACCTTGCACACTTTCAGCTTATCGGCGTTCGGATGTTTTTCAACTTCGAGAACGACGCCGACGATGAAACCGTCGTACTTGGTTGCAAAATTTTCGTATGACTCTACCTCGACTCCGAGCATCGTCAACCGCGACGCTATATCGTCGTCCTTCACACCGGACAAATCGACGAGCTGCTGAAGCCATTTACGTGAAATCTTCATGTTTTATCAGAATTGATTTAAAAAGCGGAGATCGTTTTCGAAGAATAGTCTTATATCGTCGATGCCGTAGCGCAACAATGCGAGTCGCTCGATTCCCATCCCGAAGGCGTATCCGCTGACTTCGTTCTCGTCGTACTTGACCGCCTTGAACACGTTCGGGTCGACCATGCCACAGCCCATTATCTCAAGCCATCCGGAGTACTTGCATATCTTGCATCCCTTGCCGCCGCAGATGAAGCAGTTGACATCGACCTCGGCGCTTGGTTCCGTGAACGGGAAGTAGCTCGGCCTGAAACGAAGCTTGGCTTCTTCGTTGAAGAACTCCTTCGCGAAGTAGGCGATCGTTCCCTTCAGCTCGGCGAGCGAGACGTTCTTGTCGACGTACAATCCCTCTACCTGGTGGAAGAGGCAGTAGCTCCGCGCGCTGATCGCCTCGTTACGATAAACCCGGCCCGGCATCATAACTCTGACCGGAGGTTTGTTGTTTTCCATTACTCGTATCTGGACGCCTGAAGTGTGCGTGCGGAGAACGTACTTTCCCTCCTCGCTTTTCACGAAAAAGGTATCCTGCATATCGCGTGCGGGATGGTCAGGAGGGAAGTTCAGCGCCTCAAAATTGTGGTAGTCGTCCTCGATCTCGGGACCGTCCGCGATTCCGAATCCGATGTTTGTGAAAATTCTCTTTATCTCATCAGCGGTCTGCGTCAGCGGATGTTTGCGACCGGTGTACCTCTTTCGTCCTGGGATCGAAAGGTCGAGGCTGCCGTCGGAAGTCGGGGACTTGCTGCCGAGATTGTTCCTTGAGGTTTCGAATTCATTTTCGAGGAAGGTTCGCAGTTCATTGAGAGACTTGCCGAGGGCCGGTTTGTTTTCTTTGGGGACCTCTTTCAGTTTTTCGAAAAGCTGTGCGAGAGCTCCCTTACGCGAAAGATACCGCAGCCTGAAATTCTCCGCATCGTCGGTTGATTTCAGCGTGCCGAGAGCGGAAGTTGCCTCGTCTTTCAGTTTCTGAATTTCTTCAAGCATTTCCATTATTAGAAATCCCGCCGCAGTATTGCAGAGTCCAATAAAACGGATCGGTCTATAAGCGACCCTCCGGCTTTACTGCGGTATCCTTTTGTCCGGATATAAAAAAATCTTCCTGCGTTTCAATCAAAAAGCCTTCCCGAAGGAATCCTTCGGATCGAACGCAGGAAGATTTGGTTAATTACCTAAGTCCACCACTCTTGACATTGAATAGCATAGTCAAGAAGGTTTCGTCAGTTAAGAGCGAATTGGACGACTTGCTTGAACGTTTCCGGGTTGTTCGCTGCAAGATCGGCCAGGACTTTCCTGTTTATTGAGACTTCCTTCTTCGCGAGCGCTGCGATTAGTCGTGAATAGGTCGTTCCGTTTTCGCGGGCTGCCGCGTTGATGCGGACTATCCACAAGCTCCGGAACTCGCGTTTCTTCTTGCGGCGATCTCTGTACGCGTGTTGGAGCGCTTTCTCAACATGATGTTTCGCAACAGTATGTACTTTGCTGCGTGCGCCCCAGTAGCCTTTTGCTAACTCAAGCGTCTTTTTTCGCCTTCTGTGAGAGGCTACCTTATTTTTTGCACGTGGCATTTCAGTTCTTCTCCATTATGGATTTAAATATAATATTTTCGGGGCAAAGAGTCACCAAGCGGCGAAAACATTTCTCCTCGAAGGCCTTATCAACCCCATGAGACCCGCGTGCCCTTTGATGGACCCGGAAGGCTCTGTGGAAGTCAAGAGGCCTTGCAGGGGCGTCTTCCCTGGAAGTTTGCCTTTTTATTCGTTCAGCATCCCGCGAACGCGGTTAGTGTCCGTCTTGTCGAGGACAGCCCCCTTGCGCAACTGGCGTTTTCTCTTCTGGGTCTTCGACGTGAGAATGTGACTTCTGAAAGCCTTCTCGCGAAGATACTTTCCGGTGGCGGTTCTCTTTATTCTCTTCGCCATCGCACGATTTGTCTTCATCTTCGGCATTTTATTCTTCCTTTGTCTCTTTTTGCTTCGGTTCACCCGATTTCTTCTTTGTTTTATCGGGTGCGATTATTACCGCCATACTTCTTCCCTCAAGCTTTGGCTTCTGCTCCACCTTTCCGACTTCCGCAAGGAATTCCACGAACTTGTTCAGGAGTTCCTCGCCATGCGCGGCGTAAGTGATTTCCCGGCCTTTGAATTGGACGGTTCCTTTCACTTTGTGGCCCTGCTCGAGAAACTCTTTCGCATGACGCGACTTGAATTCGAAGTCGTGCTCATCCGTATTCGGATGAAATCTGATTTCCTTCAGCTGCGCGGAAGACTGGCCTTTCGTCTTCGCTTTTTCTTTCTTGCCGACCTCATACATATACTTCCCATAGTCGACGAGCTTACATACGGGCGGATTAGAGGTGGGTACTATCTCGACGAGGTCCAAGCCTCTTGTCTCGGCGAGCCTCATGGCTTCGCGCGGCTGCATGACCCCGAGCTGCTTACCGTCGGAGTCTATCAGGCGGACGTTTGCCGCCCTGATGTCGCTGTTTATCCTGAGCTTTGGAGTGTTGATAGGCGGTCTCCTACTTTTTTTCTGAAATTTCTTTCTTTATACTTTCAACGAACTCCGATAGGTTCACCGATCCCTTGTCACCTTCATGGTGTTTTCGAACCGATACCGTGCCGGAGTCCTTCTCTTTCTGTCCAACTATCAACATATAGGGGGCTTTCTTTGTTTCCCATTCGCGAATCTTGTAACCGACTTTTTCATTGCGGTCATCCAGCTCGGCTCGGATTTTTACTGCCTTGAGGGCATCGACCACAGACTGCGCGTAATCGTTGAAACCGTCGGTTATCGGCAGAACAGCTGCCTGAACAGGTGAAAGCCAAGTGGGGAACGCGCCTGCAAAATGTTCTGTAAGAATTCCCACAAATCTCTCAAACGAGCCGAATACGGCGCGGTGAATCGCTACCGGCCGCTTCGCTTGACCATCCGCGTCAATGTACGTCAAATCGAACCTCTCCGGAAGCATCACGAAGTCGAGCTGAATTGTCGC
This sequence comes from Bacteroidota bacterium, assembly GCA_021794075.1. Lineage (GTDB taxonomy): Bacteria > Bacteroidota > Ignavibacteria > Kryptoniales > JAKASW01 > JAKASW01. Next base: position 24,792 of record JAJYRM010000001.1, on the reverse strand, counting down.
GACTTGCCATTCTCTGCCGAGAGCGTCTTTGATCTGAATATCTATCTTCGGACCGTAGAAGGCGCCGTCTTTTTCCTTCACGCCGTATTTTATGCCGTTATTTTCAAGCGCCAGCCTAAGAGATTTCTCGGCCTCTTCCCATAGCTTCGGATCGCCCATGGCGCCGTCCGGCTTTGTGGAGAGCTTGAAAGATACTTCGAAATTAAACAGGCCATAAATTCGCCTGACCAGGCCAATGAGGTCGTTTATTTCCGGGAGTATCTGGTCAGGGCGACAATATATGTGGGCATCGTCCATCGTAATCTGACGGACACGGAACATCCCTCCGAGCGCGCCAGATATCTCGTTGCGATGGAGCCTTCCTATTTCCGAATAGCGAAGCGGAAGGTCGCGGTAACTTCTCACCTTGTGTCGATAAACGTAAGTGCTCTCGGGGCAGTTCATCGGCTTCAACGAATAAATATCTTCGTCGACCTTGAGGATGAACATGTTCTCCTGGTAGTGGCCCCAGTGTCCTGACTGTTCCCAGAGGTCCTTCTTGACCAGCATCGGAGTAGAGATCTCGTCGTAATTCATCCTGTCGAGTTCTTCGCGGATGAATTTCTCGAGTTCTCTGAAGATAATCATGCCTTTGGGAAGCCAGAAGGGCGCGCCGGGGGCGATGTCATGAAACACGAACAGCTCGAGCTCACGTCCCAACCTTCGATGGTCTCGCAGCTTTGCTTCCTCGAGCATTTTTAAATGATCTTCCAGCATCTTCTTTTTAGGGAACGAGACGCCGTACACGCGCTGAAGCATCTTGTTCTTGCTGTCGCCGCGCCAGTAGGCGCCGCTGGTGCCGAGGAGCTTGAAGTACTTTAACTTTCCGGCCGATGGGACATGCGGGCCGCGGCAGAGATCGGTGAACTCACCTTCGCTGTAGAAGGTTATGGTCTCGTCAAGCGCGCCGATTATTTCGAGCTTGTAGGGGTCCTTCTTCGCCTTGAAGAATTTTAGCGCGTCTTCCTTCTGCACAACCTTTCTCTCGAACGAAGCGTTCTGCTCCGAGATCTCGTGCATTTTCTTCTCAATGGCTTCGAGATCGTCTGGGGTGAGAGTCTTGTCAATATCGATATCATAGTAGAAGCCGTCTTCGATGGCCGGACCGACTCCGAATTTTGCTTCCGGGTGAAGTGCTTGGATCGCATGCGCCATGAGGTGCGAACTGCTGTGCCAGTAGACCTCTTTCCCTTCGGGATCCTCGAAGGTGAGGAATTGCAATTCGCAGTCCGAAGCAATAGGGGTGTTCAGGTCCGAGACTTTTCCGTTGATTTTTACCGCGAGCGCGTCTTCCGCGAGCGACCTGCTGATTTTCTTCGCAATTTCAATTGCCGGAGTAGAGGGGGCTACTTCGATGATCGACTTATTGGGTAAAGTTACCTTAGGCATTTTCGACTATTCTCTTCATAACAAAAAATCGGAGGAGTCTCCGATTCTTCTGGAACCAAACCCCCGGCGATTTCGTGTTAATATTCTCGACTTTCTAGCTTTCAACTCGTTTGGAAATCTACTATTGCCCCGATCTATAGAGCGGAACTCGTGGGCGATAGAAGATTCGAACTTCTGACCTCTACAATGTCAATGTAGCGCTCTAAACCAACTGAGCTAATCGCCCGGAAAACCAAAACAAGTTATACAAGAACTCAACTCTAAACCAACCACGTCCTGTGACTTTAGCAGAACGAATCTCCGCTTCCGCGGGGTTGGACAGGTTGCCCATAGGGGATTCGGACAGTGCCGAGGGCGGGACTTGAACCCGCACGGCCCTTTGGGGCCAAAGGATTTTAAGTCCTTCGCGTCTACCAATTCCGCCACCCCGGCGATGTCTCGCCAAAGGTTCGGCAGAATCGTCCGGATAATCCTTTAGGACTGATTAATTTAGCCAGCAAGGCCAATAAAGTCAACGAAAATGAGTCATGATAAGTTTGACAAAACATCTGGGAGAAGAAATGATGGAGAATTCCTCAAATACGTCAAATGCAGTTGCTAATCATACGAAAACCAGACGTTTGTGGGATTTGAATCAAGAAAAAGCATCTGCGCGATCCCGAGTTGATTACCCCTTTTTGAGAATATGTCATTGTCATCGGTGTAAATGCGGCGATTCGTGAAATGAAGAATTCATTTCTTTAGGTCTACTCTGGAGCTTTGGAAGGGGCTTGGAAATTATGGCCACTCCCTTAAATTGGATATTGAAGATATTTTGGAAGGTTTTTAAGTGTCTTACCTTGCGGATGTCAAAAGCGTCGAGAAGTTGAACCGACTCCTTGACGTGTGCAGAAATAATCTCTATGCCTTCGACGAGAATCTGATAAGGCGTGCGTTCGAGTTCAGCTGGAACGCCCACGTCAAAGGAAAGCCGCGCGCGTCAGGAGAACCGTATTTTTCTCATCCATATGAGGTCGCCCTCGTGGTGGCAAAAGAAATTCCGCTTGATGACGTGTCGGTAGCTTCCGCGCTTCTTCACGATGTTGTCGAAGACACGGGATACGATCTTAAATCGATCAGAGCCGAATTCGGGGACGGCATCGCGGACATCGTGAACGGGGTGACAAAAATCTCCGGAGCGGTCGAAAGCCATGAGATAACCCGGGCGGAGAACTACAGGAGGATGCTTCTATCGATGGCAAAGGATGTCAGGGTAATCCTGGTAAAGTTCGCGGACCGGCTTCACAACATGCGAACGCTATCATTCCTCCGTCCCGAGAAGCAGCAGCGGATCGCGATGGAGACGCTTGAGATATACGCGCCTCTGGCGCACCGGTTCGGTCTTGCCAAGGTGAAGTGGGAATTCGAAGACCTCGCATTCAAGTACCTCAACACGTCAGAGTACGAATTCATATCAAGAAAACTCAACGCGAAGCGAAGAGAGCGCGAAGCATACATTAGAAAATTCATCCAGCCGATAAAGAAGCGCCTCGAGCAGGATGATTATAAATTCGAGATCCTAGGAAGACCGAAGCATATCTATAGTATTTACAATAAAATGATCAAGCGAAACAAGCCGATAGAGGAGATATACGACCTCTTTGCCGTGAGGGTAATTCTCGATACTCCTGACAAGAACGACTGTTTTTCGGTGTACGGAATCGTCTCGGAGATTTACACTCCCGTGCCGGAGCGTTTCAAAGATTACATCTCCGTTCCAAAGCAAAACGGTTACCAGTCGATCCACACGACGGTTGTCGGGCCGGAAGGGAAGATGGTAGAAGTGCAAATCAGGACGCGCCAGATGGATGAAGTCGCGGATCGTGGCGTCGCCGCACACTGGAAGTACAAAGAGGATGTGAACGTGACGGACCGGAAGCTCGATGAATGGATTTCATGGGTTCGCGAGATCCTTGAGCAGCCGGCTATTTCGAGCGGTGAGGACGCCGCCAAAAGTTTCCTCGAGGGATTCAAACTCGACCTGTACCAGGATGAGATTTACGTTTTCACGCCGAAGGGTGACCTTCAAGTTCTCCCCAAGGGATCGACTCCTGTAGACTTCGCATTCGAAATACACTCGCAGGTTGGCACTCATTGCGTCGGCGCGAAGGTGAACGGACGGATCGTTCCGCTCAACACCAAGCTGAACAGCGGCGACCAGATAGAGATTATCACTTCTTCAAACCAGAACGTCAATCCGGATTGGGAAAAATTCGTCGTGTCGAGAAAGGCCAAAGCCCACATAAGGCGCTGGATAAACGACGAGACGAGGAAGAAGGCCGTAGAGGGAGAAGAAACCTGGACGAAGAGGCTGAAGAAACATAAACTGACGCTGGGCGAAGACGATTTCGTGAAGCTCTTAAGGGACCTTAAGTACGAGAACGCGCAAAGATTTTACGTCGCAATCGCCGAAGAGGAGGTAGAGCCGGAGAGGCTGATCGCCCGCTTGACGCAGCAGAGGGCGGTGAAGGAAACATCCGAGGCCGCTAAACCCACACAGACTTTCGTGGAGATCGCCAGGAGATCGTCGGAGGGGATCGTCGTGGACGGTTCGCGCAGCGACTGGAAAGTATCTTACGCGAAATGCTGTAACCCGATACCGGGAGACGAAATTGTGGGGTTTGTGACGACTGGGGAGGGAATTAAGGTCCACAGGAAGAACTGCCCTAACCTTGCGCGAATGGCAGGCGCCGCTCGGGAGCGGATCGTGGATGCCACCTGGCCAGGCGAGAGCGGCGGCCTGTTCGTCGCGGGTGTCTCGGTCTCCGGGATGGATCGGCCCGGAATTCTTACAGAGCTTACTCACTCCATCTCAAGCTATCAGAACACGAACATACGGAGCGTGTCGGCGGAAGTCAGAGACGCCATCTTCGAGAGTCAGATAATTGTTTATGTGAAAGACAAAGAGCACCTGGAGCGCATTATAGATAAACTCAAGAAAATCGCGGGAGTTACTAAGGTGGACAGAATATCTACTGGCTCTCCCGGGAGAAATCAGAATGGCTGATGGAATGAGGGTAATGGGTATCGACTTCGGGATGAAACGCGTCGGTGTAGCTGTCAGCGATCCCTTAAGGATAATCGCCCAGGGGATCGAAACGCTGGAGAACAATTCAAGCCTTGTTGCCAGGGTCACGGAGGTCGTCAAAAAGATGTCGGTCGGAAAAATAGTCGTCGGCAAACCGCTGAAACTGAGCGGGCAGGAGGGCGATTCGGCGATCGAAGCGGCGAAGTTTGCTCAGAAGCTCCGTGACAGGTTAAAGAGTGAATCGCTTGATGTCGAAGTCGTCGAATGGGATGAAAGATTCACGACGACCATGGCACAACGGACTCAGCTGGAGCTCGGTGTGAAGAAAAAGGAAAGGCAGAAAAAAGGCAATCTGGATCGAATGGCGTCACAATTGATCCTGCAGAGCTATCTTGATTCTCATAAATGAATGGTGAGATCAGGCTGCGCCGCCACCGGCTCTCAGCGCGGCGAGTAGTATCCATACTTGTTCTTGCATTCCTGGTTGTCGAAGCGATATTGCTTCCCACGCCATGGGAAGTGGCAAGGCTCCGCACCGTGAATCCACGCGTCACCGCGCTCATGAAGGAGAGGATAAGCCAGGCTAAGGCCAGGCGCGAGCGTTATGTGATTCACAGGACGTTCGTTCCTCTGTCTATGATTTCCAAGAACCTTGTTCACGCGATCATCGTTGGCGAAGACGGAACCTTCTACCAGGACAACGGCGTCGACTGGTACGAGGTCGAGCAGGCGTTCAAAGCGGATGTCAGGGCGATGAGGATAGTTCGCGGCTCGAGCACGATATCGATGCAGCTTGCGAAGAATCTCTGGTTTTCTACTAGCAGAGATCCGCTGACTAAACTTAACGAGATGATATCCGCATACATGCTGAACTTTTATCTCAGCAAGAGCCGAATACTGGAGCTTTATCTTAATTACATAGAGTTCGGCCGTGGCATTTTCGGCGCCGAGGCCGCGAGTGAATACTACTTTAATGAACCCGCATCGGCGCTTACGCGAGATCAGGCGGCGGAGCTGGAAGCGATCGTTCCAGACCCGCTTCATTTTTCACCCGAGTCAGAGGCGAGATTCGTCGAATTCAGGACCGCGGATATCCTCGTAAGAATGAAAGCAAGAGGATGGTGAGCAATCCGAATTCTAAATCATGATTTCTAGAAGGTTAATAGGGCGTTGACGGGGAGATTCTTGGCGATCAATCAAGCAAAAAAATGAGCAGCCTCCATACTTAATTTTGAATCGGATCTTTCTTAACTTCAGCTAAGAGTTCAAAATTAACAATTGAGAATTTTGAAGACGTGGACGTCGCTGAACTAAAAACTCTGATCTCGGAAGGCGAGAATTTCAAGATCGAATTCAAACGCCAGTTCAGTTCGGTCGAGAAGATTGCCAAAGAGTTGATAGCCTTCGCGAACACTAAAGGAGGAATGATACTCTTCGGCGTTGACGATGATGGGACAATCTATGGAGTGCCGAGCGAGAAATCGGAAATAGACCTAATCAGAGAAGCGGCGAAGGACTACTGCGAGCCTCCGATCGACCCCATCGTTCAGGTGATTGAGCTGAACAGGAAGGACGTTGTGGTCGCAATCGTCGAGGAGAGCCGGATCAAACCCCACAGGCTGCAAGATTTTCGGGATGTCCTTTCACGCGACGCGAGAGTTTACATCAGGATAAACGACAAGAGCGTGATCGCGAGCAGAGAAGTCGTGAAAATTCTGGAAAGCGAGAATCCCGATAGCGAACCGTTATCCGTCATAATCGGTGAAAACGAGAGAAGGCTTTTCAAATATCTCGAAGAGAAGGAACGGATAACTGTCAGGGACTATGCCAAATTTGTAAACATAAGCGAGCGGCGCGCATCGCGAATTTTAGTCAATCTTGTCAGGGCAGGGGTTATTAGGATTCACACCGAAGAGAGGTTCGAGTACTTCACCTCTGCTTTCTAAAAAGAGAATCGAAATTCTAAGATCTGAACCCTACTCAAATTCAAAATGGTAAATCCCAAATGGCTCGCCGACCCTCCGCTTTTTCCCCATTGGGTTTCTACGATGTTTAGAATTTAGAGCCTAGCGCTCAGAGTTTTCTTTCTCCATTCAGGCGGGTATACATTTCGAACAGTTTGTACACGGCTACTCCGTACGCCACGGCGACGTTTAGCGAGTGCTTGACGCCGAGCATGGGAATCTCAACTGCGATGTCGGCTGCGTCGAGAACGTCCTTGGTTATCCCTCCAATTTCGTTGCCGACCGCGATGCAGGCGGGAAATACGCCGGTCGAGAGCTCCCAAATTGGAACGCTTTCTTTCACTTGTTCGAGCACGATGAGTTTGACGCCTTTTGACTTGAGTTCTTCAACCGCCTCCATCGGGTTTTTGTGGAAGGACCAGGGAACGCTTTCGACGGCTCCGAGGGCCGTCTTGGATATTTCCGGGCGCGGAGGGTGCGGACTGAATCCGGTGATGTATAATCTCGAAAGAAGGACGGCGTCGGAAGTTCTGAAGATTGAACCGACGTTGTAAAGGCTGCGGACATTTTCGATCAATCCGTAAATCGGAGTTCTGCTTGAGGCGATTGCTTGTTCGACGCTCTTTCTTCGGGCAGCGATTTCGGAATGGGAAAGCTTATGCATTTCCCTAGTCGTCATCTGCCACCGCGCCGGGCTGCGTTCCCGCGGACGATTTACGGAACCACAACTTGTAGAAGATTGCCTCGAGCATCGTGAGGAGTATGAGTGATAGCGAGTCGTCGTTGAGAATTCGACTGACCCCCTGAGGTCCGAAGAGCATGTGGACCATGAAAGAAGAGAAAGTCCAGCCAGCCGTAAATATGATCGCGGCGAAGCCGAGCGTCAGAAAGGCTTCCCCGATTGTCTCTTCGTAATATTTCTTCACGAAGAGGTAAACCGCGCCGGTTATGTGAATCCAAAAGATAAGGACGGGAATCATCTAGTATTAAAATCTCATTCGTGCGGCGGAAAATCAAGAGTATTTGCCATAAGTTAAGACTCGCGTTCGAGGCGAGTCGTAACTTCGCGACAACTCTCGCCGTTCTTTGTAAAATCTCCCTTCCAAAGATATATTTCTTATGTCAAAAAAGGAGTTTTCACTGTCTTCTCGATCTTTCAAAAGGATAGTTGTCCCCGCGTCGACGTCCAATTTGGGTCCGGGGTTCGATACGCTCGGGCTGGCTGTAAATAGATATCTGACTGTTGAAGCTGAACCCTCAAACAGATTATCGGTAGAAGTGAGCGGCGAAGGCGCCGCTCATATCCCGGTGGATGAGCGTAATTTGATAGTTCTTGCCGCGAAGAAACTGCTCGGCAAAACGCCCGAAATGCGTATTAGAGTGCAGAATGGAATTCCCGCTTGCGGCGGCTTTGGAGCGAGCGGTGCCGCGATTGTCTGCGGCCTCCTCCTGGGCAATGAATTTTCAGCGAGTAAGCTTAGCATGGAAGAAATATATAACGTCGCGGTAGAGATCGAAGGCCACCCGGACAACGTGAGCGCCGCGATGTTCGGCGGGCTGGTCGTCAACGCTCGCAACAACTCCGGCTACGCCAGAATCAGGATTCCGGTAGACGGCAAACTGAAATTTGTCGCCGTTCTTCCCGATGCCAGGGTTGAGACCGAAGCCGCGCGGAAAATACTCCCCGCGAGCGTCTCATTAGCGGAGGCTGTATCGAACGTCCAGCACAGCTCTCTTCTCGTTGCTGCGATAGCCTCTGGCGACTATGTCATGATAAAGAAAGCGCTGAAGGATGAGTTGCATGAAAAGTATCGGAAGACGCTGATACCGCATTACGATGAATTCGCGGGAGCCGCAATGGAGAGCGGCGCTTTGGGGTTTACGGTCAGCGGGGCCGGAAGCAGTTGTGTGGCGTTCTGTCTTGAGGAGTTTGCCAAAGTGCGCGAATCCTTCCAGGATCTTGCTCGTCGGCTAGGATTGAACTGGCGCGTGGAAATTTTCGAGCCCGTTAATAAGGGCGCAGAAGTGTTCGCGGACTGATATGTCTACAATTGCGATAGTTGGCCGTCCTAATGTCGGCAAGTCGACGCTTTTCAACCGCCTTATCGGCGGAAGGCGTGCCATAGTCGACGATAAACCGGGAGTCACGCGAGACAGAAATTACGGATCCTTCGAATGGCGCGGCCGGATGTTTACCGTGATAGACACGGGCGGATTCGTTCCCGACTCTCAGAACGTGTTCGAGAAGGCGATAAGGGAACAGGCGCAGTACGCGGTCGACGAGGCCGACATTATAGTGATGGTGGTGGATGGATCAACAGGACTTCACCCGGTTGACAATGAGGTCGCGAAGATACTTCGCAAGAAGGCTAAGAAAGTTCTTCTCGCCGTCAACAAGATAGACGACGCCAAGCACGAAAGGAACATCGCTCAGTTTTTCGAGCTTGGGTTCGAGAAGGTAATTGGGATTTCGGCGCAGCTAGGCAGGACGGTCGGCGATTTTCTCGATGAGATTGCGGGGATCGCATCGGACGCCAAACCGGCAGAAGATGCCTCGCCTTCGAAAAAGATCGCTATCATCGGGAAGCCGAATGTCGGGAAATCATCACTTGTGAATTTTCTCCTCGGCGAAGAGCGCTCTATCGTGACGAACATACCGGGTACGACGAGAGACACCGTCGACACGCTCCTCCGCTTCCAGGACCAGGACGTTGTCCTCATAGATACCGCCGGGCTAAGGAAAAAAAGCAAGATAAAAGAGTCAGTGGAGTTCTTCAGCGCTCTCAGGACCTTCCAGGCCGTTGAGCGATGTGACGCCGCGATAGTCATGTTCGATGCCTCCATCGGCGTCGAAAAACAGGATCTTCAAATTGTCGAGTACACTATCGAGCAGGGAAAACCCGCGATAATAGGGGTTAATAAATGGGACCTCGTCGACAAAAGAGAGGTTACTGCCGAGCAGTACGAGCATAAGATCAAGGAAAGGCTGAGGGTTTACGATTTCGTGCCTGTTTTTTTTGTATCGGTGCTAAAGAAACAGCACGTTCAAAAATTACTGACTGACGCGTTGAAAGTATTGGACAGCGCCAAGGTGAAGATTAAGACGAGCGAACTCAACGACTATCTTCTTCCGTTGATAGAAAACACACCGCCATCCTCCAAGACAGGAAAAGATATCCGGATCAAGTACATTACACAGGTTGAAAGTAAAATTCCGACTTTTGCCATGTTTACCAACCTGCCGGAGGAGATTTCGATAGGCTATAAGCGTTTTCTCGAAAACCGACTCAGGGAGAAGTTTAAGTTCGAGGGCGTTCCAATACGACTTGTCTTCAAGCAGAAATAGGCCCTGAATAGTGACGTTGACTCATGGATTGAAGTTAGGATAAATGACTGTGGTACCTGGCTGGACGTACCCGATACCCAGCCAGCCTCCTTGCGTCGCTGTTTGTGCCGAGATAGTATTGGAGAACATTGCACGATGCTTGAGCTCGTTTCGCTGAAGAAAAAATTTGGATCCTTCACCGCCGTTGACGGCATTTCCATGAGGGTCGACGCGGGGCAAATATACGGGTTCCTCGGCCCGAACGGCGCCGGCAAGACCACAACGATTAAGATGATCGCCACGCTGCTCAAACCCAGCTCAGGCCGCGTCTTGATTAACGGAATAGACGCGCACCGCTCCCCCCATGACGCGAAACAATACCTCTCGTATGTACCCGACCAGCCTTTCCTTTACGACAAGTTGACTGGATTAGAGTATCTACTTTTTGTTGCCAGGATATATAAAATGAGAGAGGCTGAAAGTTCGGAAGCTCTAAAGGATGTTGCCGAGACGTTTGAGGTTAAGCCATGGCTCAACAGGCGCATAGAGGATTACTCGCAGGGGATGAGACAGAGGCTGGTTCTCGCGGCGGCGATGCTTCACAAACCGAAACTTATCGTGATAGACGAGCCAATGGTGGGGCTCGATCCAAAGGGAGCGGAGACTTTCAAAACCCAGATGAAACTAACGGCCGCCAAGGGCGCGGCCATTCTCATGACTACACATCAGCTTTCCCTGGCGACAGAGATATGCACCCGGTTGGGCATTATCAAAGCTGGGCGGCTGGTGTTTGAGAGCCCGGTGGAACAGTTTTCGGGCGACGGGGTCGAAAAGCTGGAAAAGAAATACCTTGAACTGACATCTTAATCCGCCAATGCTAAGAGATCTTGTCAGAACGAAACTTCACCTCTTATACCTCGAAGGTGGAGAGCGCGTCAGCCGCCATCTCGCCAGATCCGTATTTTCCATCCTAACGTTTACCCTCTTCGCGTATCTCACTTACTTAATCGTGGAGATTGCGACCAAGTACCTCCTTGTCCAGGCTAAGATCGGCCTATTCCTCTATCACCGGCTTCTTGCTCTCGCGCTCTTCGTTTTCTTCGCCATAATCAGCATCGCGAATATACTAGTGGCGTTCGCCACGATTTTCAGGAACAACGAGGCGGAATTTCTTCACACGCTGCCTCTAAAGCCAGTGGAGATATTCACCTCAAAGTTTCTTGACTCGTTCCTCTACAGCTCAGCTCTCATGATAATTGCCATCCTGGCGGCGGTCTCCGGGTACGCGGGATACTTCGGGAACCTGGCGGTGGCGATCACTGGAATTGTGTTTTCGATTCTCCCGCTGATCCTCTCGGCGGCTTGCGTCGGTGCAATTGTCCTGCTTGTAGTACTGAAAATCGCACAGCGAGTATCTATAAGAACGGCCGTGCTCACAGTGACGCTCTTGTACGCGGCGAGCATTTACTCGTACGTAGTACTAAATAATCCGTTCACGTTGTTCACCAACGTGATGAAATACTATCCTCACATCGACAGATACCTCGGGGTTCTCGATCCCAAGCTCGATTACTTCGCGCCGAGTTTCTGGTCCGCGAACTTCTTTTACTTCGCGACGACAGGAAATTTTGTGGGTGCCGCCGCATCGGCGCTGATTGTTTGCACGGTTGCTTTCCTGCTATTCCTTGTCATGATCAGGCTGGCGGATAAATATTACGAGGAAGCCTACTGGACGGCGAAGCATAAACTGTTCCAAAGCAAAATCAAAGATGGCTCCGAGCCGTTCTCGCAGCCCGACCGGGCGCCGCCGAAGGGCATCTCTTTGATGAAAAGGGATCTGCTTGTTTTCGTAAGAGAGCCGAGTCAGACATTTCATTTCGCGGTGCTGATGGTGCTTATCGGGATTTTTCTCCTGAACCTTTTCGAGATGAAGATTTATCTTCCCGATACCTTCATAGTTTCTTCAGCGTTCACGCTTATTTACGCGTTCAACAGCTTCCTTGTCGTCTCCCTATCTGTGAGATTCGTGTATCCGATGCTAAGCCTTGAAGGGGAGACGATGTGGTTGCTTCGTTCCTCGCCGTTGAGTCTTAAGAAGGTATTCTACTCAAAGCTCGTTCCGAGCATCATCTTCCTCACGGCGGTCGGAGCTATTCTCGGATACGCCGCGCCGTCGCCTTTCAAGAATTTTAGGGGGCTCATAACCGCTAGCGTAATCTACGGCTCGCTTGGCGGAGTAGTCTTTCCGTCGTTTGTAATGATGTTCGGGGGTGTTTTCGCGAACTACAAGGAAAACAACCCGGTCAGGATATCTTCGTCACACGGCGCGACGGTTTCGCTCCTTGTCTCGATCGGAGTAATGGTGATACTCAGTTCGGTGGTGTTCAATCAGACATTCGATTATTTCGCTTCGAGAGGGAATATCCCCGTCGATGTCTCACGAGCATGGATTCTTGGACTTGTTGGAGTCGTTTGTTTCGGACTGGCGAGGCTCTTCGGTGTCAGGGCGCTGAAAGTCGATATGTGAAGGTTGGCGCGAGAACAGCTTCGGCGTTTCAGGCGAGCGAATTTTCACGCGCGGCGGTTGAGGTTCACGGGCGCGGACGTGAAACGTCATCAAGTGACCTGGCGCTTCCACTTGTTTCTTTTTTGGATCGCGTCTAAATTTTTGAGTCCTCTGCCGTGGTGCTGCTTGATCCGGACAACTCATGGCAGGAGGGCACTTACCAAGCCGGAGCGCCGATGGATTTCGAAAATATTATTCTCACCAAAGAAGTTCCCGCTGTGACCATCCAGTTAAATCGCCCGGAAGTTCTCAACGCGTTGAGCCATAGATTTTTGACGGAGCTCGCGGCCGATTTGGAGCGGTTTGACGCGGACGCGGAGAATCGGGATGATCATCGCTTCGAAATCCTCCGTGGCCGTCTGACTCGGGAAAAAGCGGTCCCCAAGGCCGATGAGCTTGCCTTGAGAGACGGACTAGAATTTGAACGCAGAAATTTCTTCGTGCTCTTTTCAAGCCCTGATCAGAAGGAAGGGATGAGAGCATTCATGGAAAAAAGAATGCCGCAGTGGAAAGGCAAATGAAACGCGCCTGATCATCCGCGGCGAATAACAGGTAATGAAATGAAAAGAAGACTCGACCTTATTTTGAGAGCGCACAACGGCTCAATTATCTATGAGGACGAGAGAATAATTGTGATTGAGAAGCCGCCTCAGTTTCTCGTCCTTCCCGACAGGTACAACCAGTCTCTGCCGAATCTCTATACCGCGTTGAAGGATGAATTCGGCGGAATCTTCGTCGTTCACCGCATCGACAAAGAGACCAGCGGCGTAATAGTCTTTGCGAAAGATGCGGACGCACACGCTCAATTGAATTCGCAGTTCGAGCACAGAGATATCCATAAGAATTACGTGGCGATAGTCGTAGGAAAGCCAATGGAAGCGGACGGGGTCATCGATGCGCCGATATCCGAAAGTCCGAGCCACCCCGGTGTCATGAAGGTGAACAGCAAACACGGCAAGCCTTCTGTTACAAAATTCAGTGTCGAGGAGTTGTTCGACGGTTACGCTTTTGTGAGGGCGATGCCCGAGAGCGGGAGGCTCCACCAGATAAGGGTACACCTCGCGTCGATAGGACTCCCCATCTTGTGCGACAGGATTTACGGAGACGGTGCACCGTTCTTTCTCTCGGATGTCAAGCCGAACTATTATTCCGAAGGGGACGAGAAACCGCTTCTTTCGAGGTCGGCCCTTCACGCCGCTTCGATTACTTTTGTCCATCCGGGCACAAACTCGGAAATGAATTTTGAGGCCGAACTTCCCAAAGATATGAGGTCGGTTCTGAATTACCTCCGCAAGTTCAGATCACATAATCCCGCCATGCGTCAGCTTGAAGGCTCCTATCACCATGCGTGATTTTGAGACGATAAGCGTCGAGATCGGCGAAGGGATCGGGCGCCTGACAATGAACAGGCCGGATTCATTGAACGCATTAAACGACAAGATGACTACCGATATCCAAATCGCCTTGAAGGAACTCTCGGCTGATAGGAGCGTGCGTTGTGTCTCAATAACGGGGAGCGGAAGAGCGTTTTCATCGGGGCAGGACCTAAAAGAAGCATCGCAGCTTAAATCGTTCGCCGACTCGTTGAGAAAGAGGTACAATCCGATCATAAAGCTTGTCACGGGGATGGAAAAGCCTGTTATAGCGCTCGTGAACGGAGTGGCGGCTGGGGCTGGGATGAGCCTGGCGCTCTCGTGCGATTATCGGATTATGACTTCAAGCTCGAAACTGATCCAGGCTTTCGTGAGAATCGGACTCGTCCCGGACTCGGGCTCCACATTCTTTCTCCCCCGTTTTGTCGGATATGCTAAGGCCTTTGAACTGGCAGCCCTCGGAGAAGAGATTTCCTCGGAAGAGGCGTTGAGGCTTGGCATCGTAAACAGGGTGTTCCCGGACAACAAATTTGTGGCCGAGTCGGAGAAGATACTTGCAAGGTTCGCAAGCGGTCCGACGAAGGCGTATTCTACGATAAAGAAGATGCTCAGGCATTCGGCGGTATACTCACTCGAACAGACGCTTGAGTACGAAGCGTATATGCAGGAAATCTCCGGGCGGACGGAGGACGCAAAGGAGGCGACGCAAGCCTTTATCGAGAAACGTCCTCCGGTTTTCAGAGGCAATTAGCCGGCGCCGCGGAAGTAAATACATGAGGGGGGTGTGTGCCCCGTCTAAAGTCAGAGAGGAGGACGATTATGGCGACAGATCCAGCAAGAAATCCATCCGGCCTGTCGGATGCAGAGCGCGAAAGACGGATGTGGGAGAAGTTGCAGAAGGGAGAGTCTATCGAAACGGTGGACGAGATGGGTGATGAATACTACGTCAGTCTCACCGGCCTTATGTTGCAGCAAGCGGATTCTGAACTCGCAGGCGCGTTCGGATGTGTGCCATGGATCGTAAAGGCGCCGAATACCGAGGAGAAGCTTGCGGTCGCAAATATAGTCAAGGATGAGGTGCGCCACGCCAGGTCCATGTACCGCCTGCTGGCCGACATTGGCATCGATGCGGAATCGCATGTCGCGATGCACGATTATACCCACGAGGCCGACTTCAATTCTGACGATCCAGGACTCGAGCGGGCCGTCGATAATGGGCGAGTGCACGTCTCTTATTACAAGATAGATACATGGACGGATCTTATACTGTTCCAGTTCTGTATGGACCGCGGCGCTGGTCACCAGCTGGAGGATGTTCGTAAGTCTTCGTATGGTCCGTGGAGGAGAGAGATCGAACGAATCTTCAAGGAAGAGGCAATGCACGTAAGTCACGGCGATTTCTGGGTGAGAAAGCTCGCGTTTGACCATTCCGCGAAAGCCGGAGTGCAGGAGGCTCTCAATCGCTGGTACCCGATGGCTATGAGTATTTTCGGCAGGTCGAACAATGAGGGGAACGCGCTTCACAGGAAATACGGTTTGAAAGCGAGAGACAACGATGAAGTCCGCAAGGGATTCGTCGATGAGGTGCGGCTAAGATGTTCCGAATGCGGTTTGAAACTTCCAGACTGGAAACCTGACTGGGAGAAGATGGAGGAAGATGGGGTGATATCAGCCTGATGAGAGCGGTAGGTATTGTAGGAACCGGCACAATGGGTGCGGGAATTGCCATCTCGTTCGCCCGGAGCGGATGGGACGTTTTGCTGTACGACCTCTCGAAAGAAATCGTGGCTCATTCGCTGGAATTAATCGTCAAAGAATTTCACCGCGAATCTGAAAAGGGGAGGATAAAGGCGGAGGACGCGCAGGCGGCGATTGCGAGGATCCATCCGCGGACTGAGCTGTCTGATTTCTCCGAGGCGCATCTAGTTGTGGAGGCGGTTACGGAAGATCTCGCGATCAAGAAGGAGCTATTCGCAAAGTTGGACCGGATATGTTCTTCTGAAGTTCCGTTGACCTCGTGCACGTCGAGCCTGTCCATCGGCGCAATTGCCAATGGTTGCGCCGGTCGGGACAGGATCGCGGGCCTGCATTTCTTCAATCCAGCGCATAAGATGAAACTGGTGGAGGTCGTGAAGACCGACTTCCTTGCGGGGGAGGCCATGCAGGAGCTTTCTCAGATCGTCAGACAGATAGGCAAGACGCCGATCCTTACCAGAGATACTCCGGGTTTTGTAGTGAACCGGTGTGCGAGGCATTTCTACCTTGAACCTCTGAGGTTTCTCTCCGAGCGATTGGGCAGCGTAGAGGAAATAGATTTCGCGTTTGAGTCTGCCGGGTTCCCGATGGGGCCGTTCAGACTGCTTGACCTCGTAGGTGTGGATGTGAATCTTCTCGTGTCAAAATCTATTTATGAGCAATTCTTCCACGAACCTAGATTCAGGCCCGTGATCATGCAGCAAAAGATGGTCGAGTCCGGTTTGCTTGGCAGAAAAACCGGGAAGGGATTTTACAGTTACGACGGCAAGTCGCCAAGGGCCGCCTTGAGAATTGAAAGGCGGGAGTCCGTTATTAGTGAGTCACTCTCTGAGATGGCGCATAAGATAGCTGCGAAGCTCGAGACAGGTGGCCAGCTCAATGTGCCTCAACAAGTGATTCTCGCGAGGACTATCTCCATGCTTATCAACGAAGCTCACCTGATGATGGAGGAAGGAATAGCCGACAGAGACTCCATTGATCTGGCGATGAAGCTTGGTACAAATTTTCCAAAGGGGCCTTTGGAATTCTCCGATTCTATTGGCAAATATATGATAGCCGAATTCCTGCAGGCAATGCGCCGCACTTATGGTGACGCCTACAGGCCAAGTCTTCTGTTGTCCCAATAGAAGGAGAAATGGATGCGTTGCAAAAATCTTTCACTCATGTTGCTTCTTCTCTTTTCCGTCCCCGCATTGGCGCAGCCTCAGGTGTACAATTTTAAAGAGCTCCAGCGGTTTCTCCCGGAAGGCGATTTCGGCAAGTACAAGCGCGGCGAACCGACCGGTGAGACATCCTCCATGATGGGGTTTGCAACCTCGTGGGCCCAGGTCATCTATCGCGCCGAGACGGACACTTCGAAGAGCGCCATATCCATCAAGATAACGGATATGGTGAGTATTCCTTCTTACATGTATATCGGCAGCGATGTCGATAAGAAAACAGAAACGGGATACGAGAAGACCGTCCTGTACAAAGGCATTAGAGTGCTCGAGACCTTCGACAGCACATCGAAGGAAGGAAAGCTGCAGCTTCCCGTAGCAAATCGGTTCCTGGTAGAAGTAACCGGAAGCGGCGTTATGAATGCTGCTCCACTTTACGATCTTTTGGATCGTTTGGACCTCAAGGCGTTGGAAAAACTTGGCCAGAAGTCTTAATAGAAATTTTGCAATTGTACAAGTCGTTAGGCGGTAGAAGACAATTTGTTCCCAAGAAATGACATAAGTTCGGGAAAATTACAGAGGTGTTTTGAGGAACGTAAGACCGAGCGAACTTGCCGTCCCAATTATCGGATCGCCTGCCGAGAAGTCTAAAATCGACTTTCCCGGTGTGACGAGGTCATCATTGGCTGCATCGATCAAGGAGGCGAGGACAACAGAAGAGTGACGCGTATGGTGGTACTTATAGCCGAATTCCCCTGCCGCGTACCAGTGTGTGCTTAAGCGTAAGGCGTATTGTTCGTCTTTGTCAGCGAAAATTTGTTCTGGCGTGTTACATTAAAGGAAATAATAAGGAGACAATAGATGAATTGGTTTCACATATCGTTGTTCTTTCACCTGCTCGGGGTCGGGATGATCTTCACTCTTCTGTTTGCCGGTCCCATCATCGAGGCTAATTTCAGATGGGAGAACGATATCAGGATGAAACAACATGCGGCAAAGATGCTCAGGAGTGTCGGTCTCCTCTCGCCGTTTGGCGCCCTTGTCCTCATACTCAGCGGCATTGGCAACATGATATTCCTAAATATCAGTGTTGGCGACTTGTTCGGGGCCGATGCCTGGCTTGGCATCAAGCTTTTCTTTTTCATCATCCTTCTCGGGATAGGGATGGTTGTGAGTCCTAAGACCGGTCGCCAGCGAGCAATGCTGCTCGACCAGATGAACCAGATCAACCCTCCGGAAGATGCCAGTGATAAGCTGGAGGCGCTTAACAGCAAGCAGACGGTGTTCTTTGTCTTAAACTGGGCACTCGTGGTCATCATTGTCCTGATCACTCTATTCAAACCTTAGGCTGAATACGATAACCATTCATGGAGATTCTTAATGAGCACAAGAACAATATCATTGATACGCAGGTACGAGAACGGCCCAGGCGATCTTATAGCGGGCGTGGACGGGCTTTCCGACAGAGATTTGGATAGGCGGCTTGCCTCGAAAAAATGGACTATAAGACAGCAAGTTCATCATCTCGCCGATGCTGAGCTGAATCTCGTCTACAGGATGAAGAAGATCATCGCGGAGGAAAACCCTCTCCTAATGGCGTTCGATCAGAATGAATGGGCCGATAGTTTCCTATACACGAAAACATCTGTGGAGGGTTCGATCGCTCTCTTCTACACCTTACGCGCCTCGATGACACCAGTTTTGAAAAGCCTGAAAGATTCCGATTTCTCCAGGACAGGCATCCACAACGAAAACGGAAAGGTGACTCTCCTAGGGGTACTCGAACACACCGTGGAGCACTTTGAGCATCACCTCGGCGTAATCGAGAAGACGAAGAGGAAGTACAAGATCGGCTGAAATTAGTCTGCCGAATCCGCACCCGTTTCAGGTTGAAAATCAGTGAAGCTTAGGCCCGATTTTTTCTCCGCCGGACTCGACGGTCTAAAACGAGTATGTGGCGGGAAGCGCATGGGTGCGCGCGACAATTAGGAGGCAAAAAGGAGCCAGCTATGAAGCCAGCAATGTCTCCCAATCAATTTTCCTTGCCCACTCCTCTAGCCTTTGCCAGCCGACCTCAGGAAAGTCCAGACGCAATTTACTTATGGCAGCTGTGTATTCGTTTTTCTCCTGCCATTCCATCATTATAGCCAAATCGGGGCTCTGAGCCCTGATGCTGGCTGGCGGAAAGCTTTCGTACTTGATCGTTCGGCCAATGATCTTCGAAAGGATAATTGCAGTTTCCTCCCCCGTGCGTTCGTCACCGGCAATATCTATGCGATCGCCCAGGAATTCGTTGCTATTCTCGATTACGAATGCGACAAACGAGCCGATATCTTCAACCGCGATAAGCTGTATCGGCCGCGTGGCTGGAAGCGCCCTCGCTAGTTTTCCCTGGCGAATATTGCCGAGGGCAAACGGCTGTATGAAGTTTTCCATGAACGCCGTCGGACCGATGATCGTGTATGGTACTCCAGAGGCGGCGATGTACTGTTCCACCTTATATTTGGAGTCGAAGTGCGGAATGCGGGTATTCTTATCGGCGCTAGCCACAGAACTGAAAACAAGCTGGCCGACGCCTGCGGCTTTTGAGGCGTCGACGATGTTGACTCCCTGAGTCACTTCCGCTTCATGACCGTTTTGAAACGGCGTCGTCACGGCAAATACAGCATTAACGCCTCTGAGCGCGCCAGCCAATGAGGCCTTGTCGGTTAGGTCGCCCTTCACAATCTCGGCGCCGGCTTTCTGAAGTAACATGGCGGCGGAGGAAGCCGGATTCCTTGTGAGAGCTTTTACTTTGAATCCGTTTTCTATAAGAGCTTTTGCCGCAGCCCCTCCCTGTTTTCCAGTCGCGCCCGCAACCAGAACTGTCCTATTGTCCATCATTGCTAATTCCCTTTCGAGCAGTCATTACTGAATTGTCAACCTGCTAATACATAACATGGATAAAAGGGCAATAGGTTCACCGCGAGGACGGGGAAAACATGGCGACCGCCGACTGCTGGGTGCTCGTCTCTTGGTTACGGTTACACGAAAACTAGTTCCTAAACACCCACTCCGGCGGGATCAGCCTGTCGAGATCGGCGATGAGCTTCTTAGTGAGAAAAGTAAGCCCGATCACGTATGATGCATTTGTCCAGCCGAAACCTTGCCGGGTAATGTATGAGAACTTTGTCCCGACGTTCCCGTACTCGGCGAAGACCTGCGATGAACGAGTAACCATGTCGTACTTTTCAGCGATTGTGCCGTTATAGTTGTAAGCGTTGACAGTAATAGTGTAGAGCCACTTGTAAGCTAGTTCGCGTGCGAGTTTCCCATAGCCATAGTTTTTCAATCCAACCCATGTCAGTATCTGCTGCGGCGACCAGCCGAAAGGATAGTCCCACTGTGTCTGCGGGCGGTCTTTCGTGATTGGACCGCGCGACTTCTCCGTGGAGCCAACGATGCCGCCGGGCAGGTCGAGCAGCGGGAGCGCGTGTTTCACCAGTTCCTCCGCCTGCTTCTTCGTGGCGAGGTTCGCCCAGAGAGGATAAAACGTTGTTGCCGCGACATAGCCGGTCTGCCTCCTAGTGACGAAGTTATAGTCGAAGAACATGCCGGCCTTCGCATCCCAGAGATACTTTGTCATGAGCTTCTTACGTTTCACGGCCTTTTCGTACCAGGTCGAGCTCTTCTCGACTTTTCCATTGCCTAGTCTCACCTCGCCGTTGAATTCATCCGAGATTATGTCGGCTATGTTCGTCTCCTCTTTGTAAAGGAGCGAGTTTAAGTCGACCGTGACGAGATCGATGCAGTCGTACTGGAGTCGATAGCTTGCGTCGTTACCGGATTCGCGCATCGCCCGGTCGTTCTTGAAGAATGTATCGAGCGAAGGTACTTTAAGTCTTCCAGAGAGGTACTCATCCTTGAATTGTTCTTCGCTCATGTTGTACTTCTTTGCGTATTCGGCATACAGATAATGATACCTGTGCGGTTCGACCTCCGGCGGCGGTCCGATGCCGTTGTCATAGTATCTGCTCAGTCCGGTCTTCGTGAGATGATTCGGACCCATCCAGTAGTTGTTGTACTGCTTGATCGCCGCTTCAAGCACTTCTTTCAGCCAGGCTTTTGTCTCTTCATTTTTCGGAAGCTCCTGATAAACCGCCAGTGCCATGGATGTGAAAAAGGGGGGCTGTGACCTCGTCAGGTAATAAGTCCTGTTGGCGTTGAGGATTTTGCCGTAGTGATCAATCTCGTAAATGAAATTGTCGACCATCGACTTCGCGAGCGCGACTTTGCCGTCCTGGAGGAGACCGAGCGTTATGAAGTAGCTATCCCAGCCGTACATTTCATTAAATCTTCCGCCGGGAACGACGAACGGCGTCGCCGTGATTTTGCCATCGGGCTTCCTGTACAACTTGAGGCTAAGGATGCCTGGCCTGTCGTTAAGACTCTCGACGTATTGGGGGGTAACTTTGGCGGGAAGCATTACGACTTTCATTTTGAAATCCGGCCTGCTGCGCGCCACACCGGAAAAGTAATCGTAACCCAATGTGTCGCCATCCGGAACGTAAACGTAATTGAAACCGTCGATCGTCTTTACCTTCTCATCCTTGAATATCTTCTCGAGGCCCGCTTCGTCGATTCGTCTCGTTAGGCCGGACCAGTAGAGATTCTTTATAGACTCCGCGATGCGCTGGACGGGCGGCTGAAAAATTTCGGCTCCGCTCAGGGTTAAGGTGTCCTTTCCTTCGTCCTCCGCGAGTTTCAGATTTTCGAGGAGGTTCGCGAGGTAGTAAGTCTCATCGACTTCATATCTGTGCCCGTCGAGCGCAGTCAACCAAAAGCGTCTGTTTCCCAGGTCGGTGTCGGGAATGTGCGGGTCATCTATTGTTATTCTCTTGTCGTGGTCTGTGTCTTCCTTTGCGATGAGCGAGTCCAAAGTCGGCTTGACAAGGACCTCTATGCTGGTGAGGTGCTCGTCCGCTGACTGAGCGAAGCCCGGTTTGAGCAGGAAGAGAGTGGCCGCGATCGTGGCAAGGATCAGAAGTAATCGCCTCATAAAACGTTCCTTATTTCTGAATGAGTCTTGTGTTTCCGCGCTCGACTATAGCATCATACAGCTTTCCCCTGAAATGCAGATTTGTAATTCTGAGCGAGGTCACTCCGGTCGGGAGCATCGGCTTATACTCCTTCACGAGGCCGCGCGATGTTATCCTGAGTCCGGTGTAGCCGAAAAGCACCTGTTGCAGGAAGCCTCCCGTACCTGTGAGGAAATTTGTCGACATGTTTTCTGGCGTTTCGGCAAAGACGTTAAATGAACCCCTGATATATGACCGGTAGCTCATTTTATAAAAATCTTCGAACAGAGTCCTGTCCTGGATTTCAGCGGCCACGATCTGGTAAAGCGTTATACCCATCATGACTCCAGTACCGTTTTTTTTCATGAAACCAAGAGCGTTCACGAGGTCGTTTTTCTTGACCTCATTTGGGACCTTCAGTTCAAGTGGATAATAAAGAAGCGGGACGACTGCTCCGAGAGACTGCGGAGGCGCGCCCTGGTATGTGAGGTAACAATGTCTGGTGCTGTCGTAAGGTATGTAAAGCCCGTCCGCGACGCGACTCCACATGGAATCCGGACGTTCACCGAGAAGCTTTGCCGCTCTTGTCGCTATCTCCAGGTTCCTTCTTGCGACCAGGTTTGTATAGGCATCGTTGTTGACGCCGATGAGTCCTTCATCAACCGAGACCACATGATCGATGTTATACGTCTTGTTCGCCGGATCATATTTGACCCTGCTGGTCCAGAAGTCCGCCGTTTCCTTGATAACGGGATAGCCGAAATGCTTGAGCCATGATTTGTTCTGGGTCGCGAGATAATACTGCCATTGGGCGAAAGCCACATCGCCCGTGACGTGATTCTCATAAAGCGCGTTCTGGTACGCGAACTTTGGACACGCCTCGTTTCCGTTCTCGTCCGACTCCCAAGGATACATCGCCCCCCGGTAGCCGTTGAGCTTCGCGTTAGCTTCCGCCGCGGGGAGCGCTTTGTATCTGAACATTACCATTGACCTGGCTATGTTGGGATGCATAAGAAGGAGAGGGGGAAACATCCATGTGTCTGAATCCCAGAAAATGTGTCCGTAGTATCCGTCGCTCGAAAGTCCCATCGGCGGGATGCCGAAGTCGCTCCCGGCGCGCGCGCTCGAAAGGAGATAAAACATCGAGGAGTGAATTACCTTCTGAAGTGTAGGATCTCCTTTGACTATGATATCCGTCTTCCAAAGCTTGTGCCATGCTGTCTCGCTGGATTTTAGGATAGTCTGGAATCCACTTAATGCCGCGTTTGATGCTGTGCGTCTTGCCGACAGCAACGGGTCTTTTGTATCCCGTGATGAAAATATCCCCACGTAGCGATAGAACCGGTAAATCGTCCCAGCCTTCGCGTTGAAACTAACAGTAATTGAGGGACCGACTTCCGTCGTGTCTCCGGTTACCCGCGCGTTGATGAAGCGTGGATACCATGATATGTTTTGGGCAATCGCGACTCGAACGGAATTCCCGTCCGGTTTCGCCACCACCGATTCAACCGCGCCGGTTTGGGCACCGTGTGCCATAAGATTCTCTATTGTCATGTGGCCCGGATACCAGACATTCGGAAGGCCGTTTATCATTTTAATGTTGATATCCGCGATCTTGGCGAGTTCCATCCTCTTCGGCTCGCTCCATTGTATGATAGGTAGTATGATTCTCACAGGGCCCGATTTATCTACTTTAACCGTGAATTCCATCCCCGCGAGATTCGGGTTTGACCTCGACACGAAAAGGGTCGTTGAAATATCCGTCTTGTTACTCTTTTCGATCCAGGTATACCCGGTCTTTAAAACGCCGTTATACATATCGAGTGTCTGACGGTAGTCCTTGATAGCGCCGCCGGTAACATCGGTTTCGTTGAGCCAGCTACCACCGTTGAAGAAGTTCACCGCGTTCCAAGCGGGGAGGGAAGCTATTCGCGCTACATCTCCGGGATAATGCTCATAGATCCACGCCATATAGGAATGCGTCGGCATCGTGCCGAGCTGCGACGAAGATACGCCGATGTTTCCATTGCCGATATACGTGGGAGTGTACTTCACCGAGACGCGGTTCGCGGAAAGCTGAAAATCCTTAGGTTGCGCGTTAACAGCCGCTGTCGCAACGAGAAGGAGAATTAGAATGCAAGTGTGGAGTGTGTATCGTGCCATAGTGTAGCCTCTTTCTGGATCTTGCTTTAGATGAATACTTGTATCGCTGTGTCGGCTGATCGCTGCTTAAATGGCGCGATCAGAAGGATCTTCGGTCCGATCAAGTGAACCTGGCATTCTCGGACGGTGTAGAGTCGGACCGGTACCTGTTTTTCCGTCGCAGCGTTGTTTCGAGCTCCTCGCCCATGCGTTGCCGTAATTTACGTTCCGATGCGTTCAGCTTAATATAACGCTCAAGGCGTGTGTTCATCCATTTGCCGTTCTGCTCGCGTTCAGGTCACTTGAAATGGAATCACGGGTCTAGCCATTGCGTTGTTGTGTTCTCTGGAACTAGAAGAAGCGCGAGCAATCTCGCAACACAGCATTGCAGTTAGCGGCCGCGGTAATCGTCGATTGTACTCCCGCAATTGAGTGGGTGTCTGTCGTTGCGGAACTCGGAGCGACGAATGTCGTGAACGTGTGAGGTGTCGAAGAAGAAAGTGAGCTCGGATGTGGCACGCCGCCGCGAAAAAGGAATCACTGAGCGAAATAAAAGCCGAAGTTGTTTCGGATGACATGGCCTTATAAGCTGCTCATCTAAACTGGCTGGGAGGATCCTCCCAGCCAGCGAATGTTGTTTCACATTTCAGAATTGGTATCCCACACTAAATGTCAGCCTTCGCGGGAGTATCGGACGTGCGAGGAAATAACTTCCGACCGCGCTTGCTCTCGGGTTGCCCTCCTCGAGACCCTGGCTCTGGAAGAGGTTCGTCACGCCGAGCCTGAGAGTTATAGCCTGAGACGCTACATAATAGGACAAGCCGGTGTTCATGTAAGTATAAGCCGGAAGCGCCGTACCGACGACGAAGACAGCCTGACCGCTGCTCGTGTAGCCGCCAAAGTTCAGTCCGCCTATGCGGTTACCGACGTAATGCCAATCGGCCTCGAGCGTGAA
>JAJYRM010000046.1 GCA_021794075.1 Bacteroidota bacterium | reverse complement strand
CCCGTGCAACAACAAAAGGATATCAGGCGTTTACAAGCGCAGCTAACCCGACCGCCCGACAGATCACCAGACTCTTCATCGAGACCACCGAGGGTATTCACGATCCCTTTATGGTCCTGAGCAAGGTCGGCTCGATGGGGAACGATGTAGTCCCGGCGCTAAGGACTTGCCTCTTCAATGCGCCAGTGATTAAAATTGCGTTATCGGATCCGAACGGATTGCATCCGCGGAATGGGAACTTTGATTGGCTGTTTGGCATGAACGGTACCATCGCGTTTTTCAATATTTCTTGTGCACAGTTTAATTTACCGTTTAATGACTTGTACCAGCATCAGTGACAATCCCTCGATGTCAATGGTGCCTATCTCCATTTGTTTGGTCAGATGCAATACACCGGAGCGAAAATGATGACTCTAAGTTGGGGATCGCTGTAAGACTAGCTTCGCCACGATGCTCTACGGTGGATCTCCTTGCGGGATCGGCTAAGAAAGGGGCGTTACCTATGCGTCGAATGACCACTCCCATATGGCAACGAGTAACCGGTATTTTGTATGTCTCGAAAGTCATCTTAATGAACCTAGGATAACTTGACGTTGTCCACGATAGGGAAAGAGAAATTCTTAGTCAGGTCATGGAGCAGTTGAAAAAAGTCGACTTTCATAAGCTGTGTCAAGAGGACGTTACTGGATTGGAGCGAAATTTCATTCGCGACAAAAATCGTTATTGGATTTAAAAAGAATGGACTCAATGCTCTCACGTATAATGGTGATAATATTGGTCGCGGATGGCTGATCGTTGGTATCTGGGCTGCGAAGACGCGTGAGTGAGCAGAGGGCTTGCGATCTGTACCATGATGCGGAACATGGTATTGCGGGAATCCCCGAGTTCTAGCTGGCGGGAGGAAGGTTAGAAATGGACTCGGAGCTAGTGGAGAAAAAGGTCCCAATTGACGCGCCCTTAGTTTTGATGATGAATAAATAAACTTTATTAAATTGGAGGTGGCGCCGATTCTTGTTGGTCTTTGCGGTTTCTTCGGGATAATCGAGGAAAAAAAACGCTTGACATTGAGGATCTGTTGGCTTATACTACACCAGTTTATTCGAGGCGGTAATAAACACCCTGAGTCTGAATTCGGAAAACTGAGGAGGACCATTATAGGGAAGTTGCTATGGTAACCGGGAAAGCATCTGTTCTTAGAAGCGTCAACCGGGGAGTCGTCCTCGGCTTAATTAGGGCCATGCAGCCAATAAGCCGCTCCCAAATCGCTAAGTTAAGCGGATTAAACCCAAGCACCGTTTCGGACGTTGCATCGGGTCTCTTAAGGGAAGAACTGATATATGAAAAGACCGCGGAGGGATCTGGATTGGGGAGAACTCCAGTAGACCTTTATCTGAAGTGCGATAGCCATTATGTTGGCGCTATGGAGATCCGCGCGTCAGTGTCGCGCGTCGCTATTGCGAACATATGCGGCAAAGTCAAGTCGCACTCATCCCTACCGACAAACCACGCAAGTCCGGCGCAGACATTGTCGAGATGCGCCGAGGAGCTCCTCGCGCTATCAGATTCCGTTGGTGTGGATCGGCCCCGGACGATCGGTGTTTCAATCTCTGGAGTAGTAGACCCGAACAAGGCGAGACTTATAACTGCGCCTTCGCTACAATGGGAGAATGTATCTGTCGGTGAACTTCTACGGGAGAAGATTCCGCTACTCGAAAATGTTGTGGTAGGCGATGCAGTGAAAGCTTCCGCTCTGGCTGAAATGCTTTTCGGCAACCGTGTTACGGATACGTCGAACTTTGTTTTTCTTTCGATTGGCAAATCTGTGGGTGCAGGAATAATCATAGATGGGAGGATCGTGATCGGAGATCATTGTGTGTCCGGGGAGCTCAGCCACATGGCCATTTACGAGGAAGGGCTCACTTGCGAGTGCGGAGTTCAGGGCTGCTGGGAAGCGTATATCTCCGATCGCGCGGTCTCTCGTCGCTATATGACGGCCATAGGAGGAGAATTCGGCTCAGGGTCTGACGTTGGGATCAGCGAGATAGTTCTTCGCGCGTCAAAAGGTGATGCGGTCGCGAATTTAGTTATCAAACAGACCGGGCACTATATAGGCGTGGGGGTCGCTGCGATCATAAGGACCGTGGACCCCAAGTGCGTGGTGATCGATGGATCTATTGCCGATGCGTGGGACTTAGTTTACCCTGAGATTATGAAGGCTCTGGACGAAAGACCTTTGCCTGTAAAAGGCAAATTCGTCGACGTTTTCCCCGCCTCGGAAGCAAACAGGGAATATTTGAAGGGAGCGGTCGCTCTTGCGTTGCAGGGGGTTTTCAACGATTACAAAATAATGAATGCAAACCCGTGGAAAGAATTAAGGTGATTCGTTGAATATTCGTCGCCAACTCTCCCTGCTAGTCTTTCCACCATTAAGGCAGACAAATTTATGTGTTATCAATCCCGACTCCCTCATCTTTTTGCCGCAAACTGCGGGGCGTCAAACGGGATTCGGATCCATTGCTCTACACCAACACTCACAGTTCGTAAACACAAGTGGAGAACATGATGTCGCGTAGAATCTTTACCGATCTTGCAGTCTCATTGTCAATTCTATTTATCTCGCTCGGCTCGGCCTTCGCTGCCGCCAGTGGCACAATCCAAGGCTCTGTCAGGGACGAGCAAACTGGAGATGAGCTCCCTGGCGCAAACGTACTGATTGTGGGAACTAGCATGGGGGCTTCCACCGATCTCAATGGAAATTTCGTGATAAGAAATGTCCCTCCCGGGTCGTATGAGCTGCGGACCACCTATATAGGATACAAGGCGAGAGAGACAACCGTAGAAGTTGTTAAGGGGAGAAATACAAAAGTCGAATTAAAACTGCAGGCCGTCGGCATCCAGGGAAAAGAAGTCGTGGTCACTGCTCAGGCGAACGGACAGAACCAGGCTATCAACCAGCAGCTGTCATCAAATCAGATCGTGAATGTCGTTTCTGCCGCAAGAATACAGGAATTGCCCGACGCCAATGCCGCCGAATCTCTTGGAAGGCTTCCGGGGGTCTCCGTTCTAAGAAGCGGAGGCGAAGCTGATGAGGTCGTGATCCGCGGAATGGCGCCAAAGTTTAATGAGATCGAGATTAACGGTGTCCGCTTGAACTCCTCTAATCAGAATAACTCTAGCGTCAATCTGAGCATGATATCGTCGAATATGCTGGAGGGAATGGAAGTTAAGAAAACTGTGACTCCAGATATGAATGCTGACGTGATAGGTGGCGTCGTTAACCTCGAGCTTCGTGAAGCTCACGTCGTAACTCCCGGCGTTCCCGTCTTTAACCTAACCGCTCAGGGTGGTTATAACGGTCTTTCCGATGCGACTAACAAGTTCAACAATTACAAGTACGTTGGGAGCGTGGAGGACAGATTCTTCAACAACAAATTCGGGGTGTTCGCCCAGGCAGATGTCGAACGGAGGAATCTCAGCTCCGACCAACTCGGGGCATCGTACTCGAATCTCGGAGATCAGCCCAACACTTATCTAACGCAGGGCCTCAGTCTGGACAACATCCCGAGCAATAGGGAGCGCTACGATGGGGCCTTAGTCCTAGACTACAGACTCCCTGAGGGGACACTGAAATTTTCGAATTTTCTCAGTACCGGCACAACTAATACGCAGGACCGTGGAGAGTACTTCGGCATAGCTGGAGGGAGTGGCAGCAATATCCACAATTACTCGATGGCTTATACCACGTCGACTTTAAGTGTCATCACTAACGCCATTCACTTCCAGTATCAGCTACCTATCTTTCACGTAAATGCCGTCCTTTCCCACGCGTACACGGAGGACAAGAACCCTAACGATTGGGCGGTGACATTTCAACAAGGTTCAGCAGGACTTGGTGGGCTTATAAACCTGCCAAACATTAATCCACAAGAAATACCGTCGGCGGCCAACAACGATCTTGCGCTAACCTACCTGAACAACGTTGTCAACTACAACAGCTTCTCCGGCGCACGGTCCTTATCAGCTAGACTCGATTTGAAGTTTAACGCGAACCTTTCCGATGAGATTACATCGGTGATAAAATTTGGAGGGGCTTACAGGTATGAGACAAGGGATTATTACTATAACACAACAGGATCAGAAGGGCTTGGCCTCGCAAGCGCAAGATATGTTGACAGTCTAATAGCGAGTCATTTCTCTGCTCTTGGACCATACGTCAACACCACTCAACTTCCCATGGCTCCATTCTTGGACCCGAGCTACAGCTACGCCAACTTTCTTAAAGGCGCCGGCAATTATCCGATGATTTATCCGCTAAGCTACGGTATGCTTTCCAATCTCACCTCGTTTTTAGGAGAGAATGCTACTCTGATAGAGCAGAATCCGCTAGCTTCCGCTTCATATTTCCATGATCAGTTCAATTCAACGACAAACAACTACAACGGTCACGAAAATCAGAGCGCCGTTTATGTCATGGCCACCATCAATCTAGGTCCTGAGCTAACGCTAATCCCTGGTGTCAGATATCAGGATCTCCAAACGATATACACTGGTGTCCAGGGTATCGAGACTACTGCATCGGGACTTGGCGGGCCCTACAATCATTATGATACCACGGTCACTGAGAATCACGGCTATTTGTTGCCCGATGTCGCGTTGCAGTACAAACCGCTGACTTGGTTCAGCATCCGTTTGTCGTATACCAATACACTCGCCTATCCCGACTACCAGGCGATAATTCCCAGGATCGACGTTTCAACTGGGGGCAGCATCGCATGGAATAATTCTCAGCTCTCGCCTTCGCGCTCTACAAACTATGACGCCTACTTTTCATTCTACAATAATTCCATTGGTCTCCTGACCATCGGAGGTTTCGCGAAGCGGATATCGAAAATGATTTTCCCTTACACTTATTACGTGTTGCCCGGAGAGGCGCTTAACTATTTCCCGCAAGGTCTTATCGCGTCTGCGCCTGCGCCGACTGGCAATTATCAGGTAAACACGTTTGTTAACGATAACATCCCAGCTGTCGATTACGGTTTTGAGCTAGACTGGGAAACTCATTTTTGGTATCTTCCGCATCCTTTCGACGGGCTCATCCTCGACGTTAATTACACCCACGTCTTTTCACAAGAAAAATATCCTTATGTCAACACTGAGAAGATCGGCCGGTCTCTGGTTTATGTAGATACATCTTATGTGGATCCCCTTCTGTACCAACCTGATAATATTGCCAACCTCTCGCTCGGTTACGACTACCAAGGCTTTTCAATTAGGGCCTCTATGATTTATCAAGACAAGATTTTTGCCGGAACGAATTTCTACAGCTATCTACGGACGACGACCGCGGCTTACACGAGATGGGACATTTCGGCGAAGCAGGACTTACCATGGCCCGGCCTTCAACTTTATGGTGATGTCAGCAACATAAACGGTGAGAACGATGTAAACGTGATACAAGCCTCGACCGGTGTTCCCCAATCGGAACAATCGTACGGAATGACCGCCGATCTCGGCCTTCGGTTGAAGTTCTGATAATGCCGGTGCGAACTTCATCGACAACGCGCGACGCCAGGGCGCCCCTGTACCAGGATGGGATCCGTTGTTCTCATCCGAGGTGGTGATCGGCCCGCTCGGTATTTTTGTCCCCCTGCCTGGCAGGGGCTCGCGCCAGGGCGGGCTTTAAAGAAGCAAGATTGACATACATAAACAGCATTAGCGTCAAACTTAACTAAAAGGAGGTAGTACCATGAAGAAGCTATTCACCGCGACGTTTCTTACGGCGATGGTGGTGCTCTTTACTTTGCCAACTCGTTCGTTTGCACAAAGCGACACGCTTGTGGTTTACGCAAATGACACGAAAACCATCGACCAGGTTATCGGCGGTGATACCCTTTCAGACGGCGCTCAAGCACATAGTGTTTACAAGCTCGTGTCCGTTGACACTACATACCTGCTTGATGCGACGATTACACTGAAGTCGGGCGTGACAATCGTCGGAGTACCAGGTCCAAATGGCCAACTCCCCTGCATCCAGGCCGATGTCCTCTCAGGAGGTTCGATCCCTGGAGTGTTTTTCACGCTCACCGGGGCGGGAACAAGGGTATCACTCGATAATCTTTATTTGCTGGGCATTGCACCTAACAATCTGAACAATACCGCGTCCGGCCAGGGCGTCCAGGTGTCGGCCGATAACATCTCGCTGTCGGTGAATAACTGCGTTTTTGATAACATGTCGCAATTCGAAATTGGCTACAGCGCGAACGGCGATAATTTCTATATCACGAACTCAGACTTCAGGAACGGTATAGACGTGGCCAGCGCCTATTATGTCCCCGAACTTCTTCGCAGCGAGAACGGAGCAGGAGCATGGAACACTGATACCATTGATATCAAGTACAATACTATGATCGGTGTCGCTATGGGACCCGTCGAGACAACCGGCCTTACAACGTATATGAATTTTTCCCACAATGACGTGCTCCTCACGTCGAAGGGACCGTTCTGGTCGGAGAGGGAAGTCAACCTAGTTTTCGATGACAACATATTCTACGATACATACGCTGTGGGTGAGAATAAGACGGAGTACAATGGCGGTTGGGATGAACTTGCACCGCCGAGAACACCTTCCGTGTTCTATCTCGACACTCTCGATTCGACAACCGCTGCGCACTTGCTTGGACATGCGATAACCAGCGCATCTGATTATGCGGCGGCCGAAGCTGCGCGCAAGATTGAAGTGAAGGACAACGATTGCTTTTGGTCCTCCGGATTGACGTCTTTCTGGACGGCCTGGGACGATACAGCTCACACGGATTCACTTTATACGCCCGTCTTCATGAACAGCCAGACGATGGCGATGTTTGGAAACGCTGCTTACCCGAATCTAGTACAATCCGGAAATCAGAGCCTGGATCCCGGTTTCGGCGCCTCTGTCAACGATGTCCTCAGCCCTGGTTCTGATACGACAGACGGAGTCGGCCTCCTAAACTGGGTCGCCGATGTCAGAACGGGTAACGGTTCGACACAATTTTACGCTTACCAGAGGACTGAAGTCCCGCAACCTGAACCGAACAATTGGATGCCGACATGGCCTTTACCTGAAGCGAGTGCGCTGAAGTACTCTAATGCTACCCTGCAGAGTGCGAGTACCGACGGCCTGCCGGTTGGCGACCCGTATTGGTTCAACGGCGTGACGGCTGTTAAGCAGCAACCGGTCGTCGTTCCTGAGAAGTTCGATCTTTCCCAGAACTACCCGAATCCGTTCAACCCGACAACGGATATCAAAGTCAGCCTTAGAAAGGCCGGCGTGATCAGCCTGGATGTTTACAACGTCCTCGGCCAGCTTGTGAAAGTCGTTGATGAAGGATACAAACCCGCAGGGGAGTACGTCTACAACGTCAACATGGATTCATTTGCTAGCGGCGTTTACTTCTATACCCTGCGACAGGGTGCAAGCTCGATTACAAGAAAAATGCTTCTCCTTAAGTAGCGGATTAACCGCCATTATTGGAGCGGGGCTGCCGGCTCGCGTCGGCGGCCCCGTAATTTTCTCCCGCGCATCTCTGCGGCGTTTGTTAAATTCAGCTTTATGAAGGAACAATTCTTTGTCAGATACTGTCGCCCGCTTATCGTGGCTTCCTGTCGCTATCCTACTGCTATGCGTCGCGACCAATGTGCGACCCTCCTATGCACAAGTTAAGGTGGTCGGGTATTACGCAAGCTGGAATTCTTCCGCTCTTCCTTATACCGAAGTGCAGTATTCCGATCTCACCGATATCATAGTTGCGTTTGGAACACCGGACTCTGATGGAAGGATATCATACGACTCTGGCATTCCATTTCCACAGCTTGTGGCATCGGCTCATTCGGCGGGAACAAAGGTCTTGATTTCCCTCGGTGGGGCCGGAAGCGGCGCGGCTTTCTCCATCGCTACTTCCGATTCAGCCAAGCGCGCCAGCCTCATCTCAAATGTAGTCGGCTTCCTCCAGGCGAACGATTACGATGGAGTAGATGTCGATTGGGAGACCCCTGCGAATTCCGGGGAAACCGGCCAACTAACTTCCCTTATCCGGGAATTGCGCGCCCGCTTCGAAACGGTGGACACATCTTGGCTGATTACTATGACTTTACCCGCCACAGCATACGGCGGACAGTATTTCGATATACGGAGCCTGATCGACTACGTAGATTGGTTCAATGTGATGTGCTACGATTTCGTCGGTCCGTGGTCCGCTTACTCCGGTGAAAACTCGCCCCTTTACGAATCCCCTGTCGACCCGAACCAGGCCGGCTCGGATTCGGACGCCGTTGTGTACTGGCTCTCGAGAGCCGGGAGAGGCGCGGCCATTCCGAGGAACAAACTCGTCATCGGAGTCCCTTTCTACGCCGTACAATTCAATGCCGGCGGCCTTTACAAGAAACTTTCGAACACGGCAACCACAAACCCATTTTATCCGGATGTGATGAACAATCTTGGCAATGGCTGGACGTACCATTGGGATGATGTATCGCAGGTCCCGTACTTGCTGAATAGTGATACGACGCAATTCATAACATTTGAGGACACTAACTCGGTGAAGCTGAAAGTCGATTACGTGCTTCGCAGGCAACTTGGAGGGGTTATGATCTGGGAATTAAGCCAGGACTTGTACCATGGACGCCAGCCTCTGCTCAACGAGATCGCTAGTACTATCAGGACGGCTACTGCAGTCATCCACAACCCATCGGTAGCTTCCGGATATGAATTATTTCCGAATTATCCAAATCCATTCAATCCGACTACCACGGTGAAATTCTCAGTCCCTCGATCAGGATATGTGAGAATCTCCGTATACGATATCTTGGGTCAGCTTGTCAGGACATTGGTCAACGGCCGCGTTGGTGCGGGTGAGCACGACGCCACCTTCAGCGGAAACGGCCTGAGCAGCGGGGTATATTTCTGTGCTATGACCGCGAGCGACTTTGTTCAGACGCGTAAGATGCTGCTTCTTAAATAATTGAGGACGAGAGCCGTGAGAATTTCATGATTAACCGAAGTCCCGCTTTCTGGGTCCCGACACTTTATTTCGCGGAAGGCCTTCCCTTCGTAGTAATCAACGTCGTATCGGTGCTGATGTACAAGTCGCTCGGTGTAAACGACGCTCAGATAACTTTTTTCACAACTCTCGTAATTCTCCCCTGGACTCTAAAACCGCTATGGGGGCCGGTGCTTGAGATGTTCAAGACGAAGAAATATTTCGTCATCGCGACTCAATTCATCGGTGGCATAGGTTTCGGGCTCCTTGCGCTGACGCTTAAACTTCCGGCATTTTTTCAATACTCCATCGCGCTCCTGGCGATCATCGCTTTCAACGGCTCGACTCACGATATCGCCGCTGACGGCGTATATATAAATGCTCTCACTGGAAAAGAGCAGGCCGAGTACGTCGGATGGCAGGGAGCGTTCTACAATGTAGCGAAGGTTCTGTCGCAGGGGGCGTTTGTCTTTCTCGCGGGACAGCTCCAGAAATCTCTCGGTGTCGTTCACGCTTGGATGATAGTCATGGGGCTGTTCGGAGGCGTGATGATTATCCTGAGCATTTACCATGCGAAGATGCTTCCGACGGGCGGCGCGGCCGGGCAGGTCAAGACCGCGAAGGAAGCTTTCGGAACTTTCTGGGATGTC
Organism: Bacteroidota bacterium; assembly: GCA_021794075.1. Lineage (GTDB taxonomy): Bacteria > Bacteroidota > Ignavibacteria > Kryptoniales > JAKASW01 > JAKASW01. The sequence continues at coordinate 22,268 of JAJYRM010000046.1, read as the reverse complement.
GTCAAGACGTTCTTCGCGAAACAATATGTTGGATGGGGGATCGCCTTCATAATTCTTTACAGGTTTGCTGAGGGACAGGCGATGAAGATCGTGCCGCTCTTCTTTAAAGCGAGCCGCGCGTCGGGTGGATTAGGCCTGTCGATTTCCCAGATCGGGATAATTTACGGCGTATTCCCGCCGATAGCTTTCATACTCGGATCGATACTTGGGGGATATTTTACGGCGAGATATGGGCTTCGCAGATCGCTTATAGTATTATGCGCCTTCTTCAATATCCCGTTCGCCGTTTACCTGATACTCGCATACACAACTCCGACGAGCCTGGTCATGATCGGTACCGCGACGACATTTGAATACCTCGGCTATGGGGTCGGCTTCATCGGCCTTACGCTGTACATGATGCAGCAGATCGCGCCGGGCAAATATAAGATGGCACACTATGCTTTCGCGACGGGTGTGATGAACCTGGGACTGATGATCCCGTCGGCGATGAGCGGCTTCATTAGTGACTTCCTGGGCTACAAGCATTTCTTCCTTTGGGTAATGATCGCGACGATCCCTTCTTTTCTCGTTACCTGGTTCGTGCCGTTTAGAAAAATCGAGGAGGCTGATTCGGAATCACCATCCGCTCAGAATGCGGCAGGGTGATTAGTATGGGAGTTGTGATCTGCGCGAAGAATGTGGCATAGACAAGTTGTGCAGATGAGTTTTGGAAAATTGTTTAATGAATATTGAGAACGAGAGCAATGCGATACGGATATTTTGATAATGCAGCAAAGGAATACGTAATAGAACGGCCTGACGTGCCGGTGTCGTGGACAAATTATCTTGGATTGAAGGATCTGTGCACGGTGATATCCCACAATGCGGGGGGATACACATTTTACAAGTCGACTGAGCATCATAGGATCACGAGGTTCAGACAGAACGGCGTGCCTCTGGATAGACCCGGCCATTACGTGTATATCAGGGACGACGAGACAGGTGAGTATTGGACTATCTCGTGGCAGCCGGTTGGGAAGGATTTCACGAAGGCGAAGTACACGACGAGACACGGGTTGTCGTACACAAAGTTCCAATGCGATTACAAGGGGATAGATGCTGAGCAGCTGGTGTTCATTCCGATAGAGGACGAGGTGGAACTGTGGGATGTGAGGATAAGGAACAAAGGGAAGAAGACGAGGAAGCTGAGCGTGTACTCTTATGTGGAGTTTTCGTTTCATCACATAGAGATAGACAACCAGAACCTACAGATGAGTTTATATGCGAGCGGGAGTAACTATAAGGGTGGAATAATAGAGTACGATTTTTTCTACGAGCCGTGGACTTACCATTACTTTGCGTCTAGCTTTGAGCCTGACGGGTATGACTGCGTGAGGGACAGGTTCATAGGGAGCTACCGTACGGAGAGCAACCCCATAGCGGTGGAGATGGGGAAGCTGAGCAACAGCACGGAGCTTGGAGGGAACCACTGCGGGGCACTTCAGAAGAAGATGACGCTGAAGGGTGGAGAAGAGACGAGATTGGTGTTCATGCTGGGGGTTGGATCGAGGAAGGAGAAGGGTTACGAGATAAGGAAGAAGTACAAGAACCTGAAGAATGTGGACAAGGCGTTCAGGGAGATAAAGGAGTACTGGGAAGAGAAGACATCTGTGCTTCAGTGCAAGACGCCGAACGAAGGGTTGGACACGATGGTGAACATCTGGACTCTATACCAGGCGGAGACTTGCGTGGTATGGTCGCGGTTTGCGTCGTTCATAGAGGTTGGAGGGAGAGTAGGACTGGGATACCGCGATACTTCTCAGGATGTGATGGCGGTACCTCATACGAACCCGAAGAAGGTGAAGGAGAGGATACGAGAGTTACTACATGGCCAGGTGAGCAGAGGATATGGGCTTCACTTGTTCGATCCTGACGTGTTCAAGCCGCAGGAGGATAAATTACCGGGAGTGAAGCTGCCGACGGTTGTCCCGACGCCATCGGCGGAATCGATAATACACGGTATGGAGGATGTGTGTTCGGATGACGCGCTGTGGATAGTAGGATCAGTATGCGAATACGTGATGGAGACAGGGGAGCTTGAGTTTTTCAAGGAAGAGATACCTTATGCGGACAAGGGGACTGGGACGGTATATGAGCATTTAAAGAGGTCGATAGATTTTACGGCAGAGGAGACGGCGAAGAACGGGATATGTTTAGGGCTACGTGCCGACTGGAACGACTGCCTGAACCTTGGTGGAGGACAGAGCGGGATGGTATCGTTCATGCACTACTGGGCGCTGAAGTATTTCATAGAGGCTGCGGAGATACTGGGATACGAGAACGACGTACAGGAATATACGAGGATGGCTGATCAGGTGAGGAGATCGGTGGAAGAGGAGCTTTGGGACGGTGAATGGTACGCTCGAGGAGTGACGAAGGCAGGAATAAAGATAGGAGTGAAGACGAACAAGGAGGGGAAGATATTTTTGGAGAGCAACAGCTGGGCGGGCTTATCGGGAGCCGCATCTCCGGAGCGGGCGAGGAAGGCGATGGACTCCGTTCATAAGTACCTATCGTCGCCATACGGACTTCATTTAAACTGGCCGACGTACACGGAGCCTAACGACGACATAGGATATGTGACGAGGGTGTACAGAGGGATAAAGGAGAACGGTTCTATCTTCAGCCATCCTAACCCCTGGGCTGTGATAGCGGAGTGCAAGCTGGGCAGGGGAAAACTTGCGATGAAGTTATACGACGCGCTATTGCCGTACAACCAGAACGACAAGATAGAGATAAGGGAATCGGAGCCGTATGTATATTGCCAGTTCGTGATGGGCAAGGATCATACGGCATACGGACGGGCGCGCCATCCATGGCTGACTGGAAGCGGAGGATGGAATTACACGGCGGCGACGAAGTACATACTCGGGATAAGGCCGGCGTATGAAGGGTTGATAATCGATCCGTCGATACCTCCGGAGTGGGACGGGTTCGAGGCGGTAAGGAAGTGGCGCGGAGCTACGTACCACATAACCGTTAAGAATCCCGATCACGTCGAGCATGGGGTCAAGGCGATGAAGGTTAACGGACAACCAGTCAATTCGGTTATTCCCGTTCAACCGGAAGGATCGGATATCGCGGTCGAAGTCATCATGGGAAAATAAACAAGCGTATCGCGAACAACGTAGTAATATCGCTCTCCCGCATAGTTGTGAACTTAGCCCGCGTGCAATCGGTGCAACATCAAAACAGCTTTCTCATTTGATGTTTGTCCTGCCGGATTTGATTTAGCGGAAGAGAAGTGGCGCGTTTTTTCGATTGATGGGTATTCTGAATTCTATTACCTTGACAAGCCGGCGTGCAATGACATGCCATCGTGATATCATTCTGTACCGTTAGAAATATTCCTCAGAATGACGCGACTTGTCTTTCAAATAAACTTGGATTCGGAATAAATTTTTTTTCGGGAGGACCTGATGACATCGAGAAGGGATTTTCTTAAAAAGAGTGGGCTCGCGATGGCCGGACTTTCGCTGCTGAACAGGAGTCCGTTGCACTCCGCGATCGGCGCGGCCGCGCAAACGGCAGGCGATCTCATGAGCAAGCGCCCGCCTCTTGACAAAAGAAAATTCGTTAGCGAAGCCGTGGATGAGGAAATACGAAGGGTACAGGGGGATATCGGCAACCGGGACCTTGCGTGGATATTCGGCAACTGCTATCCGAACACCCTGGACACAACCGTACAGTTTGCGATGATAGACGGCAGGCCCGACACCTTCGTAATCACAGGAGATATAGATGCCATGTGGCTTCGCGATTCGAGCGCGCAGGTCTGGCCATATCTCCCGCTTGTCACACAGGATCCGAAACTCAAAGAACTTATCGCCGGAGTGATCAACAGACAGACGAAATGCATCCTGCTCGATCCTTACGCCAACGCATTCAACTACGGCCCGACCGGAAGCCCGTTCGACAAAGACCTGACAACCATGAAGCCCGGAATACACGAGCGTAAATGGGAAGTCGACTCGCTATGTTACCCAATAAGGCTGGCGCACCGCTATTGGAAGGAAACCGGAGACACTTCTCCCTTCGACGGCAAGTGGCGCGATGCGATGAAGCTTGTTGTCAAGACCTTCAGACAGCAGCAGAGAAAAGATGGCCGAGGTCCGTACAAATTCCAACGGGTGACGGCTGTCCAAACCGATACAGTTGCCGGTGGCGGTTACGGAAACCCGATCAAGCCGGTAGGCATGATAGTGTCCATATTCCGTCCTTCGGACGATTCCACCATATTTCCGTTCCTCGTCCCGTCTAACTTGTTTGCCGTCCACGTCTTAAAGCTGCTGGCAGAGATGTCCCGCGATATCATGAAGGACGAAAAGTTTGCCGGTGATTGCTCCTCGCTTGCCGATGAAGTCTACGAGGCGGTACAACGATTCGCTGTCGTGAATCACGAGACGTTCGGAGATATGTACGCGTATGAAGTCGATGGTTACGGCGACCATTCATTCATGGACGATGCCAATGCGCCGAGCCTTCTCTCGCTTCCATATTTAGACTGTGTTCCCGAAAGCGACCAGGTCTACCAGAATACAAGGCAGTTCCTGTTCAGCGGAAGCAATCCTTACTACTTCAAGGGAGCTGCCGGAGATGGAATCGGAAGCGCACATACCGGTCTCGGGAAGATTTGGCCGATAGCGATAATGATGCGCGCGTTCACGAGCCGAAACGACAACGAGATCTCAAGGTGCCTCTCCACTTTGGTCGAATCGAGCGCGGGCACCGGATTCATGCACGAATCGTTCGACGAAAACGACCCGAAGAAATTTACCCGAAGTTGGTTCGCCTGGGCAAACACGCTCTTCGGCGAGCTTATCATTAGACTTCAGAAAGAGAAACCGTACCTTCTCTCGTAACGCCGGCTGCCATGCGAAGGGGCCAGGTTACCTTTGGAAGGCGGCTCAGAAGAGACTTTGCTCCCTTCCAAAGTTGCGTCTCTATTTCATTCCGTCAACCGGCGCAGGATTGAGTATGACGGCAAGAATACCTTTCTCTTTCAGCATGTTGTTGAACGCGGGTATCGTCGCTGTCATCAGCGTCTTGTACTCGGCCTCGACCTTTTGCATTCTTCGGTTCAGCATGTTGAATACCGTCACGTCCTGGTCGGTTGGGGCGAAATCTGGATTTCCCGGAACATCTCCTGCACCGTCACCGACCTCACCCGCGAGCCACAAGAATTTCATGTATAGCTTCATAGGAGCGGCATAAGTCTTCTCGTCATCGGCGGCGAGATATTTCTGAAATAATTGGTCCTCAACTTTTTGGATCTTCTGATCTAGAGACTTTGATGATTCCATGATTGACGACGCGTCCGGCAAGCCATGTATATATACTGGCATGTCCTCAATTTGCTTGCGAACCCTTTCGATCGAATTGATCATTCCAACTACAGTATCGACATCCGCGTCTATCGCGCGCCACAGCTTTACGCTGGCTTTTACGTCCGCGAGAGTTCCAGATGAGTGCGGGTCTTTGATGACGGTGAGCGGTTCCTTCAAAGTCTTTCCGTTGACCGTCAGCTCGACGGTGTATTCACCTGGATCGGCGAGCGCGCCCAAGAGCGTTGGACTGACTCCCCAGTGGTAGATCGGCCGGGTCGTCTTTCCGATGAATCTCTGGTCGCTCCATATCTGAGGGTATGCCGGAGGCGTGGTTCTCAGCTTCACCGTCTTCACACCCGGATAACGCAGGTTCCAGTAGACGCGGTTTATTCCCGCTTCCTTGGTCCCTTGGAGCGTGCGTACGACCTTCCCCCCGGAATCAAGTATGGTGATCTTGACATTTCCCTTTGGGATTGTCTTCAAATAATAATTGATGTCCGCTCCGTAAGGCGGGTTTTGTCCCATCGAAGCGTCGTCGGGTACCTCTCTCGGAACGCTAATGCGGCGAAATCGATACGCCGGCAGAGTCTTGAAAAGGTATTCGGATGAATTAAGCACATCCGGAGTGAGCTGCTCCAGAGGCTTTATATCGTCAAGTATCCAGAATCCGCGCCCCTTCGTTGCAAGGACCAGATCGTGAAAATGTTTCTGAATAGCCATCCATGATACTGGCGCGTGCGGAAGGTTTGTGTTTATCGGGATCCAGTGCGTCCCGTAATCGTATGACATGTAAATGGCGTTTTCGGTTCCTGCGAACAGCATCCCCTGCCGGAAGGGATCTTCTATCACTAAATGCACGTAGCTAAAGACGCTCTTCGGAATGTCTCCGCTGATGAATTTCCACGTCTTGCCGAAATCCGTCGTCATATAGATGTATGGATCGCGGTTATCCATTTGGTGGAAGTTGAAGTTGATGTAGGCAGTGCCCGCATTAAAAGTGGATGCTTCGATATGGCTTACCGTTCCGTATCTCGGAAGATCGGGAATGTTATGAGTTACATTTATCCAGTTCTTCCCGCCGTCCGTGGTAACATGGACCAGGCCGTCGTTCGATCCCGTCCAGATGACTCCTTCCTTGATTGGCGATACGGTCAACGCCGTGAGTGTTCCCCAATACTCGACGCCGAGGTTGTCAGGAGTAAGCCCGCCCGAACTGCCCATGTGGCTGTGGTCGTCCAGCGTGAGGTCAGGGCTGATGATTTGCCAGCTTTGTCCGGCGTCCGTCGTCCGGTGGACATACTGGCTCCCGACGTAGACGGTGTTATGATGCAGCGGGTCGATGACGAGGGGCATTGTCCAGTTCCATCTGTACTTCAGCACGCCTGCCGGTGAATCTAGTGATTTGCTCGGCCACGGACTAACCGAACGCGTCTGACCCGTCTTGAGATTGAACCTGTCGACCTCACCGGCGTAGCAGTTTCCCCAGACGATATTATCGTTAACGGGGTCTGGATAAGAGAACCCTGATTCGCAGCCTGCTGTCGTGCTCCAGTCGCTCGACGGAATTCCGCCGTACGTCCTCGTGTTGCTCGGCCCTCGAACAGACTCGTCATCCTGCATGTTCCCGTAAAGGTAATACGGTACCCGGTTGTCGACCGCGACATGGTACATCTGTCCGATAGGGAGTACGATGTGGTGCCATGTCTTGCCGTGGGTAGTTGAAATGAACAGTCCGATATCGCTACCGATCATCATGCGGTTCGCGTTCGTCGGGTCGGCCCACATCGTGTGGTTGTCTCCAGCCCAGTAAGTCTGATAGACCGTTCTGCCGCCGTCGAGTGTGTACCAGATCTCGTTGGAGGGAAAATATACTTCGTTCGCGTCGTCGGGGGAGATCATGAGACGGGTATAATAGTGGGGACGTTCGGCGAGCATGCGGTTATAGCTGACGACATACCACTTCGCGCCTCCATCACTTGATCTCCAGAGCGAGCCGCGCCCGTTTCCGCCGGTCTCTATCAGTGCGTACATCACGTTGGGATCGCTCTGCGCGATTCCAACGGCCACTTTGCCGACCGGCCTCCTGGGAAGTCCATTTGTAAGTCTAACCCATGTGGCTCCTTCGTCGCGCGACATCCACACGCCGCTTCCCGGCCCGCCGCTGTTTTGTCCCCAGGTATGAATCACGTACTGCCATGTCCCCGCGAGAAGAATCCTCGGATTATCCGGATCCATCGCGAGGTCCGACGCGCCCGTGTTCGGGTTTACAAATAGGACGCGTTTCCATGTTTTACCTCCGTCTGTTGTGCGGAATATGCCTCTCTGTTGTTGCGGCCCGTAGCAGTTGCCTTCCGCCGCGACGAGCACAATGTCTGGGTTCTTTGGGTCGATCACGACGCGCGATATTCTTCCCGTTCTAGTGAGCCCCATGTGCGTCCATGTCTCGCCGGCGTCCGTCGATTTGTAAACACCGTCACCTATCGACACGTTGCTCCTGATAAATGGCTCGCCGGTTCCGACCCACACAATGTTGTGATCCGAAGCCGCGATCGCGATGTCGCCGATTGATTGCGCGGGCTCTTTGTCGAATATTGGTTTCCAATGGATGCCCGCGTCCGTTGATTTCCATACTCCCCCGGAAGCGGCACCGGCGTAATAAACGTTCAGGTTGCCCGGCACCCCGACGACTGCCGTCACGCGATTTCCTCCGGGACCAACGAACCTGTAATGGAGAGCCGAGAAAAGTTTTGGGCTTGGATTCGGCGCCTGCGCGTATGACGATGCCGTCACGCTCAGGAAGAAAAATGATGTGACAGTGAAGAGGAGTAAAAACCGTTGTGCAAGTCTCATGTTGCTCTGCCTCCGGTGCGTTGGTCTTTCAGGTGGTTCGTCGCGGTCTGCCCGGTTACATCGTCGGACATCTGCGTCTTCTTTATAATGATAAAACGTTGTAGCAACTAAATGGCGCTTCGATTAATTGCGGAGGGCAGTTGGTGGATGGCGACCGTCGTCGGTCAGAACAGGCTGGAATGGTCCTTCCGCATTTCATGTCTTTCGCATGAAACTATCAAAGTCATGCCACATAAACAATAGGATGGTACGGAGTTTATCCTCCTCCGGACGAGGTCCTCTTTTCCGCTATTGATGTCCTTCGGGCTCCATCCTTTAGGTACGTTGTGTTTTGTTGGTTCTTAAACTTTCTGACATAAACGGCACCATCTTAGCCCTTGGCGACTATGTGACTGTGAGGTGTCCTAATCAGATGAGCCGCTCTCATCGGGGCATGTGAGTGCGTCGCGCCAATGAAAGGAAATTTAAGGAAGGAGAGATAGCGACAAAATCGTCTCTCGAGGAACGAAAAATAGGAATTAGCTTTCGCTCCTGGATCGAACCTGTTACGGCGGAGGTTGCACCAGCTTGAGATATGGCCATAATGGTAGATTCGAAATCCGAAGTGCGTAATGCTGACCGAATTGCGCGAATAATCGGACGGCTGCCTCTAGAAAAAGCGCTGGTCGAATTAGGAAAGATTCGCGTATCCCTCTTGGTTTGTTGAATTTTTTTTCAGCCATGGAGTGCTAGTGCGAGGATAATAAAATAAACAGCTCAAGGTCGATCGGAATTATGGCCAAATATGAAGAAAGTTACAGGGTTTGTCCTGCTTGTGGCACGTATGAAGAGGTTAGGATTAATTCAATCTACTGTCGTGAGTGCGGCAAGAAAATGATAGAGCGCTGCCAGGATTGTTTGGAACCGATTTACTATCCCACTTCACGTTTCTGTCCCTGCTGCGGCCTTGAGTATGTAACCCATCAAAAGAAGGACCTGAAATAGTTGAGGCATCCTCAATACCTAATCTTTTTCTCGTCACGGGACAAATTCGAGTCGCGCAAATATTCTCCTTCACACCGCTGAAAGGCTCGTTGCGAAGTTCGTGGATTTCTTTGACACGTGGTCCCTTTCCGGTTTCAGAAAAGACTTTCGCATGATTCACTTCCTCTCTTCACGCGCGGCTGGAAATTCCGGTGAAGCTTGCATGTGAAACTGGCGGACATTACTTTTCGATTGTCATAGGGCTAATTCCGGCAGTGTTGACGAGGTATGCGCAAGGGATAACTTCATTCCGGAAAATTGGAGACTATTCGGCTTGAACGGCGGGTGACAACCGGGCGTATCTTAATCGCTCCTGGTTTCCCCGACGCGAAGCTGGCTCCACCTCCCGTTTTCTTCAAGCTTTCTGTTGCGGCATTTCGGTCGGCGCTGTCGTCATATTGATATCTAGTAATCGTTCGCTACTAAGAAATGGAGGCTGGAAATGCGGTACCTATTTGCTTTGACTGCTCTGTTAATGATAGGGATTGTAGGATGCGGTGGATCTAGAGGTCTTCAGACCGCCGACACTGGCGATTTGCCGGACTGGTATTCGAACCCGCCACAAGATCCTAACTATCTCTACGCCGCGAATACACAGACGTCGCAGGATATGCAGCTCGCCGTAGATAAAGCCACATCAGCGGCCAGGGCGGATATAGGGCGTCAGGTAGAACTCAGGATACAGGGATTGCAGAAACGATTCACCGAAGAGACCGGCACGGGCAACGACGCTCAACTCCTTCAGATGTTTACGCAGGCAGAGAAGACCGTCGTGTCAACGACACTCAACGGGAGCCGCGTCAAAAATCAGAAGATCAACAAGGATGGGAGCCTTTGGCGCGCATACATCCTTGTGGAATATCCCGTCGGCGCGGCGAACCAGGCTTTGATGGACCAACTGAAGAAGAACGAGCAGGCATACACACGCTTCAGGGCCTCACAGACTTTCAAGGAGCTTGATGACGAGGTCAAGAAGTATGAGGAATTCAAGAAGCAGCAAACTCAGCAGGAGTAGGAGCGCGGAGATCCGCCGTGCGAGGACTTGGGATGCTCATGGTTCTGTTGGTCGCGACACTATCCGCGCAGCCGCAGTCTTATCCCCGATGGTTCCTGGAACAGGGAACCCTGTTATGTAAGCTAAGTGCCGTGGGGTATTCTCCGCTGTGGCTCAGTAAGGATTCCTCTTTGGCGCAGGCTGCGCGCGATGCCCGCGGTAATCTAGTCAGACAGCGAGAGACTGTCGTCGAGCTCGGGCAGGCATTCTGGACTACTGAAGCGGGAACTTCATGGATGGGCGGAGAATTTAAGCTCTCAATTGACTCATCGGCTTATCTGAAATCGTTGAGAGATGCCAGCGCCGTGACAGTTTGCTTCTGCTCCGACTTTGTCATTGCGCTGGCATCGGACGGCGCGAGCGAATTGCCGGATCTCATGAAAGAGACCGTGCGAATGCCGAAGGATGAGCCCGGTTGGGTTCGCGAGACTCCAAGCGACGCCACACGCTACTATTCAGTTGGCGTCTCACCAAGGTACTTTTATGAAATGAGTTCTTGGATGTCCGCTGAACGCATGGCATTAATAGGACTCGCTAAAGCGGGAGGAGATTCGCTGGCGGCGATCGAAAAGAGCGCCGCCGGCTCCGGTCAGGAGGTCCTAAGCGAAGAAGCCACTGTCGCCATCCATTATTATCAGGTGAACGCCAGATGGTGCGACGAAGCCAACGGAGTGTTTTATGTCCTTATGTCCGCAGAGAAGGACGATGTCAATGGAAGTTCTGTCCGGTACGGGACGCGCTGAATCATCCACGGATCTTCTTGGTTGGAGGCGTTCACAAAGCAGCTCACCAGCATATATTTCCGGCAGACCGAAATAAAGGGAGGAATGTTATGAATCTAATCGTGAGAAACCCTGGGTGGCACTCATCGGTTGATACTTGTTCGAAAATCATCCCGGGAATTGTGACAGCGCTCTTTTGTGTGGTAATGTTCGGTTGCAGCTCTTCGAGACAAGTGTCACGCGTCAGCGCCGATACGGTAACCGACGTTAGCGGTGACTGGAATGACACCGACTCGAGGCTCGTCTCCGAAGCCATGGTAAGGGACCTTACGTCGGCAGCCTGGGTCGACAACTTCACTCAAGGGAAAGGGAAGAAACCGACGGTGATTGTCGGGAAGATAACTAACAGAAGCTACGAGCACATCGATGTCACGACATTTGTAAAAGATTTGGAGAGATCCCTGCTGAACGACGGAGTCGTGAACTTCGTGGCGAGTTCCCGCGAGCGCGATCAGATCCGTGAAGAGCGCAAAGACCAGGCGAGGGAGGCCTCAGAAGAGACGCAAAAAGGTCCCGGCCAGGAAACCGGCGCCGATGTCATGCTCATCGGCAACATCTCCTCAATCATAGACAAAGAAGGGGGAGAGGCCGTCAGGTACTATCAAATTAACATGGAACTTGTAGACATAGCGACGAACCAGAAACTCTGGATCGGCGAGAAGAAGATAAAGAAGATAGTAACCCAGGATAAATACAAGTTCTGACGCGCCGTGAGAAATAGAAACTTTCCGAGAGCTCCTTTCCTCGCGTCACGAACGCATTACTTCTTGATTCTCGCGCTTGTGTTGCAGGGATGCGCGATGAGCGTGGAATTCTACAAGCAAGTTGACGCTGAGGTAGCCTCCGACCGGTTCGCTTCGGCCGCCAGACTGGTTGAGGATAACAAGGAGTCTTATGGAAAGAACAGTGCGGTGCTTTACAATCTGGAATCGGGCCTCCTTCTCCACTATGCCGGCGACTACGAGCTCAGCAACACGCATTTTCTCGAAAGTGAGAGAGAGATGGACGATCTCTACACTCAGAGCGTGTCCAAAGGCGTTGGCTCGATGGTGCTCAATGATAATCTCCTTCCGTACGAAGGTGAAGACTTCGAAAAAGTGTATGTCAATCTCTTCCTTGCCCTGAACTACGCCCGTCTCGGGAAACTCGGAGATGCTTTAGTCGAGGCCCGAAAAGTTGACCTGAAGTTGAAAGAATACTCGCGGCAATATGAAGGCAAGAATTCGTACAAGCAGGACGCGTTCGTCCGTTACATCATGGGGGTGCTTTACGAAGCCGACGGGGAAGTGAACGACGCCTTCATTTCGTACCGTGACGCTTACCAAGGGTATAAAGCGTATGATACCCTTTTCGCTACTAAGTGTCCTTCCTACCTCAAAGCAGATCTTGTGCGGACCGCGGGTAGGCTTGGCTTTCAGAATGAACTGACAGAGTATGAGAAAGAGTTCGGCATTAAGTACACGCCTTCTCCGCCGAACCTGGGCACGCTTCTCGTAGTCATTTACTCCGGTAGAGGTCCAGTGAAAGAAGAAGTCAAACTCAGAGTTTCCATAATGGACAATGAGGGAACCGTCCATACGTTTGTTGCGGCCGTTCCGAAATTTCATTCGCGGCAGAATTGGGTGAGTACTTACAATGTCTCGGCCAACGGGAACGGCGTGAGCGACGCGACAGAGTCGGAGCTCGGCGAGGACGTGAACGCGATTGCAGGGAAGAGTCTCGATGAAAGAATCAGCCTCATATATCTTAAGACAGCAGGGCGTGCCCTTCTAAAGTTCCTCGCCGCCGAGCAGGCTAAGAAAGAGGTGAAAAAGCAAAACGATTCCCCGCTTGCGAATTTTCTGACAAGCGTCGTGGTAGATGCCGCGTATGATGCCTCCGAGAAGGCGGATGTGAGAACATGGAGAACGCTTCCACACGACATCCAGATAGCCCTCCTGCGTCTCCCCGCGGGCGATTTTACTGTAGGAGTGAATTCCCAGAATGGGGAGCCTGTTATGAGCAAAACGGTAGCCATCACGCCGGGGACTCTTTCGGTTGAAACAGTCACTGACATTAGATAGGGGGAAATGTTATGAGAATTTTGGTGTCCATTGCGATGCTCTTCTGGTGCAATTCGTTTGTCTTCGGCCAGGAGCCGGATTGGGTTCGGGGAAAGAGTAGAGAATATCCGGAGGAATTCTATATCGTTGGAGTCGGTAGCGGCGACTCAAGGCAGGACGCGGAGAGCCGCGCAAGGGCTCACATCGCCGAGGTATTCAGCGTCAATATCAAAGCCGATATTTCCGTCAACAAGTCGGAGACTCTAAGAGAACGTGAGGGGAAAGTGTCGGGCGAATCAAATGAGGTGACTAAGTCGAGGATAGACATGGGACTTAAGAAAACGCTGGAGGGGACGGAAATAGCCGATGTCTGGCTGAACCCGAAAGATGCCACTTACTATGCCCTTGCCGTACTCGACCGTGAGAAAGCCGCTCTAAAAATGTCCGAAAGAATTCGTGAACTCGACGGTGAAGTAGTGCGATTGGGCCAAGAGGCTGATACAGTTAGAGGCAAGGTGAACAAGTTGAAGCTGATGCTCCTCCGCCGTTCTCTGCTGTCCGACCGTCTCTCCCTCGATTCGGATTATAGAATCGTTTCTTCCTCAGGGAAGAGCATTCAGCCTCCTTATTCATATGAGGAGGAAAATTCCGCCATCATAAAGTTCCTTCAGAATGATTTCGTGATCGGTATTTCAGGTAGCGGACCCGACTCGGATGCGCTCACTCAAACCGTGACAGACCTCTTCACGGGGAAGGGTTTCATGATCGATCCGGCAGGAGGAAAAGGGGCTGACCTGATAATCGAGATTACCACAAAAATGGATCCTGCCGCGCAGCCGGTCGACGATTGGTACTATTGCAGGTGGCACCTGAAGTTGAATGTGTTTGATCCCGCAACTCGCGCTGTTATAATGAGCTCATCTGAAAGCGGAAGGTCGGGGCAGCTCACTCCTGATGAATCTCAGAGGAAAGCCGTCTTTGATATGAATAAAAGGACCGTGTCGGTAGCTTCCAGGCTTCTCGACAGGCTTACGGCTGGAGAAGAGTAAACCGATAGCATCAAGAATATCTGTCAAGTTTACTCTCTCGCGAGCGTAACGAGTTTCACTCCCGCCGCTTCTGATCCGCAGATGAGCGCGGTTTCTTTTACTGTGAAAGGCAATGAAGGGATCGACATGACGGCGTGTTATTCCAAAGTTGCAATGAATGGACTACACGGGGCGAGTCTTACATTCAATCCGAACGTATGCAAATCAGATGTACCAACCGGCCAATGGACATCCATGAATGTGTCATGAGGGATGTAGAATGGCGCATTTTCAGTGACTAATAGTTATCGAAATGGAATATCTTGCTCGGGTTCGCGGGATGAAGTAATCCGGTGGACATGCCGGGATTCTTTGTCATCATACGGATACTATTTTAACAGGGGAATAGTGTCGCTAATGTCTTCCGCGCGGCAGGTGCAGAAATTCATTCTATGTTGCCAAAGTCGAAACGCTCCATTGGGGAAATTTTGTTACATTATTACAGGTTGCGCAAGAAAAGCGCAAATGAACCCTGTCTTACTAATCAAGGAGTACGTCAATGCGGATCGGCATTGCCTGTGACCACGGCGGATTCGAACTTAAAGAAGAAATAGTCTCACGTTTAAAGAAGATGAATCATGAAATTTTAGACTACGGAGCGAAATCGCTCGACAATAGCGATGACTATCCCGATTACGTAATACCGCTCAGCAAGGAGGTCGCCGCGGGCAAAGTAGAGCGCGGCATCGCAATTTGCGGAAGCGGAGTCGGCGCTTCGGTCGTCGTGAACAAAATCAAAGGCGTACGCGGAGCATTGATCCACGATTGCTTCTCGGCGAGGCAGGGAGTTGAAGATGATGATATCAACGTCATTTGCCTCGGAGGAAGAATCATCGGAAACGAACTGGCGTGGGTAATAGTGAAGACTTTTCTGGATGCGAAATTTAGCGGGGCGGAGAGACACCGGCGTCGCCTTTCAAAGGTAGCATCGCTTGATAACGAGAAGGGATGAGGATGATGAGAAATCCGTTGTTGGACCTCGAGAATCTAGGGCAGAGCATCTGGCTGGATTTTATCCGAAGGGAGGCTATAAAGTCGGGGGAACTTGCGGGGCTGATCAACGACGACGGAATTTCCGGAGTTACATCTAATCCTTCAATCTTTGAGAAAGCGATAGCCGGCAGTCACGATTATGATGAATCAATTCGTGCCATGGCGCTGGAAGAAAAAACGGTTGAAGAAATTTACAAGAACCTAACGGTTGACGATATAAGAGATGCCGCCGATCTGTTCAGACCTGTATACGAAAAGACGAAAGCGGGAGACGGTTACGTCAGCATCGAAGTCTCTCCAACTCTTGCGCGTGATGCCGGTCGGACTGTTGCCGAGGCTCGTCAGCTGTGGCAGGCGGTCGGCCGTCCTAACATATATATAAAGGTTCCCGGAACGAAGGAAGGCCTTGAGGCAATAAGGCAGCTCATAAGCGAAGGGATCAATGTAAATGTCACCTTGCTTTTCGGTCTGCCGCGATATCGTGAAGTCACGAATGCTTATTTGTCCGGGCTCGAAGCGAGAGCGGAAAAGGTAGGAAGCCTCGAAAATATCTCTTCCGTCGCGAGTTTTTTTATGAGCAGGATAGATTCGATAGTTGACAAGGTATTCGAAGAAAAAATTCAGAAACAGAGTGCCGATACTGCGGATGCCGTACGAGCGCGCGGTCAGGTCGCGATATCGAGCGCGAAACTTGCTTATGGGATCTACGGCGAGGTTTTTCACAGCGAAAGATTCAGGAAGCTGGAGTCTCTTGGAGCAAAGAAACAGCGGCTTCTCTGGGCGAGCACGAGCGCCAAGAACCCTTCCTATAGCGACGTCAAGTACGCGGAAGCGCTTATAGGTCCTGAAACTATAGACACTTTGCCGCTGGAGACTCTCAACGCCTATCGGGATCATGGCGACCCGACAGTGAGGCTGACCGGTGATTTTGAGAACGCGCGGAGGGTTCTTGAACGTCTCCCCGCGCTTGGCGTCGATATCGATGAGGTCACTCAGCATCTTGAAGATGATGGCGTGAAGAAATTCGCGGACGCATACGCATTATTGTTAAAGGCGCTTAGGGACAAGCGCGAGGCCGCCCTGAGCGAACCTGTCGACATTCAATCCTTTTCACTTGGGCCGCTCGGCAAAGATGTGAGTGAACGTATTTCGAGAGCCGGGGCTGAACACTTCACGTCGAGACTTTGGCAGAAGGATGCCTCCCTTTGGAAGAGCGACGAATCTGACAGGAAGGTCATAAAGAATTCACTCGGCTGGCTTCATGCCGCCGAAAAGATAGAAGAAACTATCGATGAGCTCCTTGAATTTTCCGCGGAAGTGAAGGAAGCCGGGTTCAAGCATGTCGTTCACATCGGAATGGGAGGGAGCAGCCTCGCCGCCCTCGTTATGGCGGAAGCTTTTGGCCGTCTTGATGATGGAATCCCTCTTACTGTCCTAGACACGACGGACCCCGCGACTATTCTGAAAATCGAACGGGAGGCGCCACTCTCCGACACGCTCTTCATAGTGGCCAGCAAGTCTGGCACCACGGCAGAGCCGAACGCGTTCTGCGACTACTTCTTTGAAAGGCTGAAAGCGCTAAAGAGCGCCTACGCGGGTGGTAACTTCGTTGCCATTACAGATCAAGGTTCCAAACTCGTGAACGTTGCGAGGGAAAGAAAATTCAGGCGTACCTTCCTCAACTTTTCCGATATAGGCGGACGTTATTCCGCATTGTCGTACTTCGGCCTCGTCCCCGCCGCGCTTACCGGCATGGACCTGCAGGAGTTTCTCTCGAGGGCGCTCCGCATGGCACACGCGTGCCACTCTTGCGTTCCCGCCGAGAAAAATCCAGGCCTTGCCCTGGGTGCCACAATGGGGGAGCTTGCGATCAAGGGAAAGGACAAGCTGACCTTGATCGTGTCAAAGAGAATTGGACCTTTCGGATTGTGGCTGGAACAGCTTGTCGCCGAGAGTACAGGAAAGGAAGGGAAAGGGATTCTTCCTGTAAGCGACGAACCTCTTTTGGACCCAGAGAGTTATGGCCGAGACAGGCTTTTTGTTCATATCAAGGTGAAAGGCAATGAAGATGCCGTTGTGAATGAACGTGTCCGAAAGTTCAACGATGCAGGGCATCCGGTCGTTACGATAGAAATGGCGGACGTCTACGACCTCGCGCAGGAATTTTTCAGGTGGGAGTTCGCGACGGCCGTTGCAGGCGCGATAATGGGAATAAACGCCTTCGATCAGCCGAACGTTCAGGAGAGCAAAGACATTACAAACAAACTTCTCGATGAGGTCCGCGCGAAAGGGGGATTGCCGGATGAGCCTCCGTCAATTCGGGATGGAGATCTGACAGTGTACGGAACAGTAGCCGGCAATACTCTGGCGGAAACCTTAAAGGTGTTCATAAAGCAATCGACCCTGGGCGGTTTTGTCCCGATCATGGCGTACTTGCCGGTGAGCGGCGATGTCGAGAGCCGAATTGCTGATATCCGGCGCGAGCTCGCGAAGAAGCTGCGTCTCGCGACCACTTTCGGATACGGCCCGCGGTTCCTGCACTCTACCGGACAGTACCACAAGGGCGGTCCGAATACGGGGCTCTTCATCCAGCTTACGGCCGAGGATGCCGTCGACGCGGCGATCCCCGGACAACCTTACGGATTTTCACTCTTCAAAAAAGCGCAGGCGATCGGAGATCTGGAAGCCTTAAGACGAAATGAACGGCGAGTCCTGAGGATCGATCTCGGCAAGGACGTTGCAAGTGGACTCGATAGACTGAAGGGTGCAATTAAAGAAGCTTTGAACTGACCGCGAGGGGGCTGTCCAGGCGGCAAATTAAATACAGAGTAGGAGGAGGACTATGGAAAAGAAAAATGTGCCGTCAACGTTGTTTCTGGATATAGGCGGCGTGTTGCTGACAAACGGATGGGACCGCGATGCCCGAAAGGCGGCAGCGGGGAAGTTCGGACTTGACTACGAAGAATTGAACGAGCGTCATCATCTGACTTACGACACTTATGAGGCAGGTAAGTTGAGCCTCAGAGAATATCTTGACCGGATAGCTTTTTATGAGAAGAGAAACTTCTCGCACGAGGATTTCCGCAATTTTATATTTGAGCAGTCAAAACCATTCCCCGACATGATCGCGCTTATCAAATCGCTTAAGCAAAAGTACAACCTCAAGATTGGCGTGATCAGCAACGAGGGGCGCGAAGTTAATGAGTACAGGATAAGCACGTTCCGTCTCGGAGAATTTATAGACTTTTTCGTCTCCTCCAGCTTCGTGCACGTGAGAAAGCCTGACAGGGATATTTACAGGATCGCCCTGGACATTGCGCAGGTTACTCCGGAAGATGCGGTCTACATAGATGATCGTAAGATGTTCGCGCAGATCGCGGCCGGCTTCGGATTGAAGTGCGTCCATCATAGGGGGTACGAAACGACAAAAGACGCCCTCGAAGTTTTCGGCTTGAAGAGCTGATCGGATTTACCTGTTCAGAAAGGAGAAGCCCGTTGCCCGTGCCAAAGTATTTGACAACCGGGTCGAACGGGCTTCAAGGTGAGGAGAGATGGATATCAAACCCTTGCGGCGAGTTCTCTCCACATCTTTTTTCTGGCGGCAAAAATCTTAAGAGCGAAAATCAAAATCGGGATCGACCCTGCCGCGATGAAAACGACGTCCGCGATTATTCTTAACCATTCCAACAAGTGATACGTCCCTGCATCGAGGAACGAGAGTCTGCGCGCGTGCCAGTAACCGTGGTTGACAACGTCGGCAAGCTGCAGGACCCCAGCGGGGAAGAGGTCGAGTACGACCATGAGCATTAGGCCGATGTTTAATCCCCAGAATCCGATCCTGACATATTTCTCGTTCCTGCTCCAGACATCGTCGGTCGAAAGCCGTCTGAGCGTGTACATCATCAGACCGAGCGCGAGCATTCCGAACACTCCCATCATTGCCGCGTGTCCGTGGTTCAGGGTGAGGGTTGTACCGACCTCGTAGTAGCTCACAATAGGAAGATTGATGAGGAACCCGAAGACTCCCGCGCCTAAGAAGTTCCAGAATCCAACCGCCATGAGGAAGTAAAACGCCCATTTTTGGCCCTGCGCGATTCTGGCTCCGCCGTCCTGCGAGCGCTTCCTCGTCAGGCGAACGAAGTCCCATGCATCCAACGTGAGGAGCGTGAGAGGCACCACCTCCATTGCCGAGAACATCGCGCCGAGCGCCATCGTGATATTGCTTTGGCCCGTCCAGTACCAGTGGTGTCCTGTCCCCACGATTCCGCTTCCGAGGTAAAGTATCGCATCGAGGTAGACGACGCGCGTCGCGGAAATTGCGCGGACGAGTCCCAGCTGGTAGAAAATTACTGCCACCATGACTGTCGCGAATAGTTCGAAGAATCCTTCCACCCACAGATGTATGATCCAGAATCGCCAATTATCGGCAACCGTGAAATTTGTGGTCGGTCCGAAGAACAGTGCGGGGAGATAAAAAAGAGGTATCGCGACTGCCGAGTAAAGGAAAAGTGAAGTAAGCTCTTTTTTCTCATGGTCCTTCATTGCGGGCCGGAGTCCCCTGAAAACGAGGATCAGCCAGATTACGAGTCCGACTATGAGAAGCAGTTGCCATGCCCTTCCAAGTTCGAGATACTCCCATCCCTGCATTCCGAAATAGTACCAGAGCTTTCCGAGGGCCTGGTTGATGCCAAGATATTCTCCGAAGAGGCTTCCTAAGGCGACAACGACAACGGCGACAAAAAGGAGATTCACCCAGGACTCCTGTCCTTTCGGTTCCGATTTGCTCAAGAGCGGCGGTAAGAAAAGTCCTCCCGCGACGAACGACATCGCTACCCAGAATATCGCGAGTTGAAGATGCCACGTCCTCACCACATTGAATGGAAGCCATTTCTCCAAATTGAATCCGTAAAAGCCGAATGGCTCAACGCGATAGTGAGCAAGAGCGCCCCCGGCAAAGGTTTGCAGAACGAACAGGGCCGCGACAACAACAAAGTATTTCATCAGAGCTTTCTGGCTCTCGGTAGGATTACTCGCGGCAGGGAGAGGAAAGTGGTCGTCGATCCCGGACTTCCATCCGAGGTAGTCAAACTTCCCGAAGAGAAAGAGTATCAGACCGGTCATCCCGAGGAGCGATACAAGGCTGAGCGCGCTCCAGATCAGGGCTGAGCTTGTCGGCGTGTTGCCGGCAAGCTTGTCAAACGGCCAGTTGTTTGTGTACGAGTAACTCTCGTTTGGCCGGTTTGTGACGGCGGCCCAAGCTGCCCATGCGAAGAAAGCGGTGAGATGCTTCAACTGTGCCGGATTCGATATGAAACCCTTCGGCAGGCCCGGAGCCCTGTCGGGTAGGGTGAAGTAATTAGTCCAGTGCCGCACAGCTATGTTAAACGCGTCGGCTTCCTCTGTTGTAAGCGTGAGGATTCCTGTCGCGGCATTGTAATTATTCTTGTGCAGCATAGTCTGCACGTCGGCGATTATGCTGTTCCTTTCTTCCTGAGTCAGACTGTCATATGGAACGTTGAATCTCTGTGACGCGAGTTCTTCCTGAACTGTGAGAGCTTCCCTGTGAAGGTAATCGGCAGAATAGTCTGGTCCGAGATAAGCGCCGTGACCGAGGATGGTCCCGTCGTCCATCAGCCCGAATTT
Organism: Bacteroidota bacterium; assembly: GCA_021794075.1. Taxonomy (GTDB): domain Bacteria; phylum Bacteroidota; class Ignavibacteria; order Kryptoniales; family JAKASW01; genus JAKASW01. Next base: position 1,424 of record JAJYRM010000046.1, on the reverse strand, counting down.
CAGGAAAACTTCCTGTCCTTCCTTGATGTCTGCGCCGGTGAAGAGCTGATTTCCTTGAGCGTCGATAACTTCTTTTGGAACAGGTGGTGCATCCTGATAGCTCCTGACTGCGACGAAGATAAGGACGCTGAAAGCCGCAATCATAATGAGTATCACCGAATGTTTCCACCACGGCGACAAGTGTTCGGTATTCGATTCGTTCATTTTTCCCTCCTGAGTTGCGTGCAAGTATTTTCAGATAATCACATCCGAAATATATGCGTCCGAATGAATTTAAGAATTGACTTAGGTCAAGAGGATTATGATAGAGGAAGCCAACCACGTGATTGTATGACTTGTCAATCTGAACTGCGAAGCAACGACGCGGTTGACCAAAGTCAAGGTGAACAATCGCTGCCCGAAATAACTTGTAAACAAAAAGAGGAGTTAACAATGCCGACAGATCAGAATATGGTTGAGCTGGATGTCAGACCGATTATTCCGAGAGAAAAACATCCGACTATACACGCAACCTTCGAGACGCTAAATACCGGTCAATCGATGACCCTTATTAACGACCACGACCCAAAACCGCTCTATTACGAATTCAATTTTGAAAAGCCGGGCCGCTTCAGATGGGAATACGTTGAGCAGGGACCGGAAGTGTGGAAGGTAGTGATCACCAAAATCGCGTGAAGCCTGGCTCTGTTGAAACTCTCCCTTTTTATTTAGCTTAGGTAAGTATGAATAGTATATACGAATATCTATTCGGCGACCATGAAAGTTTGGATAAGCTCCTAAGAGAGGCATCGGAGGGAAATGGCGGAATCGACATGAAGCGTTATTGCGAATTCCGGCAGGGATTGCTCAGGCATATCGGGATCGAAGAGAAGATAGTGCTCCCTGCGATCGCGCGCTTGCAAAACGGAAGGCAGGTTGAAGTCGCCGCGAGACTACGGCTCGATCACGGTGCGCTCGTTGCCCTTCTGGTTCCATCCCCGACGCCTGGGATAGTCGAAACGATACGCTCCATACTGAAAGCGCATAACCCTCTCGAAGAGGAGGAAGGGGGTTTGTACCGACTTATCGACCAGTTGGCAGGCGATGAGGCAGAAAGTTTATTGGATAGACTCGAGTCGGCGCCAGAGGTGCCAGCGCTTCCGCACAACGACAGGTCGGGTATTCTTGAAATAACTCGCCGTGCCGTCGAGAGAGCCGGGTATAAGCCGTTGTTCTAACCTCAGAACTTTGCTACAGTTCCGGAACTTGACCAGGTTAAGCGGGCTTTTGGAACTGCAGACAGAAGTATAACCCGTTTCTTATCTCTGAGAGTTTGACCTCTTTCGCATCGGACGGGAGGAGGTCGACCGGTGGAGTGACCGGGTCTCTTGAGCCGTTGAAGAAACCACGAAAGATGGGGAGCTTGTTATGCGCACGGGCGGCCT
>JAJYRM010000045.1 GCA_021794075.1 Bacteroidota bacterium | reverse complement strand
AGTTCAAGGGGCCAATTATTCTATTCATCGGCTGAACTGATCCGAACATGAGATACCGAAGCATGTTTCAATATCCGGTAGTCGGCTTCTTACACTTCTGAGAGAATAGTTATGAAAGATTATATTGTAATTCTATCCAGCGATTGTCGGTTGCCAGCACCGCAAAGAAATGTGCTGCAAAGCGCTTCGAGGGCATGAAGTTGTAATTATTCAAGAGGTTGAGTAAGCTTGGAACAGAAAGAAATTCAGAATGTGAGCGCGATTGAATGGGATAATGATTCCTGGGTAAGGTTCCCATCTGAATTGGTTCGCGAGCGGCGTTTATTTCTACCGACTGCAGGCCAGGGGGAATGCTGTGACGAAGAAAATGCTTCTCCTCAAGTAAATGTTGGGATTAACCCCATCTCGCGAACTCAGATATGGAGTGCAGAATGAAAGGATTATCTGAATGAGACAAGAGGGCCCTGCTGAAGAGGGGGACAGCCGAAATGTTTTCCGTTTCGGAGGGGAGAATCTATTTCGGAACGACCTTTCTAAGAGAGAGCTTAAGAAATATTACGACAAATTCTTCGCCCAAACCGAGTTTGATAACCCCGATGAAGAGGTTGCGCAGCGTTTTCTAAGAACGCTTTTGAAAAAGGCGCGTGTTCCAACTGGAGCCGCGGTGCTCGACGTTGGATGCGCCACCGGATTCTATGCCGAACAATTTCGACGATTGGGTTACGGAGGCGTTGGGTTAGACATTAGTAGCGTCGCGATAACGAAGGGAGCCTCGAATTATAATCGCCTCCCGTTGTTGGTAGGCGACGCGGGCGCCCTCCCGATCAAGCGCGCCTCTCTCGATGTGCTCTTCATGTCTGGCTGCAGCCTGGCAAACACATCCGACATCGCGTCAATTCGGAAATTCATTGAAAGCTTGATGGATCATGTGAGAGACCATGGCGTCTTGATCTTTGTCGGAGGGAGCAATTTAACGGGGGAGTTTCCGACGCAATCTGAATGGATTCATCACCGATATTCGGAAATCTTGAACTTCGTGGATCGGGAGGCTTTGAACGTAGAAGGACCTTACATAACGGCGGTAAAGTTGGCCGGCATGATTGGCCGGTTGTCATTGACAAAGACGCTATCGCTGGCTTTGCGGCTTCTCGGTATAAAGAAGACCTGGAGCATCATATATTTCGTCAGGAAAAAAGGAGCGGGCAGCTCCCTGCGTTCAAAGTAGCTCAGTCGAAAAAGCCGACATCTGGTATCAAAAACTTCGAGCCGCCGCCTAGATAGTAAAGCCACCCGAAGAGATCCGCCTGAGAGACGCATGATCTCAAGCCGCCAACACGTTTTCTTACTCCCGTTCCTCTCTGTCACTCCATAAAGATCGACAGCGTCCCGATCGTTACCAGCGGGCGTGTCCATTCTGTTCCGAAATATTCCCAATTCTCGACTATGCTACAGATCTTCATTTTTTAGGTTACGTCTTGGTAGCTTTTGTATTACTCAGCTGTAACCTCAAGAAGGGAGCTGCAAAATAATTCTTTCGAAGTACAGCAGAAGTGAGGATTGACGGCTCTTTGACGGGGGGATGAGCGGCACACCCTTTGCACCCTTATCCTCTGGGATAACAAAGGCAAAGTCCCCGCAAGATTCCGCGGGAACGAATTGGATGAACGCCAAGGAGGAAATTAAGAAATGCGTGTTCTCGCCATTTGTAGTCTGCTCGTTAGTTTGGCATTCACAACCCTTCCAAGCCAGGGCCCTCAATCGTCCTTGCTCGATCCATGGGACATTAAGGAAGTGACTACTTTTCACGGGATGCTCCATCATCTCGGAGATGAGTATTCTGAAACCGAGAACAAATTCGTGCTTACGAGTGCTTCCGGCGAACTTAAACGGGCTTTCATCCGACTACAGAATGCTACATTGCCGCCGAATTTTTCCGGCGGAGAAAAGGCGTATCAGGCTTTTATTGCTACGATCGATTCCGTTTTTCAGATCTACCTGAAAGCATGTTCAAGCGGCAACTCAGATGCAATAGTGAAGTCTTTTTATGATATCGATGACACATTCGAAGCGGCTGTTCCCGTTTTGCGGAAAGCCATGAATTCGAAACAGCAATAAAATTTGGTAAGGATTGATCATGGGTGGTCAAACGCTGATGGCAATTGGCGCGCTAACGCTACTTTCGCTGATGACGCTCGCAGCGAACCGAACATTACTGAGTTCTTACGACAATCAGCTCCAGTCCAGTACGACGCTAGCCGAGGTTACCGTGGCAAGAAATCTCCTTGAGGAAATTCAATCAAAGGCGTTCGATGCGGCAATTACAGCTGACTCATCGGGCACGACAAAGCTGGATAAGTACAGGGGCATGACGCCGTCGGATTTCACCTTGCCTGCGTCGCTTGGCCCTGAGTCCGGTGAGGTTCAGCCGTACGATGACGTGGATGATTACAACGGCTTGCACATAAAAGTATGGAATCCTCTCTTCTATGATTCACTGGACGTACGAGCGCATGTCTTTTACGTGAATCCTTTCAATCCCACAGAGCCAAGCCTTTCTGTCCAGACGTACGCGAAGAAGGTGTTGGTACTGGTGTTCACAACCGGTATGCCGGATACGTTGCGGGTCCAGCAGGTAATTTATGAATAGGTTGCTTCGATGATAACACAGCTTGATTACGTTGGGAGTTTGATTATTGCCGGAATGATCAGCCTGTTTGTCTATTCATTAACCTCGAACTTCAATGAGATTGAATATCAGAGGAACAAGGACTTGATCTCCCAGGAATTCGCGACGAACATGCTCGACATCATTGAAAACGATTTTTACAAAGCCGGCTACCGTGTCACGGCTGGCGACAAAATTCTTATTGCGGATTCGGCCAGGTTCTCATTTCGCGCGGACCTTGGCAATGTCGGATTCATAGATACTGTGCTTTACACGCTTGGAGAGACCACTGAACTTCCGGCGACCTCTAATATTCATGACCGTCCGTTATACCGGCGAATCAACGGTGGCTCTCCCCTCAACGTTGTCCTTGGGCTCACGAGATTCAAATTCACATATCTTGACACGGCTGGGCACGCGATGAGTTACAGCTCCCTGACGGCCGTATCCGCTCGGGCGGCCATCAGGGCGATAGTGATGGACTTCACTGTTGAACCCAGCGATCCGATGGACACAACATTCATCCCTGTCGTAATGCAGCGGCAGATTCAACCGAAAAACCTTGGAGCGTGGTGATATGGGACGTGCCTCTCTGATTGTGGTTTTCGGCGCTTCGATCGTTCTCAGCATCATCGTCATATCGATGAACAAATCATCGGTTAGATCGGTGGATAACATGGTCCACTACTATAACAAATCCATTGCGCGAGTTATCGCGAATGAAGGCATGTCGTATCTTCTTACAGAGCTGGCCGACAGCGCGACTTGGCGCGTCACGAACCCAGCTCAGCTTTCCAGCAACCTCTTTAGTGATATGGGCTCTTACACGGCTTACTACACAATTCAGGATGACTCTCTTCTAATCGATGGCAAATGGCGGGAGTTAGTCAAACTCTACATCAACGCAACATATCCTGCCGACAATGGCGACACGCAGTCGGTGCTGGTCTATGCCGACCGGGTCTTCGGGTTCAAGCCGGCTACGGTACGTGGAGCATGGACAGCAAATGACGTCATCAACAAAACAATCAGCGACATGCAGATTGACGGTCGCGATCACGACCTTAATTGGAACGTTATCCCAAACAAAGGCGTCTGCGGAGTTTCAACAAGCGTAACCTTTGTCAATACTGAGAACGCCATGATTGGCGGGACGAAAAACGGTGTAGACTACGCGCCGTCTTATCCTGAAAATCCTGCGATCATTGAACAGAATTACAATTGGGGGGGGACATTCCCTGATTCGCCGGACAAGGCGTTAGGATATTCAGATGGCTATCTCAAGCAGATCGCCCAAAGTGGTCTTGACGGGAGTCAATACGTCACTAATCCATCGAAGCTTAAGTTTCCATTAAAGGGGGTTACTTACGTTGAGATACCAAGCGGCGTCGTTTGGACAAAAGCGAATCTCGGAGTGAAACCCAAGGGAATACTCATCGTGCATAACTCATCTTTGAACGCTAGCGCCTTAAATCTTACGACGCCTGACAAATCAGCATTCCAGGGGATCATAATAGGAGACTACATGTTTCACATCCACATGGATATTCTCGGAGGCATCATTCTACTTTCGCCGCATCTCGAGCAATCCAAAGAATGCCAAGGGAACAAAGACCATAAGGTGTTCTACTCCAGTCAGGCAATAATAAATGCTACTAGCCTGTTGACACAGAATGGCACTGGCTCACAAGGGAGAGTCCCTGTAATCGCATGGAGAGAGTAGCAACAAACAACACATTCACTCATTTGAAAGGAGATTTCATCATGAAACGTATTATTAGTCTCGTAGTTCTTGCGGGATTGTCAGTGATGGTCCTCGCAACTGCGACATACGCTCAGGACACCTCGACTCCAGAGGGGACTGTGCGCTTATTCAAGGCTGCTATCGACAACTCTAACCTCACCGCGATGGCAAATCTTATGACGGAGAAAGACGGTTCACAACCTGTTCAGCAGGCGAATTTGGAAACCACCGAAAATTCGCTCGAAGGCCTGCAGTCGTCGTGGGATGGTGTGGACTTCGCATACGGCGAGACCGCGACCCTGGATGGAAAGACCAGAGTAAATGTGACAGTTTCGTCCCTCTCGCAACAGGTTCGTTTCTTCGTCAAACAATTCGACGGAGCCTGGTACATAAGTGACATTGAGATTTATCAGAACTAACATTCCCTGTCGGAGCTTCTCGATCCACGAGAACCTCTAAGGTTGCCAGCGCACCTTATTTTTGCTGCCGGAGACGTTTCATCTGCACCTAAGACCGTGCATGATAGAGTCCTCGGCAGCGTTCGTTTTTTGCGCATCCGGTTATTTCCTTGCCGGTTGCCGGAAGGGCATGATCCGGTACAGCTTTACAATTAGAACGAACGGTGCGAGAGATCCCAAGGTGGAGTTTGAAAGCATGTGACCCAAAACGAGAGTGCAGCTGAGGCCTGATCACTCATCTTCCGGCGTCCGTCTCGTCCTTCGGTTAGCGAACGTTCGGAGGCTTTTGAAATTTCCCAAGAAAGTCTACCCTTCATTTCTGTACTTACAAAGTTTAAGATTCCCACTTCGCGTTTCTGATTGACCGGAAATGTTGACAAGCCTACTTTAGCGTAATGTCGGAAATGATTCCTCGCTGAGTGTCTACCTGCCAATACCAGCGATGGCAGAAGCTTGAAAAGGCTTTCCGTTTTTGATAGCTTTATTCCGGTATGGTTGAAGGCTCGCGTCAAGCGGGTCGGAAGTTTGCTGGTTACGTTTCTGCATTCTAAGGAGGCATCATGTTCTGGCTAAAATTTGTTTCCAATTTCCTAAAGATACTAAGGGCCGGTCAGACCCCTGCGCAGATCGCGGGCGCATTAGCGCTCGGAGCAATAGTTGGATTATCTCCCATTCTCACACTACAGGGAGTTGTGGTTTGGCTGATCATTTTCGTGATCGATGTGAATTTGTCGGCGGCTTTTTTCGCTTATGCCGCGTTTGCCATGATCGGATATCTGTTTGATCCGCTCTTCAACCGTTTTGGCTATTTCCTGCTTGTAGATGTCACCGCGCTCCATGGGCTCTGGACTTACCTCTACAATGCCCCGATTGCTCCTCTCAGCCGGTTCTATAACACCGTCGTTCTCGGCAGCTTCGTCTCAGGCGTCATCCTTTTCATTCCCATTTATATCGGGATGAAAAAGTTTGTCGTGGCATACCGGACCCATATACATGAGAAAGTTGAGAAATGGAAGATCTATGAGATCCTCAGCCGATCTTCGATGGTTAAGTGGTACCAGAGGGTACGCAGCCTTGGAGTGAAGCCATGAGAAAGAAATTTGTCCTTTTCGCACTTATTCCCCTCATCATCCTCATCGTTGTCGTGTACATCTTCATAGACGGATGGGTTGCTTCCGGGCTCGAGTCGGCCGGAGAGGCAATGACCGGAGCCAAGGTGGAGATCCACAACCTGTCCGTTACGATCTCTCCGGTTGGTATTCGCTGGGGAAGTCTTCAGGTCGCCGATCCCAAACAGCCCATGAAGAATCTGTTCCAAACCGGGAGGGTCCAGTTTGCCATGAACTTCGGTCAGCTCCTCCGCGGGAAGTATATCATCGAGTCTATGGAAGTCAATAACCTCGTTCTAGGAACAAAGCGGAAAACCAGCGGGGCTCTTCCCAGGAAACCGGCGGCAAAGCAAGTGTCGACGGGCCCGTCATTTTTCTCCTCTCTGATGACCCAGGCTTCTTCCGAACTCGGAGTCAACAATCTTAAGACGCCTAATTTCGACCTGTCTACCGTGAAGAAGTTCTTGAACGCTGACAGCCTGCTTAACCCGAATACCCTTCAATCATACAGAATGATCGACTCTCTGAGACAGCAGCTGCAATCCGCGAGCGCGCAATGGCACACCACTTTGAGCGAGATGGACCAGTCGAAGCAAAAATTAGTCTCTGTCGAAAACAACATTAAATCCATCGACATCAATCAGCTCAGAACCGCCGATCAGATCGTGACCGCGCTGAACACCGTCAAGAGCGGCATCAACACCGTCAACGAGGTAAAACAGACTTTCACAACGCAGGAGAAGGCGCTTACGTCACAGGTCAACACATTTGCTTCCTCGGCAAAGTCGATCGACGAAGCGGCAAGGTCAGATTTCAAAAGGGTTGTTTCGCTCGCCCGACTTCCCGATGTGAGCATGAAAGGCCTATCGGAGTTGGTGCTGGGGCGCTATATCTCCGCGATGGCGGACAAGTACATATACTGGATCGACTTCGCTCGTAATCACATCCCTTCAACTCCGAAGAACGAGAAACAAACCAGCCCCCCTCGCATGAAGGGACAGAACATCCATTTCCCCGAGAGGCATGGATATCCGAAATTCTGGATTAAGAAGATACTTATAACGGGAGGAACGGATAAGGCGCAGGATCCGAATTATTTCTATGCGAATGGGGAGATAGATAATATCACTGATAATCAACGGGTCACCGGCAAGCCGATGACCATCGACCTCGCGCTGTCTAGGGGGAGCGGGATATCATTGAGATTGGCCGCTATGTTTGACAGAAGAAAGGATGTACCCCTCGATACGTACCAGGCAGTGTTGAGAGGAGCCAGGATCGGCGCGATGAGCATCGGACGGACCAACTTCCTTCCCACGAAGGTGACAAATGTTGACGCGAATGCTTCAATAAATGTGCGCGTCCCGGGCAACAGTTTTGACTCCAACACGCAAATTCACTTCAGCAATCTGAATTTTGTCTTCGAGTCGCAGCCTAAGAATACGGTCGAGAGCATAGTGCGGCAGGTGCTCCAGTCGGTTAACGGCTTCAACGTGGGCCTCCGCATGTGGGACGTCGGCGGCCAGTTTAAAGTCGCCTTCACCACCGATCTCGATCAGCAGCTCGCGACCCGAGCGAGGAGCGTTATAGGAAATGAGGTGGCGGCTCTTGAAAACGATCTACGGAGCAAACTGAACCAGGCGATAGCTAAAAGGGAGCAGGAGTATGAAACGCTTCTCACGCAGAAACGGGACGCAGTCCTGGGTCAGTTGAAAGGGTATGATACCTATATCAACGATGGGCTCGCGTTGGTTCAGGGAAAAGAGAAGGAGGTTCTGAAAAAGCAGCAGGACGTCTTGAAGAACAAAGCGGGGAATCTGCTGAAGGACTTGCTGAAGCATTGAGTTCGACGGCCGCCCCTGATATTGAAACCGTATCGGGGCGGTCATGTAATTGACAGTGTTCGCATCTTCGCTTGACTTTAATGGACTGGCGATGGAGTTCGCCTCGAAACCGTCTCAAGCCGTTTACGGAAACGCGTCAGATTGAGATATCATATTGAAACAAGAAACGCGAGCTGTCTGTCTGACCTTATTGCTGGCTGCTTATTTTGAAGAAGAGAAGCCATGCTCGAAAAGGCGCCGGTGGGAGTTGATATCCCGCTCACGGCTTTACCCCCTCTTCATGGAATCTTTCGTACCGGACTCGTATATTTTTTCGGTTGAAATCAGAATGCAACAGCATCACAAGAAATTGTCGGTATCCAAAGACGGCAAAATCGTTGTGACGAAATTCCCGTTCAGTCCCGGAGTAATTGTATAGTGCCTGCTGTTATTCCGGTATTTCCGCAAAGATCCCGCAGATCAGCCTGTAAAGTCGGTGGCGAGGACATTATCGGTTTCGCCGCTGCCTGCAGATGCGAATCCCAAGGTATCAATATGTCAAGAAATGTTAATTCTTAAAAATCAAAGCTGGAGCTGAAATGAAAATCAAATCTTTAGATGCACTTGAGATCCTCGATTCGAGAGGGAATCCGACGGTTGAAGTTGATCTGATGCTTGAAGACGGAACGCAATCTCGTGCCATGGTGCCAAGTGGAGCCTCGACAGGCGAAAGAGAAGCCACTGAATTGCGAGACGGCGATAAGAAACGTTACGGTGGGAAAGGCGTGAAAAAAGCCGTCGAGAACGTGGTGAAAAAGATCGGCCCCGAGATCACGAAAAGAGATTTCACATCGCAGAAAGAACTCGACTATTTCATGATCGAGCTCGATGGGACTGAGAACAAATCGGCTCTGGGTGCCAACGCGCTGCTTGGAGTTTCAATGGCATACGTCAGGGCTTCGGCAGCGAGCGCGGGAGTGCCACTCTATCAATTTATCGGCGGACTGAACGCCAACCTCCTTCCCGTTCCCTGCATGAACGTCATCAACGGCGGCAAGCATGCCGATAACACAGTCGATTTCCAGGAATTCATGATAGCGCCGCACAATGCACCGTCCTTTGCCGAAGCAATTAGGATGGGAGCGGAAACGTTTCACGCCTTGAAATCCGTACTGCACGGAAAGGGCCTCAGCACGGGCGTCGGAGACGAAGGCGGATTCGCACCGGATCTCAAGTCGAACGAAGAGGCCGTCGAAGCTATACTTGAAGGGATAACAAAAGCCGGTTACAAGCCGGGCGCTGATATCAGCATTTGCCTCGATCCGGCAGCCAGCGAAATGTGGGACAACGGCAAGTACCTCTTCTTCAAAAGCACGAAGAAGACGATATCGAGCGACGACATGATCAAGCAGTGGGAAAGCTGGGTAAAACAGTATCCCATTGTGTCCCTCGAAGACGGACTCGCCGAGAATGACTGGGAAGGCTGGAAGAATCTTACCCAGGTCCTCGGCTCAAAAATAGAACTCGTCGGCGACGATATCTTCTGCACAAACAAGAAGATCCTGGCACAGGCTATTGAGAAGAAAGTAGGAAACTCGATATTGATAAAGCTTAACCAGATCGGCACGGTCACGGAAACGCTTGAGACGATCGACCTTGCTTACAACAACGATTACAAATGCTTCGTCTCCCATCGGAGCGGAGAGACCGTCGACTCAATCATCGCGGACCTTACCGTTGCTGTCAACGCCGGGCATCTCAAGACCGGAAGCGGATGCCGTGGAGAGAGAATCGAGAAGTTCAATCAGCTCATGAGAATCGAGAAACGGCTTGGCCAGTCTGCCCGCTTTGCAGGGAAGAAGGCTTTCAAGAACGCATAGTTAGGCTAGAAGTATCGGAGACTGCCGGGACAACCGGCAGTCCTCCCCATATCTCTATATATGGTGTCGAGGGACGTGTCTCGATAGCTCACCGCTGTTTAGATCCCGAAAAGCGTATTCCCGCCTGATCCGGCCAGAGGACGCATCTTTGCCGCGACCCGGACATTCCCTGCTATCGTCACACACCCTGGATACAACATTTTCTCTCCGTTTGTTACTCCAATAGGGCTTACCTAATTTTCTGTACCCAGGAGGGTTGAAGATGAAAAGAGCATTAACTGCGATTGTAGTAGTCGTCGGCCTTTCAAGTGTGTCGACGGCTTTTGCATCGATCAGCTCCACGCGGAGTCGCGCGGCATACGTCCCGAGTGTAGCAGCCTTCATGCTGTCGCTGCAATCGGTAAATCCTAATGAGGGTTCTGCGAAAAATGCGGAAACCTTATCCGCATCCGATGGCAAAGTGGCGATGTCGATTGCCGATGTCATTGGCATTGCGCTTTTTCTTGCGGTGATCGCCGCACTCTTCGTATTGTGCCGCAAGGGCGTCTTTCCGGAGACATCATGCCTCTGCGAACCTCCCGCTTGGCTTAGGAGACTATTCTCGAAATCGAGGCGGCGTGCAGGCGCATAGACCAGGCGCTGGAATCAGCAACAGCCGAGTTCAGCATCAGGGGGCAGGCCTGTAAGGATCGGTCGACTGCTGGCTCACACTACGCGTCGCATCGGACCGATTGAAGACACATCCCGGATACAATAAACCTCCCATTCTTTGTTTCTAAATCCATCCGACTCTATTTTCTTGCAACCTTTCGTGCGAACGAGAAGTGAATGCTCTAGCGCTAAACATTGAGAATCGATCTTCGATCTTAGACATTATCCTCAGGGGGAATAGCATCTCGCAAATTCTCAACCTCTACTTGACAGGTAGCTAATGAAAACCACAGTCATAACCGATCAGGAACGCGAAAAAGCTCTTGCAACAATCAAGAAACCGGAAGTGATCCAGAAGCAGAAGCTTGATGTAAGGTATCACGTCGAAGACAACGACGTGAGCGACCGACCTCGCCGCTTTCTCGATGCTTTCGCCGCGATTCTGAAGCACTCAAACTATAAAATGATCCTCGATCATTTCATTCGCATGACCGCGAGATGTTCGAGATGCGCGGTAGCCTGTCATATTTATCAGGCAACCGGCGATCCGAAGGACATCCCTTGTTATCGGTCCGGACTGCTTCTCGATGTCTATCGCCGCCATTTCACTCTCGGAGGCATGATCAGGGGGCGAATCACAGGTGGCGGATACCTCACCGACGAGAAGATAGAAGAAATGGCCGATAGCTTTTACAATTGTACCGCCTGCAGGAGATGTGCGCTTGAGTGCCCGCTTGGATTGGACCACGGCCTTATCACGCATCTGGGCCGCTACATCCTAAGCGAAATAGGCGTAGTCCCGAGAGCGCTGGTTGTGAGCGTGCGGGCACAACTGGAAGGCCCGTACCACAACACGTCCGCAGTCCCGGTCCCCGCTTTGAAAGACACACTCGAATTTCTCGAAGATGACATGCTCGAAGAGAAATCTGTGAAAATAGTATTTCCGACGGATGTCGAAGGGAGCGATTACGTCTTCTTCAAGCCGGTCAGCTCACCCAGCTTGTGGTAAAACTCTTCTTTCGCTCTCTGCCAGCGGTGAAATCTCTCCACCGAGTAACCCCTTATCAAGAGGTTCTTCTCTTCACGCCTGAGCTGGAGTTCCGCTTCCTTGAACAGATGTGCGGTTTCGTTTGTCCTGTCTACGGCTTCAATGTTCCTCGTTAGCTCCCATCCCAACGCTCCGCTACACAGAATCAGGATGATGATAATCGAGAAGGACAAAATGATCTTTCTCTTCAGCTCCTGCGTCGGATTGTTCATGTCAATTCATCGAGTTACCGGTTCCTTTTCCACTTCATCCAATATCCTGTCCAAATACAGATGGGCCTTCTTTACTCCTTGCTTCCGCAATATCTTGCCCCAATCCACTGCCAGAAACGCCCCGTATGCCTTCTTCTTCTCTGACTCCGACATACGAATTCCCTTCGACAAAATTCGTCGTCTGAACTCTCCGGCTAACTTTACTATATCCGACAATGACGGCGAGAGAAAGTCTTCGAGCTTTCTTTTGGTGTCTTTGGTAAAGAACGGCGCCTTTCCCTGCGAGGATACCGAAACGATCAGGTCGCCGCGTTTCAAGGACGACGGTAAAATGAAATCGCACCACGACGGTCCATCGGCAACATTGAGGAGTATCCCTCTTCGCCCGCAGTCACGGGACACGATGCGGTTGACCTCCGGATTGTCCGTCGTGCTGAAAACAATCTTATGCCCCTTTAGAAAACTTGAGGCGTATGGCCTTGCGATTGCGGATATCCTTCCGCTCTTCGAGAGCCTTGTCAGCCCTGCGCACAACTTCGGAGAGACGACGGTTATACTGGCATTATACTCGAGTAGCGAGCGGACCTTCCTGAGCGCAACTTTCCCACCGCCGACAACGAGGCAGGGAAGTCTCCGCACGTCTATGAGGATAGGAAAGTAGGTATGTGTGCCGGTCTTTTTCACGCAAACGGTTCCTTTTCATAATGACCATCGGATCGAATTCAAACAAAGAAGAGAGTTGGTTCTGTATTCCTGGTGTTGACAGAACTCATCCAGCGACCTGCTCGAGGATTACGGAATGTATGCGCGATGAAATCGTGTCTCCCGATTCTTCCTGATTTGTCTGTCCTTGTTGCCAATGGCGAACGGAATAACTAACTTCACAACTGGAGTTCAATAGCTGTCGGATCGGTTGGTCTTGCTGGATCAGCTTTGGACTTGCGTGGAACTATGATTACACTCGCTGCCGCATAGGAAATGCGAGTCCCATCCTCCGGAATAAAATGATGCCGAGGCACAATGAACAGACTCACTTCAATAATAGCGTTTACAAGTCTTTCCCTCATCCTGATGATCTCCGGCAGGCTTGATGCCGCCGCAAGATACACCCGGCACGGGGCTACCATCGTGTCCGGGCATGTGCGAATCAAATTCCTCACGCCAACACTTGTCCGGATGGAGAATTCATCCCTATCCAAATTCACCGATGACCCTACGGTTGTAGTGGTGAAGCGAAACTGGAAGAAGGTTCACGTCAGCGCCGAGGAAAAGAATGGTTGGCTTGTCGTCTCCTCACGTGATATATCCGTCCGGTACATGATAGGATCGGGAAGGTTTAACGGAAGCAATCTGAAAGTGTCATGGAATTATGGAGGTTGCGCCGGGACATGGGTACCTGGCGACCGCGACAGCCTAAATCTCGGTGGCACGACATCGCTTGACGGAGTCGATGCGAAGCATCTTCCGCCGCCACAGGAGGGAGTCTTAAGCCGAAGTGGTTATTTCAAGCTCAACGACAGCAGGAGTCCTGTGATCGATCCTCGAACGAAGTGGCTTGCCGGACGCGCCGACAAACGCGAGCAGGACTGGTACTTCCTCGCGTATGGTCACGACTATTCTCACGGCCTGAAAGTCTTTTCAGAGTTGTGCGGAAAGATACCGATGATTCCAAGGTATTGTCTCGGGATTTGGATGACTGACTTGAATTACCAATATGTGAAACATTCGGACCTCATTACGAATTATCACTATACGTCCAATGATCTTCTGGACGAGATAAACCGCTTCAGGAGTGAAGGTCTTCCACTCGATATGTTGGTCATGGATTTCGGCTGGCACAAATTCGGATGGCAGGGAGGGTATGACTGGAGCCCGATCTTCAAGAACCCAAAGAAGTTTCTAAATGCCGTGCATAGTGAGGGTATCCATGTCGCGGTGAACGATCATCCTAAAACACTTGGACAATCGGCCATCTCGGATCATGATTCGCATGCAAATGAATTGAGGAGACTTCTCTCCGGTAAGCCTAAGCAGAAGACAACTTTCAACTTGGAGCTAACTGATGGCTGGAAGTTCATGCCGGATACGTCGGGCACCGGTATGCTCCAATCTTGGGAATCGCCCGATTATAGCGATAGCGGTTGGAAGGGAATCGAGACTGGAAAGCCGTGGGAAGAACAAGGGTACCCGCACTTCCATAATATCGGCTGGTACAGGAAGTGGGTTGACATACCCGCCGATGCTCCGAAAAACTTGTACTTAATTTTCGGCGGCGTCACTAACCAGTACGCGCTTTATCTTAACGGCAAAGAGGTTGGCCAGCGGGTTCCCGGCGGAGAAGAATCGTATGTCAATATCAGCGACTTCGTGGAGAGAGGGAAGAGAAATCTAATTGTTCTCCAGGTTAACGACTGGGGAAATTGGGGAGGGATTACAAACCAATCTGTTGAGGTAAGCAATCATATACCTTACGGGATCATTCAATTCGACATGGCCGATAAACGTCAAGCCAAACTTTTCATGAATGTTCTGCACGCCCCACTCATGAGAGAGGGAGTGAATTTCTGGTGGATAGATGGCGCTGGCTCGGCTCCGATCGATGGACTCGACGGTCAGCTGTGGACGAACAAAGTCTATTATGATTTCACTCGCGCCTTCACGAAGAAACGCGCTTTGATCCTGAGCAGATATGGCGGGTGGGGAAATGAAAGGTACCCGATACTTTTTACCGGCGACACATTTTCCGAATGGCCGATGCTCGCGTTTCAGGTCGGCTTCACTGCGCGCGGCGGAAACGCTCTAACCCCGTACATATCGAACGACATCGGCGGGTTCCATGGAGCAAAGCTCAGCACAAAACTATATTGCAGGTGGCTCGAGTTCGGCGCGTTTAGTCCGATCCTCAGGCTCCATTGTTCGTACGAGAACCCGGCGAATGGAAATCTTAGGATGCCTTGGGTCTACGGCGATACCGGAATTGCCGTCGCCAGGAAATACTTCAACCTTCGCGAGGAGCTCATACCTTATATCTACACTTTTTCGAGGCGCGCTTACGATGACGCGATGCCGATACTCAGGCCGCTGTATCTCGAGTATCCCGACCTGCCTCAGGCTTACTCATTTCCCGATGAGTATTTTTTGGGAAGCGAACTTCTGGTTTCACCTGTGGTGGATGCAAACGATAGCGCCACCACTTGTTTGCCTCCTGGGAAGTGGGTCGATTATTTTACCGGAAAAGTTTATGAAGGGAACAGAATCATCAAGGGGAAGTATCCGATAGATGTTCTGCCACTGTTCGTTAAGCAGGGGTCCATTATTCCCTTTCAGGACCGGATGTCATATTCCTACCAGAGGCCGCTTGACACTCTGCGGCTAAAAGTATACGGGCCCGCTTCCGGATCATTCGATCTCTATGAAGATGACGGGACTTCTCTCGGCTATACGGAAGGGCGATACTCCTGGAGCCCGTTGGACTTCCGTTCATCCAAGAATGGCGGACATACGTTATCCATCGGCCCTACGAGAGGGAAATTCAAGGGACAGGTCCGCCGACGGGCATACAAGATTGAGATACAAGGAGTGGCGAAGCCGCGAATGGTCACAATGGAATCCAGCATGGATGGTCATAAGAGTAAACGCCAGGTCACTTGGAGATGGGACACCGCCAGTTCCACCATCATTGCAACACTGCCCCCGGCGAGCATACGAAGCAAGATCGAGTTAAAAATTAATTAGCGCGCATATGACTGCCTTGCATGACGGCACATCCTGACGAGCAGTAACGTGTATGCCAATGCTGCAGAGAAAGACACTTCATCTTCGATCCACTGATCGCGTGCTTTGCGGTTAGAGATTGAACACAGAGTTTGCAAGGGTCTCGCAAAGATCGCAGAGGAAACAAATTCGGATCCTCCATCTCTTCGTCGGGTCCTTCGCGCCTTCTTTGTGTACTTTGCGGTTGAAGATTAAACGCGAAGGTCGCAGAAGTCTAACGACGGGCGAACTGCTACGTTTACGCCGGCCCGACTGTTCCTGGTTTGATTTCACTCGAAGTGATCAGAAGCGATTCAATGACTCCACTTGGCGAGAGTATTATTTATAACTGCGGGCTCTATTTTACAGTAACCGGCGTTTTGGATTACCAAAGTGTCTATTCGACCATAGAATTCGATTGCCTTGGCTTGATTACCTAGCTATCTTAGCATCGTAAATCATCCGGGGTGATGGTGCCCGGCACGCGTCGCACAAAAACATATCGGTGCTATGAAAAGACGGAAATTCTTTGAAGTTATGGGAATCGGGGCCGGTGCTGCCGCGGCTCTTCCACTCACCTCAAAGGTGAGAACACTTCAGGCGGTTATCTCACATGATGTGGTTCCGAATTTTCCAGTGTCGGATTGGCAGGCCGTTGTCGACGAAGGATGGGGACCCACCGGAGCCGCCGTAGGCCCCGGTACGTGGGACGGAGTTCCGCTGAAGAGCCCCGCCATACCTGGTCTCTATGGTGATGGGCCTTTCAGGCCGGAATGGAACTCTCTACTAGAATATGAAGCGCCGGAATGGTATCGTGATGCTAAGTTCGGCATTTGGGCTCACTGGAGCCCGCAATGCGTTCCGGAGGACGGCGATTGGTACGCGCGCAACATGTACATCCAAGGGCAGGGACAGTATGATAACCAGCTTTCGCACTATAGTCATCCTTCGAAGTTCGGTTACAAAGATCTCTGTGCCCAGTGGACCTTGTTGAACTGGGATCCGGAAGAGCTCATCGAGCGATACAAGAGAGCGGGCGCGAGACTATTTCTGGCGCTCGCCAATCATCATGATGGATTTGATACATGGGCATCCAAATACCACGAGTGGAACGCCAGCAAGATCGGACCGAGGCGCGATGTCATCGGCGCCTGGGCCGCCGCCGCAAGACAACAGGGATTGCGCTTCGGGGTGACCGTGCACGCGGCACGTAACTGGTGGTGGTTTCAGGTGGCGCATGTGAGCGACAAGTCAGGTCCGCTTGCAGGTGTCCCTTACGACGGACAGCTGACTAAAGAGCTCGGGAAGGATCAGTGGTGGCAGGGATTGGATCCTCAGGTACTTTACGGCCGTAAGCACGGCGTTAAAGAAAATCCCGATGAGGCTTACGTGCGGAATTACTACAACAGAGTCCGAGACCTTGTCGATCAGCATGATCCGGACCTGTTATACTTTGACAATGGAGGTCTACCTCTCGGCTGGGCCGGCATGAACATAGCGGCTTACTTTTACAATCATTATCTGAAGACCCACCACGGTAAGCTCGACGCTGTCCTCACCATAAAACAGGTGCCCGACAATGAGGCAAAGGCAGTTGTTGCGGACTACGAGCGCGGCGTCACCTCACGCATTATGCCGCATCCGTGGCAGTCTGAAACTTGCATCGGCGACTGGCACTACAATCGATGGCTGTACATTAACCACACTTATATGAAACCTGGCGAGGTTATCCGCTGGCTGGTCGATGCGGTAAGCAAGAACGGGACTTTCATACTGAATATCCCTGGGAAACCAGATGGGACCATCGATTCGGAAGAGAAAGCAATCGTCGAATCGATTGGAAGCTGGATGCAGACGAATGGCGAAGCCATTTACGCCACCAGGCCGTGGAAGACTTTTGGAGAAGGTCCCAACGCGGTAAAGTCAGGCTCATTCGCAGGTGCCAGCACGGCGTCTCTCGACTCGAAGGATATCAGATTCACGCGGAATAAACGAGGCGATACTGTCTATGCGATATTCCTTGGCTGGCCCAAAGGAAAGAAATTTCAAATCAAGAGTCTCGGTACAGCCTCGCAGTTCAACCCCGGCAAGGTGGCACACGTTGAACTTCTCGGCTGCGTTGACAAGCTCGAATGGACACAGTCGGCTGAGTCGCTGACAGTTGAGAAACCGCTCGAGAAGCCGTGCGACTTCGCTTTCGCATTGAAAATCCGGCTTTCGTGAAGAGCGATTCTGCCCACGAAAGGAAACGCTTCAACTGAGGTGGTCCGCGGCGAACCCGAAGACTTTATCGAATTCTGCGGTCACCTCGCTGGCGATTTTCTCTTCCGTGGGAAATGGATTGACGTGCGCGTAAGGATACGGGAAATCCAGAATCTTTACGGGTATGCCGATATCACGGTATTCTCCTTTAAGGGCGTTCAGCACTTCTGCCGGAGGGACGACGCTGTCCTTCGTTAGCGCAACCGCGAATAGCCTGAGCTGCAATTTTCTGAAAAGCTCTTCGCGCAATTGCTTCTTCTTCTGGTAACTCAGCATCGCTTTGAAGATTGTGCCTGCCGGATGAGCGTCGCTGAAATAGTGAGCGATCCGGTGATCCAGAGAAAGCTCAGATTCCAATCGCTCAGTGAAGTAAGAGTAAATGGCTATCGTCGCGTCACTGTCGAGTATGAACCTGGAATTTGGCGACATTCTATCGAGCGTGGGTCCGCCGCAGAAGAGAAAAAGGCGCGACTTGTCGAAGTAGTTGTATGGATTTGCCATTATTAGAATTTCGCTGAGGAACGAGCCGATCGAATAGCCGAAGAGATCGATCGTGGCGTCGGCCCTGATGTGTGGATTTAGTCCCTTTCTGATTTCCGAGATAAAGCTGACGATATCGTCGAACGTCTGAAGCCCAGACCAGAAAAAACGTTGCGGTATCAACTCGATGCGAGAACTTATTGCGGCGTTTGCGAAGCTTGAATTCATTATTGAAGGGGAATAATTCTTTCGCGCCGTTGCGACGCTATTCATTGTCCGCGATTCGCCCCATGCGGATGGCGCGCGGTTCATATGAAATGCTATCGGAAAGAGAATAGCCGCCTTTCCTGTAAGCTCAACGATGCGCTCGGCCCACGGGAGATATTTGCTCCAGCTTCGCTCGTTCAGCCCGTGAAAAATGAAAACCACTCCAGTCTCAGGATTATCTGACCTCTTCCTGAACAACGTGTAAGTGAAATCCCTGTTCTCAAGCAAGTCGACATCGGCATGTCTAAGCGTTTCGGGGTACGCTTGAAGCTTCCGGCCTAAGACTTCGTTGGTCTTTTCATGGAACGTCGCGCCGTGCTCTTCACATCGGTAGTCACTCGCTCCTGGAAGGATCGTCCAGTATTTTGAATGAAAGGCACATCGATGAATATCGATTTGAGTGTTGGGAGGCCTGATGAAATCAGCATTGGATAGATAAGCGTCCCTGAGTACGATATATTTGTCCCGGTAGTTCATCAGTCGAGCACGATGGAACATGTTAAACCGATCGCGGGAAATAAAAAAGGAAAAAAGGTGAAAAAGATTGAGTCCACTTCTCGGAGAAGTCGCCACGAACTTTGCAAGGTTTCCTGAACGCCGTTCGCGGTACGGCCGATTCGATTTATTGGATGGCGGGCCAATGCATTGCCTTCGCCTCTTTTCTTGAATCAAGCACTTAGATTATCTTACGGCTTAAGCTCCGGCAGTCCGAGAGTTGATGGAACGGCAGGAAGGAACTCGGCTGCGGGAGATGACGTTCGTAAATCAAAATGGTCACTTTCAGAGGTCGGATGAGTTCCTGCATAAGATCATCGCGCAAATTGGATTCATTTTCCGAGATTTTTCTGCTCCTGATTGCCGTCACGCTTCTCATCAATTTCTCCAGGTGCACGGGGCAGGTTCTGCCTTTCAAATCGTACACGACGCGCGAAGGTCTCCTTTCGAATGGAGTCACAACCCTTTTTCAGGATTCTTATGGCTACCTCTGGATAGGGACGACGGACGGGCTGAGCGTCTATAACGGAGAGTCGTTCAAGAATTACACGGTAGTGAACGGATTGGCTTCAAGCTGGGTCAATTGCATCATCGAAGACAACAAAGTCAGGGGAGAGATTTGGATCGCCACGCTTGGCGGAGGAGTGAGCAATTTCTTCAGGGGAACATTCAGGAATTTCGCAGTCGGCAGTAATGCGTGGACAAACAGAGTTAATTCGATTTGCCAGGGTGGTGATGGAACGATTTACTGCGCGACGGATCGGGGAGTGTACGCGCTCGTGAACGGCAAATCTTCGTTGCTTAGCCCGAAAATACCAGCCCGGGGATTCACACAGATCGGATGCTGGGGGGACACACTCTTTCTTCTCGACGACAAAGGAGAGTGTAGCACTTACAATCTGTCGAATGGAGTGTTCGCTCACCTGAAAGACCGGGGGCATGTAAAGACCGATGTGAGCGCTTTTCTGCTGGGTCGAATGCATCATTTGTGGCTGGCATTAATGGATGGCACCATAGAGGATTACTTCACGGGCAAGGCGATGTGTCATGCGACAGGGGAACCCGCAAATTTCCTCCTGGAAGGGAGTGGCGGTATAATCTGGGTCGGGAGCAGTGACGGCCTCTATGATATCGATGAACGTGTATTCGGCAAAGTACCGGTGGTCCACTTCACGAGCGCGAACGGACTTCCCGATGACAAAGTATGGTCAGGATTTGTGGATAGAGAAGGCGAACTTTGGCTTGGTGTCGGCTCCGCGGGGCTCTGCAAGCTCGCGGATGAAAACAGATTCGATTTCGAACAGTCTATTCCGAGTATAGCCATTGATAACTCCCAGGCCGCAGATGACGAGAGAGGACACATTTGGTCAATCGATTCATCCGGAGTTCTTGAGATTTGGCGCTCCGCATCCGGGATGGTCATTAGCAAGTTGCACCACTTCGATGAATTTGGATTGTCACGCCCAGACTATTCGCTCCGTGTTACGAGTGGATCTACTCTCTGGCTTTCCAGTGAGAGCGGCGTTATCCGGCGGTACAGGATAATCTGGAAAGATCGCGGTCCTTCAAGAGTAATCCTCGTGGCAAAATACAGGATATCCCGACCGTTCTCGAACGGCCAATTTCTTACCTTCTACATCGACCGGCAGGAAAGGATATGGTGCAGCCTCAACAAGATAGGCGTATTGGAGACGGATGCGAAACAGATTAGAGGACGGCGCGTCGTGCATCTGGTTCAAAAAGGTCTCCCCGACAATTCAATCCGGGCTATGTTTGAGGACAAAGGCGGAAATATGTGGTTCGGCGGATACATCGGAGGGCTCTCGGAATTTCGTCATCCGTTTCAGAATGACTCTTCTGTTACTGAATACACGACGAGAGACGGGTTGCCTGATAACGCTATCCGAGCGATTACCGAAGACAGCGCCGGTCACCTCTGGATCGGAACACGATTCGGTGGGATAGCAATAATGAAGGACGGAAGGTTTGTAAATATTTCTGCGCGGGACGGTCTGATAAGCAATGGAGTTTGGGCGATCGGAAGAGACGAGAACGGCGGCATGCTTCTTGGCACGCAACTCGGTCTCCAGAGCATAAAGAGACATGGAAAGAGCGGATGGACATTCCGCGATCTTGGCGACAGGAGCCCTGTTTATTCGCTCGGCATAAGCAAAATGGGATTGAGATGGACCTGCACACCGGCGGGAACAACAGTAATAAAGCTGGAACGCAGAAGTACTCCGAGACCGGCTCCATGGGTCCACGTCACTAAATTCCTTGTCAACGGTGAGACTCAAGGGTTCAAGTACGATCCAGCTTTCCCGTACAGCGAGAACACGATGACGTTTGATTTTAATGGAGTCAGTCTGCGAGATGGGAAGGAGCTATCCTACCGATATATGCTCGTCGGAGTAGACAAAAACTGGCGTTACTCTCCCAGCTCCCATGCGGTAACCTACGTCTCGCTCGGGCCGGGTAGCTACAAGTTCAAAGTGAAGGCCGTCGAGCCCTCGGGCCTCGAAAGTGAGAATGCCGCTTCAATTTCCTTCGCCATCGTTCCTCCTTATTGGCAGCATTGGTGGTTTTTAGCTCTCGTGGTGGCAGGACTGGTCGCACTAATTTACTCCGCGGCAAGGTACAAACTCGGAAGGGTACTGGAAATCGAGCGGGTACGATCGAGGATCGCTTCCGATCTCCACGACGAAATTGGATCCGGCCTTACGAGGATTGCGATACTCGCTGATTCGGCGTCACATGTAGTAAATACCATGGCACGGGGAGGCGACTCGCCAGTGGATATTGAAGCTTCCGCCCACCGTTCCACAGAACTGGCGAAGAAGATCGGCTCCAACGCGCGTGATCTGATCGACTCGATGAGCGACGTGGTTTGGTCTATCGATCCAAAGTATGATTCGCTGGCTGATTTCATTTTCTATTTTCGCATATATGCAAATGAACTTACAGAGGCGAAGGGGATTGCCCTTGAAATAAGTGCTGACGAGATCGAGAAGCTGAGAATCGGTCCGCAAATAAAGCGGACATTGCAACTTATATCTAAGGAAGCGTTGTCCAACTCCGTTAAGTACTCCGGTTGCAGGAAAATCAAATATCGGCTGACTGTAGCCAACAAACGCATATCGATATCTCTTGAAGACGATGGCTGTGGCTTCGATCCGAACAGCGTAGAGCGCGGCCATGGCCTTAACAACATGGAAAAACATGCGCGTGAAATGCGCGGTGAGCTTTCTATCGACTCATCACCGGGGAACGGGACCAGATTGATATTTTCTTTTCCATATCCCTGAATGAACTGCCCAAATGATTAGTTGTAATTTGTAGCTGAACCCGACTAGATTCTGCAACGAGGAAGCAATTTGATGTCAGAACAAAGAAAGATAAACGCCGCGATTCTCGATGACGACAGGGAATATCGTGCTCTACTTGCAGATTTTCTCAACGCGACGGAAGGATTCAGTTGCGTTGGGACTTACAAGAGCTGCGACGAGGCTGTAAAGAATATTGAGTCCGATTTGCCAGATATTCTTCTGCTTGATATTGAAATGCCTGTAAGGTCAGGTATCGAGGCCTTGAGGATCATAAAGTTTCACTACCCAACTGTGAAAGTCCTCATGCTTACCGTCTACAGCGATAACGAAAAAATATTTGAATCCTTGCGATGCGGAGCGGTCGGATACCTTTTGAAGAAAAGCCCGAACGAAAAGGTACTGGAGGCGATCCGCGACGCGTTTGAAGGTGGGGCTCCTTTCTCGGGCGAGGTGGCACAGAAGGTTCTCCGCTATTTTCAAAACCCCGCGAGCCAGTCGCAGTTTTCTGAACTCTCCGGGCGTGAGAGACAGGTGCTCGAAGAACTCATCGAGGGGCACGGCACAAAGGCCATCGCCGAAAGGCTCTTCGTTTCGACCCACACCGTAAGGTTTCACTTGCATAACATCTACGTCAAGCTGCATGTCAACTGCAGGGCCGAGGCGATTGCGAAGGCCTTGAAAAACAGGATCGGCTGATACTCTGATCCACAGGGCGCAGTTCTCCCTAAGCTGAAACGCCATGCTGGATGACAATCCATCCAATGGTATCCCCGTCACAGACTTTCAAATCTAATCAATTGATTAGTTGCCGGTAGATTGCACCACGGATATTTTCTTGCTGACAGAGAGAAATTAAATGGTGCTATCATGAGAAGCCGATTGTTGTTCGCGGCAGTCCTGCTCTTGGCAAATGCAGCGTCAGGGCAATCGCTCCAGCGGAACCTTTATATGACCAATGGAAGCGTGAAAGCGATGGCGATTTCAGGCAACACGCTTTATATCGGCGGTCTTTTTACGTACGTCGGGCCGCCGACCGGAAGTGGCGTCGCCCTCGATACGGCTACAGGAATCTACGAGCCGAGTATGCCGTTCGTCAATGGTACGGTATGGAGTTCCATCCCTGATGGCTCGGGTGGATGGTACATTGGCGGAGAGTTTACATCCGTCGGCGGCATTCCTCAAAATCACATTGCCCACATTGAAGCTGACCATGTCGTCGATCCTGATTTCAATGCCGCTGCAAACGGAACTGTCGTGATACTCGTGATGAGTGGCCAGGTCCTGTATGCAGCAGGTTACTTCTCGAGTATTGGCGACAGCAGCAGAAAGTATATCGCTGCCCTTAACCCGTTGACAGGAACCGCCACAACATTCAATCCTAATCCTAACGGGATCGTTACGGCGGTCGCCGCTTCAGGTTCTGTAGTTTACGTAGGGGGCCAGTTTTCAACAATCGGGGACAGCGCGAGGTCCAACATCGCGGCGTTAGACCATTTGACCGGATTGGCAACGGGCTGGTACCCGAAACCCAATTCGCCAGTAACCGCGATAGCTCTTTCAGGTTCGTCCGTTTACATAGGGGGAGGCTTCACGAATGTCTCAGACAGCACGCGGTGGGGAATTGCGGCCATCGATTCATCCACTGGAGTGCCGACTGCGTGGAATGCCGGTTACGTCAATGGTCTGCCTGCGAGCGTGAACATCATAGTCATTTCAGATTCTGTGATATATGCCGCGGGAAGTTACATCAGTAGGATGGGGCAGAACCTCGTGGCACTCGACGCGACCACCGCCAATCCTCTTGCGTTCGATCCCATTCCTAACGGAGGCGTGTCGGCGATCGCCGTGTCGGATTCGGTAATTTATGTCGGTGGGAATTTCACGACAATCGGGGGAAAGTCCAGGAATGAGCTCGCCGCCCTGGATCCCGCTACCGGCGACGCGCTTTCATGGGACCCAAGCGTCCAGCCAAACAACACTGTCTGGACGATTTCATTCGGCGAAACGGGAATATTTGTCGGAGGCAGTTTCGCGAGCGTGAACGGTGTGAGCCGAAGCGATCTTGCCGCCCTTGATTTGACAACCGGCAGAGCGACAAGCTGGGACCCGGAGCCGGGGAATGAAGTTGATGCCATGGCCCTGGCTGGATCAAACCTGTACGTCGGCGGATATTTTCAATGGGTTGGAGATTCGATCCGCGATTATCTTGCCGCGATCGATACTTCAACGGGTCTTCCGACTTCCTGGAATCCGAATGCAAACTACCAGGTATATGCGCTAGGCGCATTTGGATCCTCGATATATGTCGGGGGAGCTTTTTCGACAATCGGAGATTCCTCAAGGGATAATATCGCAGCCATAAATACTTCAACTGGACTGGCGACGTCATGGAATCCGGCCGTTGACGGGTACGTGTCGACGCTTTGTTTCTCCGGTCCGTACGTTTATGCGGGCGGCAATTTCTACCATGCCGGCGATTCCGCAAGGCAATATCTGGCCGCGATAGACACATCAAGTGGGATTGCCTCTGGCTGGAACCCCAATCCGAACGGACACGTGGACGCAATTACAGCGTTCGGTCCTTCAATTTACATCGGCGGCGAGTTTTCGGTTATCAGTGATTCGATGAGAAACCGTATCGCAGCGCTGGAGCCCTCAGCATCTGCCCCTACTCCTTGGAACCCGGACGCCGACGGTACGGTCGATGCAATGGCTATTTTCGATTCCGTTCTCTACGCTGGCGGCGATTTCCAGAACATCGGCGGGCAGCCAAGGAATTCCATAGCGGGATTGCTTCTGAGCGACGGAACAGCAACCTCATGGAACCCGGATATCCAGCCCGGCGGGGTTTCGGTTATAGCTCCTTCGACATCGAATGGAAAGGTATATGTCGGCGGCTACTTCTCGTCTGTCGAGGGGTCACCATGGTATAGTCTTGTCGGAATCACCGATAGCAATATCGTTCCCACTGGCATCAAGGTTGAACCGCGCGCTGTGCCGGAAGTCTTCCAGCTGCTTCAAAATTTTCCTAATCCATTCAACCCCACTACGCGCATCGAATATCGGATCACAAATTTTGGGTTTGTCTCATTGAAAGTGTATGACGTCCTCGGCAGGAAGGTGGCCACGCTGGTCGACGATAAGGAAAGTCCCGGAAATCATTTCGTCACTTTCAACGGTAGCCGTCTAGCAAGTGGAGTGTATTTCTATCGCCTCGATGTCCTTCAGGATGACGGGAAGCGCCTTATTTCAGTGAAGAAGCTGGTCTTAATTAAGTGACATTCGGATGATGATGGAGAGAACATGCCATTTAAGATTAGAGTAGGAGTTGTTTCAATTTTCGCGCTCGGATTCATTCTTCCCCTTTATGCCCAGACGAGCATGCTCGACAAAACTTTCGGTGCGAATGGAAGGGCAGTGACGTTTATCGCGGGTGGGGACAGTACGCAGGACGAAGGATATGCGGCCGCGATCCAATTGGACGGAAAGATCGTCGTAGCAGGCTTGTCAATCGATTCCTTGGCGCGTGATGCGTTTGCCGTCGCGCGGTTCAACACGAACGGAACTTTAGACAACACGTTCGGATCCGGCGGCACCGTCAGGACTTTTATAGCTGGTGGGGATAGCAGCGATGATGAGGGGTATGCCGTCGCCATCCAGCAGGACGGCAAGATAGTAGCGGCCGGATATTCCAAAGACACTGTGGGCGGTGTTTCACATTTCGCGTTCGCTCTCTCGCGGTACGACACGAACGGGAAATTGGACAATGCTTTCGGCAGTGGCGGAACCGTACGAACTTTTATCAGCGGTGGCGGCCTTTTCGATGAAGGGGAATCGATTGCCATTCAACCAGATGGGAAGATCGTGGTCGCCGGGATTTCGAGGCCAACCGTCTATTCAAGCGGAAACGCCATCGCGAGTGGGTATGATTGCGGCATCGCAAGATTCAATCCGGACGGGACGCTTGATGATACTTTCGGTAGAAAGGGCTCGGTCCAGGTTACATCCATCGGGGGAATTCCGCTCCTTGACAATTCACTCGTTCTTCAGCCTGACGGGAAAATCGTAGTTGCTGGTACATCGATTGACAATGCTACTGGTTATCTCTACTTCTCTGCAGCACGGCTCAATCAGGATGGATCCATCGACACCACATTCGGGAATGGTGGTGTGGCGGCGGTGTCGATATCAAGCGGGAATGAAACTGGGGATGAATGTTATGGAATCGCCGTTCAGCCCGACGGGAAAATCATATTAGTGGGCACATCGTATGATTCAACGAACCATGGTGCCTTCGGGATCGCTCGGCTGGATTCGGACGGTGCATTAGATAACAGCTTCGGAGTCGGCGGATCTGAGAGGATATTCATAGCGGGCGCCGACAGCCTTACCAACATAGCATACTCAGCGGCCGTCCAGCAGGACGGAAAGATTGTAGTGGCGGGTAAGTCTGGTTTCCTGGGACCTGCTTTTTCAGTGGTGCGGCTGAATCCGGACGGCACGGTAGACAATACATTCGGTATAAATGGGAGCGCGTATGCCGATTCGTTTAGCACGGATGTGGACGTGGATGATGAGGCGCACGCCGTCCTTGTTCAGCCTGACGGGAAGATCGTGGCTGCTGGTTTTTCGCAAACAACGTTCGGACCTGCTGAGTTCGCGGTCGCCCGCTTCATGCATTCGAACGTGACGGGAATCATGAACAATAAAATCACTCCGAAGTCATTCGTTCTCTACCAGAATTATCCGAACCCATTCAATCCTACCACGAAAATCGATTTCCAAATGTCGGAGCCCGGATTCGTCACATTGGAGGTGTATGATGTCCTCGGTAGGAAAGTGACAACGCTTGTGAATAGGAGAGAGAGTGCAGGCGACCACGTGGTCGCGTTCGATGGAAGCGAACTCGCCAGCGGAGTCTACTACTACAGACTTGTCGCTGGAAATGGCTTGAGCGTGAAGAAAATGATCCTGTTGAAGTGAGTAATGCCCAAGAAGTCGCTCATGCTGGTCCTGATTGGGAGCCTGCTCAAAATGCGTTTCGAGGGATGAATGATTTACCGGCTTGCAATCGGAGTAGATGATAGAAAAGAAGTGAGAGCACCGAAATGACAATTAAGAAGACGCTAAAAACTTTACGTGGCTGGAGCGGTTTGACTCTACTGTTCGCGGCTATGTCCATACACACCACGACAACGGCTCCGGTTGACGCACAGAGTCAGGCGTGGAAAATGATCACGGTCCCGAACTTCAGCAACATTAGCTCGATAGCTATCGATTCTGAAGGCATCATATTCGCCGGTCAGCGTGACGGATATATCCTGCTCTCAAGAGACAGCGGCAGCAGTTGGCAGCAGGCGAGCGACAGCGGCTTCGCGTTCAAGGGAATTGGAGGCTTGATTGTAGACTCGACCGGCAATCTTCTGGCCGGAACCGGCGCCGGTTTCTTCGTTTCAACAGATTACGGTTCACACTGGACGCAGCGGGACAACGGGCTCAGCTTCTCTACCTACGCCGATTTCTATGCGCTCGGGAGCGACTCGGCATACATCTTCGCAAGTACGAGCTCCGGGCTTTTCCGCTCATCCGACAAAGGGAGCAAATGGTCCCAGATCAACGGGACCTACTTGAGTTCAAGTATCTACGTCTCTTGCTTTCTCGTCGGCAGAAATGGATATCTGTTTGCCGGAACGACAGCGGGCGTTTTTGGCTCGCCTGACTACGGGAACACGTGGATACGTCTCGACTCAGGACTTCCGCCGCCTTATACTAACGTCCGGTCTCTCGCTGCCGATTCGACAGGAGATATTTTTGCGGGCACCGACAGCTCAATTTATGAGTCGACTAACGACGGCTCAAACTGGGCTCGCGTCTTCACGCCTAAACCCATGGCATACGTTAATGCACTGGCGGTCGATCCAAATGGAAATCTTCTCGCCGGGACCAGCAACGGTTTCTATGTCTCCACGGATCAAGGTGCCTCGTGGAATCGACCGTTTGATCCTGTCGATTCGTCGGTTTTCGTCTGGACATTTGAGCTGAACAAAGATGGGAATGTCTATGCCGGGACCGGGACCGAAGGTGTTTTCATGTCTACGGATAATGGTAACAGCTGGAAGCAGATCGATGCAGGCCCGCCTTACTCCCCGGTAAACGCCCTGGCGACCGATGCGTTCGGAGATGTTATAGTCGGCACCGTTGGAGGCTCCAGCATCTCGATCCTTCGTTCCGCAAACGAAGGCGGATCATGGACGCTGGGTCTTGGACTTCCGACAATCTATGGGGACTATCCTACTTTTCACGCTCTTGCTGCCACCGGGAGGGGAAACTTCTTTGCGGCGACAGACGCAAATGGGATTCTGCATTCCACGGACGGTGGAAAGGACTGGGTCCAAGTAAGTTCCTTTAAATTCATCACTGTCTTTTCAATAGCGGTTGATTCGAATGGTTCTATTTATGCCGGAACCGACAGCGGTGTGTATGTCTCGACGGACGGTGGCTCCGGTTGGTCATATTTCGGTTTGTCGGGCGATGACGATATCCTATCTCTGGCCGCCGACCCGGCTGGAAATATATTCGCGGGAACGGGACACGTGGGATTCGGGCCTCCATCAGGCTATCCGCGAATCTTTCGTTTTTCCAGGAGTAAAGGAGCATGGACTGAGGTCTACGGAAATCGAGGGGCGGGCAATATCAACTCCATAGCCGTCGGACCAGGCGGTCATGTCTATAGTGTCACCAATCTCAACTCTTCCGGCAGCTCGTTGGTACTTGCGTCTTCAGACAGCGGCGTGACATGGATGGAGACGGACAGCAGCCTCGCATCGTATCGCACCAGTCTTGTTGCGCTCGCCGTAGATACCGCCGGCGAAGTTTTCGCGGGAGACGTGAACGGCAACGGAATTTTCCTTTCCACGGATTACGGTCACACATGGACAGAAGACACATCCGGACTCGGCCTGAATAATTACGTTACCGCACTCACGACAAATTCTGAAGGCGACGTCTTTGCAGGAACAAACATCGGTGGCATATTCGAGCATTGTATTATCTCACACGTCACTCCAGTGAGAAAATCGGAGACGTCCTTGCTGCAAGGCTTTTCTCTCGATCAGAATTATCCAAACCCATTCAACCCCACTACCACGATAGTGTTCGGGCTGAAGGAAAACTCACGCGTGACGCTAAGTATATACAACGTGCTTGGGGAGAAGGTCGAACAGTGGGATGGCGGAATGATGAATGCCGGAACATACAGCCATATCGTGAATATGTCACGTTTTGCGAGCGGGGTATACCTCTATAGGATCGAGGCGATCGGAATAAATGGAGACCGTTTCATGTCGGTACGGAAGATGCTCGAGCTCAAATAATGTGAACCCGATCAGAAATAGTATGTGCTACAATTCATGCAACACACTCAAAACTAATCAAGGAGACAAATATGTTAAGAAAGATGCTCGTCCTCTGCTTGGGTCTGCTGTCACTATCGTTCTTTGCCCCTGCGGCGCGCGCACAGTTCGCCGACCAAGTGAACTATCTCGGACCTCATGTCGGAATCAGCGGCGTTGGAAGCGCGTTGACGCTAGGTGTCGATTACGAACGCGGCATCACGAAAGTCGGACAGGTTGGGCCTGGGATCATCGGAGTGGGCGGCCTGTTTGATTATTTTTCTTACGGCGATAACCCCGGCGGTTACGGTGGTACTTGGACTTATATAGACATAGGCGTTACCGGCATGTACCACTTCGTCCTGACGGACAAAAAGTGGGACCCGTTCCTGGGCGTCTATCTCGGCGATGAAATATCGTCGTGGTCGTGGGGATCATCCGCAAAAGCTTATTACGCATCACTGGGCATTCCCGCTCCATCGGAGACCAGCGGCGGAATAACTTTCGGAGGCTGCGCAGGTATACGCTATTTCTTCAACAATGCTTGGGCTGCCGAGGCTCGTGTCGGATTCGGCTTTTATGTGCTCGCACTCGGTGTCGATTATAGTTTTTGATATTGGAAACCTACCGGCCCACGCACGCGGTCTATGACTTTTACGTAAGAAACGATTGAAGTTGATCATGAATAATAATGCAACGGAGGTATGACAAATGTCCAAGATTGTGAAAAATGTGTCAATACTTTTGATGATCGGTATCGTCATGGCTGGCTGCTCGAAATCGAGCAGCCCCGGTGGCACGATAGGGCCTGGAACGTCCGCGCCCCAACTTAAGACACCTCAATTCAAAGGTCCCAGTTCCACTTCAGCGACTGCCGATACCAGTCAAGGTGCTTTGATGGCCAAGACGGCCGCGGCCGAGTTCAACGCGCTGTCTTCCGGTTTCATGGCATTCTATACCGGAAACAGTACGCATTCGGGAAACTCGTGGACCTGGACCTATACAGAAAATGGGCTTACTGGGACCTGGACGGCGACTTCTTCGTCAACCGGCTACAACTGGGGATTCGTGGAGAACGGTACGTCAGGAAGCGTCACTTATAACAATTGGACCGCTCTCAGTGGTACTGAAAGTACTGATGGCAAGAGCGGTAGTTGGACTTTCTATTACACAAACACAGATACACCTGAGGCTGTGGCAAGCTGGACCACGGATGGCAGTGGCAACCTCACCGGTACCATCCTGGAATACAATTCTTCCGGAACTCAGACAGGCAAATGGATATTTACTGACAATGCCGACGACAGCGGCGAATTGAAAGTATATATCGATAATGTGTTGTCATGGGACATAAAATGGAGCTCAAACGGCTCAGGAACTTGGGTGGAATACGATCCCAATACAGGTGCAACAGTCAACAGCGGAAGTTGGTCGTAAAACTTGAAGAAGCCTTGCTTCAACATCCGAACCGGCTTCCGCTGAGAAGAGATTATAAACGACTTAGCTTTGTGAAATGAGAGCGCGACTCACGGGTTACTTAGGTGCTTGGGTGCTCCTCCGGGCTGACGCTTGCGTGAGACCGTTCATCAATCATAGAAAGGAGAAAGAGAAAATGAATCGTGTGAGATACCTGATATATTTACTATTTGTTGTGTGCTTGGCAGCCTTTTGCGCAGGATGTTTTGGCGGCTACAATGAGCTCGGACTTGCCCTTTTTTCTATGAAAGTGAAAACGGTCGGCCCGGAGAACGCTCCGTTGGCGGGCGCCATCGTCAGCTGCAGCAACGGCGAATCCGTCACAGTAGATTCGACTGGCATTGCGACTCTGACCTTCTCGGATGTCGGACCGTATTACATCAGTGTGAGATACCAGAATGATCTTGTAGCGTCTTATAACGTGTCCATGCCTTCCGACGGCGGCAGGACTCTAACCGCTAATTATATTCCCGCTGCCGCGCCTGCGGGCAGCGTCGCCGTCGATGGAGGAAACTATTTCTCTATGATGGGGGCCAGACTCTATCCGCTCCTGTTTCAATATGTGTTCAACGCGTACGGCTACAGCATTGATCTTGGCAAGTACAAGCCTGGTCAGTACACCGACTGGCAAATCAGCACAGATGGGAAGGATAGATTCCTTACAAGGAAGGCCTACCTGACAAAAATTGACAACGGCGAAGAGTGGTGGCAGGTGAGTTTCCAGACGAAATCTGACTCGATGCTCATGGAAGTGCTCTTCAGCGACAAACTTCAGTCTATCAGGAGAATGAGGGCGAGGTTTGGCGATGAATCCCCAAAAGAGGTTCCTGTCACGGAGGGGTGGTATACTTCTCCGATGCAGCTTACGCCTGAGTCCGTTGAAGGCGCAGTCGTGAGGAAAAATGTGAGTGTTACCGTTCCTGCCGGAACTT
>JAJYRM010000183.1 GCA_021794075.1 Bacteroidota bacterium | reverse complement strand
ATGTGCTTGGTGAATTAGTGAAGACCCTAGTGAACAAGGTGGAACAGCCGGGAAGCTATCGGGTGCAGTTTGACGGAAGTAATCTCGCGAGCGGAGTGTACTTCTACAGATTGCAGGCAGGAACCTTTACTCAGACCAGGAAACTTCTTTTGTTGAAATAGTATCGCTGCCGGATGTAACCGACACTCGAGTGAGGAGAGTCGGATGAGCGTCGGTCACCGAACCATGTTGTTCGCAAGCCGCTGCCTTGTTAGATTTGCATATGAATCGGAGGGGGACTTTGATCTGGACCGCTGCATGTGGTTCGTTTAGAGGAAAACGCAGGAGCACAAATGAAAAACAGATATCGCTCTCTAATTTTAATCCTACCTCTCTTTCTATTTGCTTTCGTATCGAAATCCCGTGCGCAATGGGAGCAAACGAACGGGCCTTACGGCGGAGTGATAAACAGCGTGGCTTGTTCGGGGAGCGTCTTGTTCGCGGGCACGAACGCCGGACTTTACCGCTCGACGGACGGCGGTCTGAACTGGAGCCCCGTGAAGCTTCCCAACAATCCGGCATTCCCCCTCCTGAAGATCTTTCGGGTCAGGTGTGCCGGAGGCGCGGTCTTTGTCTCGACTGAGAACGGCGTCTTCATCTCTCGTGACGACGGCGGTTCCTGGAAAGAAACCGTCGTGCCGGCACCGGGTGAACTTGTATCGAACCTTGAGGTGAACGGCAACGTCATAGCCTACGCGTCTTCCTTATCGGGCGCCCATGCTTCCTATCTCTCTGTAGACACCCTGAACGACAGCCTTGGCCAGGCTTCGCGATTCGGAGGAATCGCGTTCGGCAATTGGTCCGCGGATACTGTCGTGCAATCGTTGGCTTTCCTCAATACGCGCGTCTTCGTCGGTACCAATTTCGGAATTTTCGTTTCCGCCGACACTGGCAAGACTTGGGCATCGTGCGGCTCGGCCGTCGCGGGAGCCGACGTGAAAGCTATGACCGCCATGGGAAGCGCCATCTTCGCTGCGATCCGGTCGGGTGAAGTCTTTGAATCGACGGACGGCGGAACCACTTGGCTTGTGCGAAATCAGGGAGGCACGAGCTTTTCGTCCGCGGTGCTGGTCGCGAGGTCGGACACTCTGTACGCGGGAACATCCGGGCAGGGGGTGTTTTTCTCAACGGATAGCGGCCGGACCTGGATTGCGGAAAACAGCGGACTTGTGAATCCGTTGGTGAGTTCAATCGCGTTCCTCGGCGGCGAGCCGGTGGCGGGAACATCCGGAAGCGGAGTATTCTCGTTTAACGGGACATGGTCGCCGATGAGCTACGGACTCAGCGCCACTTCCATTAACTGCTTCACAACGCTTGCCGGAAATCTCTACGCCGCGACTGGGGGCAGCGGAGTCTTCGTTTCCACCGACGGCGGCACGGATTGGAAGGCGGTCAATTCCGGGCTTGACAACCTGGACGTGCAATCGATCATCGCGAACGGTGGAGTATTGTTCGCCGGGACATACGGCGGCGGAGTCTTCAGGTCTACGGACGGCGGCGCAAGCTGGACTGCCGTCAACTCAGGGATAAAGGACATGGAGATACATGTTCTCGCCACTTACGGGACTGACATTCTCGCGGGGACAACTCCTCGGGATGGCCTGCCTGCATTCATAACTTCTCAGGACTATTACATGGCGGACAGCGGCCAGGTATATCTTTCAACCGACAACGGAGGGAACTGGGCGGTCATAGACACGGGGTTGTTCACCGTGAACGCTCTTGCGTCATCCGGAAATGCCATCCTGGTTGCGGGAATATTCGGAACCGAGCGTTCCACCGACAACGGAGGAACCTGGGCGAGCTCGGATTCCGGTTTGTCTTACTCCACGGGGCGTGGCCTGTCGATTACGCCCACGGTTTTAACAATCCAATCTGAGGGCGGTGATCTCTACGCGGGAACCGAGAGCGCGGGAGTGTACAGATCGACTGACGGAGGGATCTCCTGGAGCGGCAACCTCTCGGGGCTCACGAAATCCTGGCCGAACGTGATTGTGCCGTCGACGTTCGCGATTCCGGCCGTAGACGCGGACAGCACCGAAGTGTTTTGCTCGAGTCTCAATTCTTATCCAGACGGTTCGGAACTCGGCGTCTACGCCGCGCTCCGGGAAGGAAACGCGTGGTCGCAGGTCGACTCCGGACTCGACGGGAATTTCACCGGCCTGCTGGAACCTGCCGTGCGGGCGCTCGCCGTCTCGGATGGTTATTTATTCGGCGGCACAAACGGATTCGGAGTCTGGAGAGTACCTTTGTCTAATGTGACCGGCGTCGAGAGTCCGGAGGCGAAGGTGCCGGCCCATTTTTCCCTCTCCCAGAATTATCCCAACCCCTTCAACCCGACAACAGTAATCAGCTACCAGCTTTCAGCGGAGAGCAGGGTTTCTCTGAAAGTGTACGATGTGCTGGGGAGATTGGTGAGGGCACTTGTCCAAAACGAAGTTGAGAAGATGGGAAGTTATGAAGTCCAGTTTAACGGGAGTGATTTGCCGAGCGGAGTGTATTTCTACAGGATAGTGGCCAGTCCACTTAAGTGGACTGCAATTTACTATGAGGCAACCAGGAAATTGATGCTGATCAAATAAAATCAAATTAAGGGCTGACGTTTGAGTACCGCTGTTGTTGTCAATTTTCAGCCGGAAGATTGCATCTTAACGGGATGTTCGTTATGATCTTTAAAATCAT
The DNA here is from genome assembly GCA_021794075.1 of Bacteroidota bacterium. Lineage (GTDB taxonomy): Bacteria > Bacteroidota > Ignavibacteria > Kryptoniales > JAKASW01 > JAKASW01. Next base: position 3,374 of record JAJYRM010000183.1, on the reverse strand, counting down.
GCCGGGATTGTCGGCGTTCTCCCGGACATGACCTCACGATCACCAGCATAGAAGGTCCCGTAATGCATATGTTAGAAGATAAACCTCGCCTCGACCCGACAGACCGCGCCGGACTCAGTTCCACCGCTTCCAGACGTCTCCGTTCTCCCAAGAAAAAAGATGCCATTACCGGCCCGGAAAGGTTGTCGGCATGACAACTTCGCGCGGGATGGGTTTCCGCGCCGGACTGCTCGCCGTCGCCGTCCTCATGCTCAGCGGATGCGCGACGCTCTTCAAAGGAACCACGGAAGCGGTGACTTATAACTCCAACCCGCCCGGCGCGAAAGTCTATGTGAATGGAAGGCTGATGGGGGAAACCCCGTTTCAAATAGACATGGAATCCAACAGGTCGTATAAAGTCGAATTCAGGAAGGATGGATACCTTGAGCGGACCGTCGTCCTGAACGACTTCGTTGACGGAAGCTGGGTCGTGCTCGACGTCGTTGGGGGACTCGTTCCAGCGGCTGTCGACGCGGCGACGGGAGCATGGTGCACTCTCGACCAGCCCACGGTCAACGCCCTGCTGGAGGCCCGGCAGAAATGACGTCCCTGCTGAGCATGGGATCGGGTACCCGGTCGTTCCCGGTTGGCGGCGCAAAACTCCGATGAAAATTGTTCGACCTTAAGCCCGTTTTCGCCGACGTCTTCCTTCTTCGGGTCCTCTATCAGCGCGGTTTGAAGAGGGCCGGCAGGCTGGTCGTCGGGCTGGGAATCAACGCCGCCTTCTCACTCCTCTCCGCGTACCTGCTCGTCAACTTGTTTCAGGCCTACCGTTTGGGAGAAAGCTCTCTGCTCGGCATGCTCTTCGCCGTCGCCGTTGTCCTGAACTTTTTCACCGAATTCGTGAACATCATCAACACGAACATCGCCGGCAATATCTTTTCACCGGGGGCCGTTGTGATCTTTCCCGTGTCGCGGGGTGAATTGTTCGTGAGAATGTTCATTAACGACCTAGCCGGAATCAGGTTGGTCTACTATTTGGCTCCCGCCGTGGTGACGCTCTATTTCTCTCGCGTGTTTCCCGGCGGCTCGCTTCCCGTGTCGGCGTCGGCTCTTCTGATTTTTTATCTCCTCGGCACTTTATTCTACACCGCCTCCGAGTATCTGTACGCCCTGTTTAAATACCGGTACGGCGGCGATGCCGATAAGATCATCACCTATTCAATCTTCGTCATCGTGGCAGGCACTTCCATCGCGGCCAGGTACGGGTTGGTTCGCGTTCCGGACCCGGGTCGGCTCGCCCTGCGCGTCATACATCTGATGATCGGCGGCCATGCGGCAGGCGTTTGAAGTACTCAGGTACACGTTTATCTCCTCGATGAGGAGGCGATTCCTCGCCGCTCTCATGCCGGCGCTCGCGCTTCTCGCGGCGGCGTACATCGTATCGACCACTCCCATGAAACTCGGATGGGTCCTGCCATTTTACGTTGTGGTCCTGATCCCGGCCGCCGGGGCGGACGCGATCGACAGGAACATCACGCTCCGGGCCCTGAGCGGATTTCCTGTTACTTTCAGCGAGTCGCTGACCCTTCTTTCCTGGAAGATGATTGCGTCCGATCTGGCAATCGGCATCCCCGTGCTGGCGGCGGCGCGGTCCCTGGTTCGCTTCCCGATTCTGCAATGGGTCGACATCATGGTCGCGGCCGTCTATCTATCTGCCGTGCTATTCTTCGGAATGCAGGTGGGCGCGCGCCGCACGCTGAAGGTGGATCTCCTGTTTGTCTTTGTCGAAGGCGCCGTCGTTGCCGGAACAGCTGTCATCTGGGCCCTGGTCTACCGGCTCTCGCCGTTACTGCAGGTGGTCTGGACCGCCGCTCTCGTCGTGTCATACCACGCGTTACTTCTGAACGCTCTCTCAGCCCGCGCGGAGCGGGGTGTTTGCGAATTGTTGGAGAAATTCTCATGAAGGCGATCGAGGTGTTGGGTCTGTCCAAAACGTATTCACGCGGCAAACGGGCCGTCGACGGGCTCTCCTTTGAAGTAGGCACGGGGACCGTGGCCGGTTTCATCGGGCGCAACGGCGCCGGAAAGACCACCACCATCAACGCGATGGCGGGGATACTCAGGCCGGACGCCGGATCGGTCTCGATACTCGGAGAGGCGGTCAGACCTGGTGACTGGAGGTACAAGTCGCGCGTCGGCTTCCTGATGGAGAGACCGAATTACGTCGAAAACCTGACGGGCCGCGAATATCTCCGCTTCGCCTGCGTCATGCAGAAGATCCCGAAGAGTGAAGCCACCGCGAGGATCGAGGAGCTGCTCGGTTTCTTCGAACTTGACTCCGAGGCGGGGAAAACGATACGCGACTACTCGAAGGGGATGAAGAAGAAGATCTCGCTCGCCGCCGCGCTGATACACAATCCGGAACTTCTGGTACTCGACGAGCCGCTGGAGGGAGTCGACCCCGTCTCCGCGAATATGATAAAGAACTTTCTCTTGTCATTCGCGGAAAAGGGAAAGAGTGTCTTCGTAAGTTCGCACGAGCTCGGGGCGATCGAGAAAATCTGCGGCGATCTTGTGATAGTCGACAACGGCAGGCTGCTGTACCGTGGAACTGCCGATGGATTGAAAGCCGCCGTCGGGGGGGATGGCCAGACGAGTCTTGAGGAGCTATTCGTCAGCCTCGTCGCGAAAGGAAGAAAATCCGACGGCCTGTCGTGGCTGTGAAGCGCTCCAAGAATTAGCCGTTCCTCCCGTCTCCGATATGAACAGGTATGTCACCGCCCGGTAACGGATGGGAGAAGGATGGTGTCCCTTTGCCACGCTGATATCTGACCGGATCAAAAGAATGCACCGAGATCCACTGAGAAAATTTCCCGAATAATCTCCGCGTTCCTCATCGGAACTCCGTCAAAAGTCGATGCCGCGCTGTTTCCCGCGGTTCTCGCCACGCCGACCGAGTCCGGCACCCTTGCCGGGTGAGCTTTTTGGACGCGAAGGATGAGTATCCGTGTGAAGATGATCATAGGAAGTCCCACCCGAAGGCTGGGGGATGAGTCCGATTAAGTGGGGCCGAAGGTTGATTTTAATCCTGCCTGCTGATAATTTCCACTAGACATTCAGACCAGAGCGCTCGCCCGGAAGATTTTCCCCCAGAGCAATTTTCCCGCCGGACGCAGAATTTTTTAACTCTCCCGCACGCGTGGCCGTGACCGCAGAGAATGGCCAGGCGGGGAGATTAATGGAATAAAGATGCGTGATCAAAAGCACCATGACTCTGCGTCCACGGTCGCCGGAGGTCTCCCCGATATCCCGGTTACCTGTCTCGCTGTCAACGGAGGCGACATATTTGCCGGCACCTCCAGCGGCGTCTATCTTTCGACCGACAACGGCAG
>JAJYRM010000182.1 GCA_021794075.1 Bacteroidota bacterium | reverse complement strand
TTCGGCGGCCTCGGTGGAGGCGGCTTCATCTTCCTACTCATTTTCGCACTTATCGTCTATACTCTGAAGATTTCTCCGCGCGAACTTATCGACGCGCTCGGCTCGGCTGCGACATGGATAGGAGAATCTCTCAAAGGTTCGTTCGCGTCTATGAGAAGCGGCAAAGAGGCCGCGGGGCGTGTGAAGGTAGCGAGGCCCGCGTCAGAGAAACAGAACGGCTCGAAAGCCGAGGCAGCCCCGGTGAAAATTGTCCGTGAAGACGCGAAGCCGAAACAGGACACAGGTCTGATCGAGGAGGCGAAAGATCTGGTAAAGCGAGCCATGACCAAGCCTGAGCTCAAGGAGGATGAAGAAGCTGAGGTGGATGAACCTGAGCTGGAAGAAGAAGATGTAGCAGAGGAAAAGGAACGGCCCGCTCCTCCAAGGAAAGTTGCGATGGCCCCACCTGTAGGCGAGATAAGTGACACAGACAATGTCGATGAAGAGATAGAATACAACAAGCCGTCGGTCGATCTTCTAGATGTGCCGGTTGAAGTCGACAAGGTCTCTGACGAGGAACTGCGGGCGAACGCAGACCTCCTTCGCTCAAAACTGGAAGTCTTCGGCATCCAGATAGAAAGTGTAAGCGTTATACCAGGTCCGGTCGTAACCCTCTACGAGCTTGTCCCGGCCGAGGGGGTAAAAATTAGTAGGATAACCAGTCTCGCAGACGACCTTGCCCTAGCCTTGCAAGCTCGCGGCATAAGGATTATCGCCCCGATTCCTGGAAAAGGCGCTGTCGGTGTCGAGATACCGAACCGGAAACCGCAGATGGTCAAGTTCAAGAGCATCGTCTCCTCGCCGAAGTTCAAAGACATGCGGTTTAACCTTCCCATCGCTATGGGCAAGACGACCACGGGCGAAATTGTGGTCGACGATCTCTCCAAGATGCCGCACCTATTAATAGCTGGCGCCACGGGCTCAGGAAAGAGCGTCGGCATAAACACGATAATGATGAGCATGCTCTACAAGCTCCATCCGCAGGACATCAGATTTGTCATCATCGACCCGAAGAAAATTGAGCTATCTCTCTACAAGAGATTGAAGGACCACTTCCTCGCTGTTTCACCGGACGTTCCCGAAGAAATAATCACGGAGTCAAACTACGCAGTATCGGCTCTTAAATCCGTAGAAGCCGAGATGGACAAGCGCTATTCGATTCTCGCGAAAGCGGGTGTGCGCAACATTCAGGACTACGCAAAAAAGTACTCTGAAGGAAAGCTCCAGGATACTGATGAAGTCAAGTTCACAAGATTGCCTTACATTGTCGTATTCATCGATGAACTAGCCGATCTAATGCTCACTGCGGCTCGTGAGGTCGAAGACCCGATAACGCGTCTGGCACAGCTTGCCCGTGCGATCGGCATCCATCTGGTACTCGCGACACAAAGGCCGTCCGTCGACGTTATCACGGGTCTTATAAAAGCAAACTTCCCTGCCCGGATCGCATACCAGGTCGCGTCAAGAATAGATTCGCGAACAATTCTTGACCAGAACGGGGCGGAGCAGCTATTGGGGAACGGTGATATGCTATATCTCGCACCCGGCAGCTCAAAACCTGAAAGGATCCAGAACTCCTTCATCTCGACTGAAGAGGTTGAAAGAGTTGTGGAGTATATTGCCAATCAACATGGTTATTCCAAACCTTACCAGCTTCCGTCGATCCTAAACAGAAACAGGAACGGCGGCTCGCTTGCGTCTGAATTCGATGAGATGTTTGAAGAAGCCGCACGGCTTGTGGTTCGGCACCAGCAGGCTTCCACCTCGTTCCTCCAACGAAGGCTTAAACTTGGCTATGGCAGGGCCGCGCGCGTCATCGATGAGCTCGAAGAGGCGGGGATCATCGGACCTTTCGAGGGAAGCAAGGGACGCGAAGTTCTGATGGAGAGTGAAGCTGAGCTCGATGCGAGACTGGCGGAGCTGGGGATGTGATGGAAACAGGTTCGACGGGGCGCGTGAAATACGCCGACACTGTTCGGCGCCACCCCTGACTCAGATTTGGAAAGGCGCGCGGAGATTCTTGCTGCCGAGACTTTCCTTGCGCCTCCTGGTATTCGAATAGTCGTTCTTGCGTACGAACGCTTTTCTCGTGGCACAACGAATGAGATCTTCAAACCCTGATTCCGTAATGCATGGGCCGAAGATTCATTTATATTCAACTCGCATTCAATTGCCGCTAATGATTTTACAAATTGAAAGCCACGAAATAGTCCGCGCAATCCGTGGCTATGTCGGTGCGTCAAAGGAATGATGTCCGATTTGCTAGCTTGAATTTTCACCCCTAACCCAGTATAGTTTACGAAAATGGCTATGAAAAGATTAACAATCGCATTTGCGCTTTTGCTCATATCGGCGCTTCCCTCATTTGCCGACACGCCGTCGGCGATGCAAATCGTGAATAATGTCCAGGATAATTATAACAAGATCGAGGACGCTACTATAAAGTTCGCGCAGACAGTTGTCTTCCCGTTGTCAAAAGTCTCTAGAACGACAACCGGCACGCTCTACATCAAGAAGGGGAACAAATACAGGATCGACACCGAAGACAAGGTAATCGTCACCGACGGCAAGACTTCGTGGGTTTATCTCCCCCAGTCACAGCAGGTACTGATAGACAATTTCCGCAACGACAAAAACACCATAACGCCGGAAAAATTCCTCTTGGACGTTCCGGAAGATTATTTCGCAGTCCTACTATCTACGAGCAAAACGCCTGGCGGGAACGTGTACACCCTTCGGCTCACCCCTAAGAGCGACAACTCGTTCATCAGAGCAATAACAATCGAGGTCGAGGACAGCAGCTGGACGATAAAGAGCGCGGTGATATCCGACATGAACGATACGCGATACACCTACAAGGTTGAAAGCCTGAAGACAAACACAGGGCTTCCGAACTCGGAGTTCGAATTCGTACCTCCAAAGGGGGCTCAGGTGGTGGACCTCCGCCAACACTGACGGGCCATTGACCTCCCAAACCGAACTACGCTGGACGACTATTGAGAAGATCTAATCTTCTGCGCACAATGGTGGGCGTTCTGATAGCAGCCCTCTTCATTTACTTTGCCTTCCGCGGCATATCTTTTAAGTCACTTTTTCATGACGCACTTCGAGCGAACTATTGGATACTCATCCTTACCGTCCTTATAGTGCTGCTGAGTCACTTTTTCCGGGCTCTGAGATGGCGGGTTATGCTTCAGGAACTCAAGGAAGATATCTCGCTGATCGATACCTGGGGAAGCATAATGGTCGGCTATCTTTTCAACAACTTTATCCCGCGACTCGGAGAGATTATCAGGGGATACACGACGGGGCGGATCGAGAAGGTCAGCGTGAGCGGCGTGTTCGGCACGATCGTGCTCGAGAGGCTTTTCGATATGCTGTCGACGGGCATACTGTTTGGAGTCGCGTTATTCCTTTACCACGGAGGCCTTATAGAGTCATTCCCGCTTCTTCGTGTCGCCGGAATAATCCTTGTCGCGGGGTCGCTGCTTGTCGGCGGCGTTCTCTACGCGGCGTCCATCTCCGAAAAGATACAGAAGATGACAATGCGGATAATCACCGCAGTCCTCCCAAAAAAATTCGCGCACAAGGTCGAGTCGATACTGCTATCGTTTCTCTCCTCGTTCAGACTTCTGCGCTCGGGCAAGCGCGTAGGCGTCGTCTCTTTTTACACGGCGATGATCTGGATAGTTTACATCTTCACGATGTACGTGCCGTTTTTCGCCTTTCCATTCGGGGCGACACTGCATCTCACATTCTACGATGCGTTCCTCCTTCTCCTTGTGACAACAATAGCATGGTCCATACCCAGCCCTGGTGGGATGGGAGTCTACCATCTTTTGGTTTCACAGGCCCTCGTTGCCATTTCGGGCGTTTCGAAACCTGAAGCCCTCACCTATGCGACGCTAACCTATTTCTTCGGATACATAGCTATCACGATTGTCGGATCGATCTTCGCCTTCATCTTCATGAGGAGACTCAAAATCGGCTCGCTCGGAAAACTGATGAAGGCGGCGGACGAAAGCGAAACCTCCTGACTTCGTGCAGGTCACGTCCAGTTTCAAAAGCAAATAAAGACCCCTCCTTACTATAACATTCCGTCATTCGAAGCTTCCCGATAATAAACCAACTGGAAATAAACTCGTCTATTAAACTATAGCTTACAGAACATTCAACGAATGTTATGATGAAGGACCAACTAAGAAATGCTGATGAACCTTCGGTCAATCTTTCGCCGCCCTTTAAACAAACGGAATAGAGAGCAGTGATGGGACCAGTATTGCGCAGACTCGAAGATGAGAGTATCTACATTATCAGAGAGGCGATATCCGAATCCCAAAACCCCGTTTTGCTGTATTCGATAGGCAAAGACTCTTCGGTGCTTCTCCACCTGGCCATTAAGGCATTTTATCCGGCCAAGCTTCCCTGCCCGCTCCTACACGTCGACACCACATGGAAGTTCAGGGAGATGATCGAGTTCAGAGACCGGAGGGCACAGGAACTTGGAGTAAGTCTGCTCACATACACAAACGGCGAAGGGCTGAAAAACGGGATAGACCCTTTTTCCGCAGGAAGCGCAAAATATACTTCAGTCATGAAGACGGAAGCGCTGAAGCAGGCGCTGGACCTTCATAAGTTTGATATCAGCATAGGCGGATCGAGAAGAGACGAAGAAAAATCCAGGGCTAAGGAGCGCATCTTTTCGCTGCGAGAAAACGGTCACAAATGGGATCCGAGAAGTCAGAGGCCTGAGTTCTGGCATCTCCATAACACCCGCCTCCTCGCCGGTCAGACCATGAGGGTCTTCCCTCTTTCAAACTGGACTGAACTGGACATCTGGCTCTACATTGATGAAGAGAATATTCCCATCGTGCCACTCTACTTCGCCGCAGAGAGACCCGTTGTTGAGCGGGACGGCCAGCTGATAATGATAGACGATAACCGGTTTATGTTTCACAAAGACGAGAAGCCACAGATCAGGAAAGTGCGGTTCCGTACGCTAGGATGTTACCCGTTAACCGCAGCGATTGAATCGCAGGCGGAGACAGTCCCGCAGATAATTGACGAGCTTTTCATAACCGCCGACTCGGAGCGTTCGGGGCGCCTGATAGACCATGACGAACCGAACTCGATGGAGGAAAAGAAAGTGATGGGATACTTTTGAACGACACCAACTTACGCGTGTCAAATTATCTCGAAACCCCGGTCATGAGAATCATGACCTGCGGAAGCGTTGATGATGGAAAGAGCACCTTCCTCGGCCGCCTTCTCCTCGACAGCGGCAATGTGTTTGAAGGCCAGCTGAAGGCTATCGGCAGCACACATCATGGTACGGGCTCTTCCGAGAATAAGCCAGAACTCGCGTTTCTCATCGATGGCCTCAAAGCCGAACTCGAGCAAGGCATAACCATAGACGTCTCCTACCGCTACTTCTTCACACAAAACAGAAAGTTCATCGTCGCCGACGCGCCCGGCCACGCGCAGTACACACGAAACATGGCGGTAGCTGCCTCCAATTCCGATGCCGCCATCGTCATGGTGGATGCCACGTCGGGTGTCAAACCACAAACGAAGCGGCATCTTTCCATCCTCTCCATGCTGAGAGTTGATAGGCTGATCGTCGCGGTAAACAAGATGGATCTCGTGGGATTCGACAGGGGCCATTTCAGGAAAATCAAAGATGAAATGGTCAGGGCGATTCACGGCATTTACGACCATCCCTGCTCGTTCGACTTTGTGCCGGTTTCGGCGAAAGATGGAGATAACGTTGCACGCCGATCGGCGGATATTCCATGGTACAATGGAAAAAGCGTACTCGAGCTGTTAGAGACGATGGAGCTCGACGACGGCAAAGATTCCCCTTTTTGCTTGTCAGTGCAGTATGTCGCGCGCGAGTCGGGGAGGCGTTACTACGCCGGGACCGTCATTTCGGGGAGCTTTTCTACCGGCGACGAAATCGTCGTTCTCCCTTCTTCGAAGAAGACGACCGTGGCCGCGCTCTTCGTGGCGGGTCGGGAATCCACATGCGCAGAGCAGGGCGACCTGGTTATGGTCGAAAT
>JAJYRM010000181.1 GCA_021794075.1 Bacteroidota bacterium | reverse complement strand
GGAACGGAATAATGTCTGCTGGAGAAAGATCGTATAACATCATGTTGCCCACATGGGCATAACCGTATTTTTTATAGAACCGGTGCCTGAAAGGAAAGAGCATCGATATTGGGAAATCCATATCGTACATTTTCTTCAGGGCTTCTCCCATAAGCGCGTCCGCGATCCCGCGCCGCCTCGCCTCCGGCTGCACTGCAACCGCCGCTATGCCCGCCATTTGCATTCGGACGCCGCGCGTGTAAACGTCGAAAGGGGTTATCCTGAGACAGCCGAGTATGCCGCTTCCCGCGCTTTTGTCCTCGATGACAAACATGTTCGAAATGGAATAGCGCGGGTTGTTCTCGATGCTGACGCGGATTATCGAGGTGTCTTCGAGGAACGACTTGGAAAGAAGCGCGGCGATCGCGTCGCCGTCACTCCCCGTTGCTTGCCGGATTATCATTCGAAGTATCCTTTGAATGCTGAACTTCCGATTCTCTCAAGAATTCCAATATTTCGTTATAGACCGTTTCTACCTTTATCCCGTTCCCGCCACTTTGAAAAGTGCAAACGTGCGGATCCCCGGGGCACTTCGTCTGGCAGAAATCATCGGGCGGCAGGACGATCTTCGTTGCGCTCCCAATAGGTCCCCATAACTTAGGCGAACACGCGGGCAGCGGACAAAACATCGACACGGTAGGAGTGCCAACCGCCGCCGCTATGTGCATCGGCCCCGTGCTTGCCGAAACGAAGACTGATGTCTGCGATATTACCGCCGTAAGTTCGCGAAGCGAAAGCTCTCCGAAAATCGTTCGAACCAAGTGCGCGTAACCGTGGTCGAAAGCTTTCTCATAAGCGCGTTCGCTCTCCGAACCCGTTACCAGGACCTGCAGACCCGACTGAGACAACTTGGCGGCGAGCTCGGCATATCTTCCCACTTCCCAGTTCGGCGACGAGCGTCCGCTACCGGGGTGCACGCAAATCACTGGCGTGGCCATATCAAAACCTTTTTTTGCCAGAAAATTAAGAGCGCCTTTTCTCTCTTCATCGGTCACAAATATCTCGGGCCGATTCCATACGATCGGCTCCTCTCCGTTCTTTCTCGGAACGATCCTACGGACGAGATCGAGCATATAGTCGGACTCATGACGCAACGGGATGTACTTGTGTCGAGAGACACCATGTGTCAGCGTGATTACTTCATATAAAATATGTCCGACGCCGATGCGGTAAGGTATGCCTGCCAGAAACAACATGTAGGCATGCCGCTTCGTCGGCATGAGAAGGAGTGCCACGTCAAACTTATATGATGCGATCTCTCTCCTTTTCTTCATGAAGGAGTCGTCGGCATCTCCTTCTCGTCCCGGATCGTCTGTGATGACGACGTCGATGTTCGGATTATAATTGAGAAGAGGAGCAGTGTAGGGCGAAACGAGGGCGCCGACATAGCAATTCTTAAGTAATTGCTTCAGCGTATGATACACGGGCGTCGAGAGCACAACATCGCCGACTCTGTCGGGCCTCACAACGAGGATGCGGAGGTTATCTCTATTGATTCTGCTAAGCAAACTCGACTCAATACCGTTCTGATGTCAATATAACTCGCTGGAGGCTGTGTTACACGCGTCACACGCTCGGAGTGGTTACCGTAATTTTTCACTTGCATTAACAATAATGCAACTTTAAATTAAGGCGAGTTTAATAGAGTTTCGACGAGGATCCCACCCTACCCCAAGAATCCTCGGACTATCCGTACCGACCTGCTGGCTACCCCACAGCGGGTCGGTTTTTTTATGCGGCTACCCGCGACTTAAGCGCACAGCGCATGTGGCAGAGCGCGTTTGCTTCGCTGTGCCAGCGCGGGAATTCATGGCACAACAGCTTTTGAACGGGTATCCTACTTTTCATAACTTGTAAAAAACCCGGAGTTACCATGGAGCTCGAAAAGATTCAGTCCGCGATCAGATTGCTCGGCGCGGATGGCTGGCTGTTCTTCGATTTTCATAACCGAGATCATCTTGGCCTGAAGATTCTCGGAATGGATTTGAAAGGTCTATCGACCCGTCGCTGGTATTATTTCGTCCCGGCGGAGGGAGAGCCGACGAAGCTGGCGCACAGAGTCGAGCCGACGAAGCTCGATCATCTCCCGGGACAAAAGAAGATGTACTCGAGCTGGAGGGAGCTTCATTCCAACTTGAAAGAGATCCTAGGTGCGCCGAAAACAATCGCGATGCAGTATTCACCAATGAACGCGATCCCGTATGTTTCAATCACGGATGCCGGGACTGTCGACATCGTCCGGAGCTTCGGCCATGAAATCGTCTCCTCGGCGGATCTCGTGTCGCAATTCGAGGCGCTCCTCGACGAGAAGGCGGTGAGGTCGCACCTCAAGGCGGGCAAGCTTGTCGACGCGGCTCTGGCGGAGGCGTTCAACGAAGTACGCAAGTCGGTGAGGACAAAGAAATATAAGACGGAATACGAGATCCAGCAGTTTATCATGAAGAGGTTCAAGTCAAACGGGCTGGTTACAGACGATCCGCCGATTGTCGGCACTAACGACCATCCGGCCAATCCGCACTTCGCCCCAACAGCGAAGGGTTCTAGAAAGATAAAGCCGGGAGATAAGCTGCTGATCGATCTCTGGGCGAAGCTCGACAAGCCCGGCGCGATATACTACGACATAACGTGGTGCGCGTTTATCGGCGACGAAGCACCCGAAGAATACATCAAAGCGTTTTATACCGTGCGCGACGCGAGGCGAGCGGGATTCAAATTCATTAACGAACGACTCGATTCCGGTGAAGCGGTTGCTGGCTGGGAAGTCGACGACGTTTGCAGAAATGTGGTCAGCAAGGCGGGCTACGGTCAATACTTCACTCACCGTACAGGGCATTCGATCGGCGAGGAAGTACACGGCAATGGTCCGAATATAGACAACTTTGAAACGCAGGACACTCGCCAACTCGTGCCTGGGTGCCTTTTCTCACTCGAGCCGGGGATTTACATGGATGGAAAAATGGGAGTGCGATCGGAGCTGAACGTCTACATAGATAGTTCGAAGAAGGCGCGTGTTACGGGGAAAGAACAGGACGAGCTCGTACTAATTTATTAGATAAGCGAATCGAATTATCATGCCCAAACAAACAATCAGGTTCGCGTGTCAGAACTGCGGTTACGTGTCACCGCGTTGGACCGGTCGATGCCCTGAATGCGGAGAGTGGAACAGTTTCGTCGAGGAACTGCTGGAAGAACATCGCGGGAAATCCGAAGCACGTGGTTCAAGGTCCGCGGTCGAAATCGTGCCGTTGAGTAAGGTTGAAGTAATCGAGGGGAAACGGCTTCCGACGGGAATTGAGGAATTCGATCGCGTGCTTGGCGGCGGACTCATGCCCGGCTCCGTGATCCTCATAGCCGGCGATCCGGGAGTTGGGAAATCGACACTAATGATGCAGCTTGCTCGGTCCGAAAGACTAGGCAAGATTCTCTATGTAACTGGAGAGGAGTCGCGTGCCCAGGTCAGGGTCCGCGCGCAGAGGCTCGGCATTAAAGATCTCGACAGGCTCTTTGTGCTCGCCGAAACCGACCTCGACGCCATCGAGAAAGCCGTTTCGGACTTTAACCCGCCTGTCCTTATCGTCGACTCTATACAGACTATTTACCATCCCGATATCATGTCCGCGCCCGGAAGCGTCAGCCAGGTACGTGAGTGTTCCGCGAAACTGGCCCAGCTCGCGAAGGTTTCAGGGACCGCGGTATTCATTGTGGGACACGTGACGAAAGACGGGACGGCAGCCGGACCGAAGGTGCTGGAACACATCGTCGACGCTGTCCTCCAGCTTGAAGGCGAGCGCCACTACGCATTCAGGATACTCCGGGCTTACAAAAACCGCTTCGGATCTACGAACGAGATCGGCATTTTCGAGATGCAGGAAACCGGTCTGGTCGAGGTCGAGAACCCGTCCGAGATATTCCTGTCCGAGCGGAGCTACGGCGCAAGCGGATCGACAGTCACCGCGGCAATTGAGGGGACACGTCCGATACTCCTAGAAGTGCAGGCTCTCGTCACTCCGACCGGCTACTCGGTTCCACAGCGAACTGCGACCGGACTCGACTACCGCCGGCTAAGCATAATCCTGGCAGTCGTCGAGAAGCGGATGGGGATAAAACTCGGATCGTTCGATGTTTTCCTGAACATTGCCGGTGGCGTAAGGATCGACGAACCCGCCGTCGATCTCGCGGCCGCAGTTTCGGTCATATCGAGCTACAAGGATATCCCGGTTGATTCGAGCACTCTCGTGATCGGAGAAGTCGGGCTTGCCGGTGAGGTCCGGAGCGTAAGCCAGATAGAGCGCCGGGTACAGGAGGCGGCGAAGCTTGGCTTCAAGCGGGCTATAGTGCCGCATGCCAACTTTTCCGCAGGCTCGCTCGGGAAAGGATCGAAATCAAAACTCGATATCGAAGTAATCGAGGTTCAGAAGCTGTCGGAAGCTGTTAATCATCTTATTTAAGAAGCACGATTCGTCGAATCATTTAAGAACGCAATTATTAATTCGGGATCCTCGTTGAATTCCTACAACCCATTTCACAATTACAGACTGAAGTTGAGAAGATGAAAATTATCGGCCTAATCGGCCTCTTGGCCATCGTCGCGTGTTGGATACCTCAGACTCTCGAGGTCTTGAAAACGAAGCGCGCCGACATGAGTTTTTCATTCCTTATTTTTTATCTCGTGGGAAGCATCGCGCTCACCATCTACGCTCTCGGAGACGTTATTTTTCTGACGTTGAACCTGCTCACTTCGATAGGAAGCGCGATAAACCTTTATTACAAGATGTTCCCGAAAACCGAAGAAGTGAAGGAAACCAGATGAAAGTAGTGATTGCCACGCACAACCGTCACAAGGTCCAGGAGATACGCGACATCTTGTCCGAACAGGAGATCGAACTTCTTTCGCTCGATTCATTCCCGGAAATTGGAGAGATAATCGAGGACGGCGACACGCTCGAAGACAACGCGAGGAAGAAAGCACGAACAGTCTACAACGCGACCGGGATCCTATCGCTAGCCGATGACACGGGGCTGGAAGTTGAGGCGCTCGGAGGGAGACCCGGCGTTTATTCCGCCAGATATTCCGGAGAGCACGCGACGTACGAGCAAAATAACCGGAAGCTACTCGGAGAGCTGAAGAAGTTTCCTCCCGAAAAGAGAAAAGCAAAGTTCAGGTGTGTGATATCAATTATTGGTAAGGGAATCGACGAGATTGCCGCAGGTGAAGTACCTGGCAGGATTATCGACGAAGTTCGCGGAAAGAACGGATTTGGTTATGATCCTCTCTTCATGGCGGACGGATACGACATAACCTACGCGGAGATGGACTCAGATTTAAAGAACAAGCTAAGTCATCGGGCAAGGGCGCTAGAGAAAGCAAAAATAATTTTGACGAGGCTTTCCGGGGAAAACCGGGCAATGTGATTTTGATCCCGTTCTATCCCCTCGCCTCCGCGTTGAGACAAAGAGCTTAAACATCGCACAACCTCCGCGGACCTCAGACCCGGCAGTTTTCTCGGCTGTGCGGCCATGTGAAAAGAATGCATCCGGTCGGCAACCATCTCTTGACCCATCTGAATGACTCGCCGCTATGCTGGGGACATGCATCTTAGGGCATATCCAGGAAACGTCACGCCCATTCGGCGAGATGGTACGCTCCCATCCATCGCGGCGGTCCTACAGATAATCCAGGTCACTTTCTGAAAAACCTTCCATCAAGCGTTCAAGAGTTCGAATCCAGGATCATAAGAATCTGAGTGCTCGCGTCAAGTTGTGAGGTTGTCATTCCTCCCATGCCGGACATCATTGTAGATACAGCCCCATAGAAAGTCATGTAAGCTTGGACAATCGCGCCGGTTGTCGACGCGGAATTCAGCGCGGCCTTGAGAACGGAGCCTGCCCCCCCGGCAGCCTCTATTTGCGCATCGGCACCGGATACAGTTGAGCTGTCGGACGAGTCCATATCCAGGAGTTGCGTTACAATGGCCGAGTGATAGCTTTCAAATGCCGAAGAAATCTCAGTGGATGAGACCGCCATGTTTAGATTGGCAAGCAATGAAGCGTTCGCGCTGTCGGTCGAGGATATCTGCGCCTCCGTCGCTCCACCTGCCTGCATTTCGGACAGCACTGCCTGCCCGGCAAGCGTTGCGCGCACGAGTGCTGAAGATT
>JAJYRM010000180.1 GCA_021794075.1 Bacteroidota bacterium | reverse complement strand
TTATTGACGATATTTCATTTTATTTGTTCGACTTCGTGTAATACACCGTCAAGCCGGTAGCGCACGCGCATGAACTTCTCATACGGTTCCACATGGATATCGCTCGCCCCCATCCTGACAGCCTGGGTGATAATCCTGTCTGCCGTAACGACCGCCGATGAATCTCCTGCATATCTGCTGCTGACTTGGGCCTGCGGATTTGCCGCAGAGTTGTCGTCAACTGGCTTCCCTGCATTATTGGCAGGAGCAGGCTCGCCTGAGGCCGCCTTGGCCAGGTCGATCTCCGTAACGTCATAGAATGTTTGCAGCGCCTCTGTGATAATCTCGCGGGTGAAGTACTCTGCGATTACCGGCCTGCCCAAATAAAATGAAATATCGTCAATAACCTGATTATCGCATGCAAGTGGTAAGGCAATACGGACTGAGCTTCCCTCATATGAGAGCGGAAGGACGTGATATCCTACAGCAACATCTTTGGGGATGAGTGCAAGCAAGTCAGGAAAAATTTCAATCGATGTAAGGTCAGTCATCGGGTGGATTAATGGATTGTGAGATCAGGGGATTATTGGAATCATGGAATAGTGGAATGATGGAATATACAGAATCGTGGAAAGTCGGAGCCATGGAATAGTGGAATGGTGGAACAATGGACAATTTGGTCCGATGGCGAAATATATGAGCAGAAAGGATCCTGACAGGAAACTGCCGAATGGAAGTTTGATATCCCTCTTCGCCTGATTTAGAAATCTCTGAAAGATCCAATAGACTATGCCAAAGACGGCGGCAAGCCAGACTGCGACCAGGAAGTACTGAACTCCGACGAAAAGGCCGATCACGCCGGAAAGCTTGACATCCCCCATCCCCATTGTTTCCTTTTTGAAGGCTAGATTACCCAGGAACCTGGCTGCGAACATGAAGCCCGTTGCAAGTATGGCAGCGACAACGGAATAAATGAGCTCATGAGGTGAAGTGAATGACAATGCAGTCACTCCAACCAGTATTCCGGCCACAACGAGCCTGTCCGGGATTACCAGGTGAGTCCAGTCAATGCCGGCTATAACCACAAACAGCAGGAACAGGATGAACTTAACCAGTGCATCGACTGTCAGGCCAAAGTGCAGGAACAGAAATACTGCCATAGTCCCGGACACAAGTTCCACGAACAGATACCTGAGCGAGATTCTGCTGTCGCATATTCGACATCTTCCTCTGAGGAACAAGAATGATATTACCGGAACAAGTTCGTACCACAAAAGAGTCCTACCACACTCCGGACAAAACGATCGCGGAGTGACGACAGAAATCTTCAGTGGAATGCGGTAAATGCAGACATTGGCGAAGCTGCCGAGAGAACTCCCGAGTAGAAATGACAGCGATTCCAGAAAGAAGTTATTCACCATGGGAGGAAACAGTCCTTGAGATGAAGTTCCAAGCTCCAAACAAATTCCAATCAGCTAACAATCAAAAACATGAACCTCACCCTATTGGCTATTTTGTTTTTGCCCTTTAGTTGTTTGTTTGGAACTTGTGGATTGTGATTTGGAGCCTATTTTAATCCGGAACTTTCTGCACGATGTCGCCGGTCTGGTCGACGGTCCACACGTTGAATCTGCCATTCCCGTTGAAGTCGACGACGGCAGTTGCTTCGGCAAGGAAGGTGTTGGCATCGGCGGAGACTATAGAGATCTTATACCTGGCCCTCCCTCCCTGAGTCACCAGCGAGTCCTGCTCAAAACCGATGTCTGCAAGAGATGCGCTGTAGACGTCGTGCTCGTATTTATAGCTCTTCTCGAGTGTGTAAACCTGCTTGAGCATTAGCTTTGCTTCTGTTTCCTTTGCCTTTGTGACCATGGGCTCAAGTCTCGGAAGGGCGAGAAGCACCAGTATTCCAATGATAACGAGTACCACCATGAGCTCGACCATGGAAAAGCCGGAGTCACGGTTGAGATAGAGTTTGAGTTTCATACAATTGCCTCAATTGAAATTGCAAACCGTTGAGGATTCAACGGAAAAAGACAACGCGTTACACAGTCCGCGTTACGGCTTGGAGACAAACCGTCCTTTCTTCAAATCCCATGACATGCCCGCCTCTTTCTTCTGCCATTGTTCCAGCCTGTACTGTGTGAGAGTCATCCCGAGCCTTTTTTCCTCTTTTGCCTTTATGGTTTCCGGCGGAATCTGACCGTAGTCGACACCGGTCCAGTTCTTAAGGCCTCTTCTAGCTATGGTGCCGATCTCACAGCCGCATTCTCGAACGTAGGTTGTATCGTCGAGGTTCTGAAGCAGGAGACCTACGACGGATACATCCGGCAAAAGGCTGTCCTCCCTAGCTCTGTAGTAGTAGCCTTCGGCGAGAGATTTTAGCGCCATTCCTCTGACCTCGCTATTTGAATCGGACCGAGCGACAGTTGCGATCACCTGATACGCGAGAGATGTACCTATCAGGTCAAGCGCCATGACACCATAGATTTTATTGGGACTCGGCGAATCGACGCTGTCGATTGCCTTCCCGTCCGGAGATAACACAGCTGTTTTGATAACCGGCGTGTTGAAGAGAAAGGTTTTCAGCGCCGGGACTACACTGTTTCCCATCGAGCCGACCTTTCTCAGGACCATGAAGGGGTCATGTATGCCTTCGGTGGTATCAATGAAGAGTTTCGTGATCTGGCGGGCGGTTGGGTTAGCTGCGACTGTAAAGGGCCGATACCCGTCTGATGTCGTTCCGGTGGTTCCGGCAAACGACGGAAGTGCAAACAGGAGCACGAGTGCTCCGGTAAGGAGTGTTTTCATGATGGACCTCGTTAAAGTTTAGGGTGTTACGAGAGTTTAGATGTGAATTCAAGATTGAACGCTACTTGAAAAGTGCATTGAGCACGGGGCATGGTGCATGGCGGACCGTCTTGCGGGGTTTCGCTACGCTCAACAAGGGGGCCAGAGCAAAGCGCCACCTAAGAAACGAACAGCCACCCTCACAACCTTGACAGAATTGTTGATACTTAACTTGGACTGAGTACCGTACCGACAGGTACCGATCACGGCCACAAAGACAATGGCTATCTGAGGTCAGATGATACGAGTAATGTTCTTGAAGGCCGCCAAGGTTTTCCATCACTCAAATCGACGGGGTTCAATGTCTATTAAAAAGAAAGTCAATAGACATGCCTATTCGGGAGCCGATTTTTTTTGGTTTTGGGCTCGCTTTCTTTGGCGGAGGTATCACCGGATCTTACAGCTTGGGTGTCCCACAAGTATTAAGGTCCTATTTTGACCTAATTATTGGGTACATCCTTTTTACTCTAGTAATCTCTACCCCAAGATCACCGAAGAATTTCCTGAGGTCGTTCACAAGGAGACAGGTGATGATATACATTTTACCGTCTTTCGTGTGCAGGCGGGAGTAATGATAACTGTCCCAAGAAGCTTGCCCTCTCTTCCTGCCTTTATAAAGAAACGGATCAAGGATCACCTCCACCCTCTCAAGCTCTGATAGCTTGAAAGTGTCGCTTGATCCGTTCTGTGCAACTGTCATTGTGCCGCTATCGGACTCTATATGTATCACCTTGTGGCGATCGTGGCGATAATAGTGGAGATGGTATAGAGCACTTGGTATTACTTCGGCGACAAGGAAAAGCCCTGCAGCAATTTCGGCGTTTATCAAAATATTCGTACCTTGCCAAAACCACTCTTGGCCGATTGCAAATAGGACACCCCAAACGATGAAGAGGCGCCGGATCAAGTCTTTTACGATGAACATTTGGCTGGCTGCAGTCACCTGATAGCTTCGATTCATTTGACGCCTCTCATGACGCTTTCATTGTGCCCCACCCATCATTCTCTCGGGAAGTGACATGAGGGATTCCTGAATTTGGACCAACTTGGGCGTTACAGTGTATTTCAGAAAGTCGTAAGCGCCTTTTGCCTCCTGAAACCCAAGTCCAACCAGCAAGCTTGTGCCATCTGTTCCTATCGCGCTACCAATTTCTGTTGCTACAAAAGGAGTTACCACATCATAAGCAGTGCCAGCGGTAAGAGATCTCTTTCCAGTTGCGACTTTGGACAACGTAGGAAGGGCAGCAAAAAGGTTGGCTGCAAAGGCGTAGTTGCCCATTTCACTGGAGAAATCTCGTAGGCCTTGCGATGATAGCACCTTGCCGAGCAGACCTACGCCAGTCGTTACATAGTCGTAAGACTCTCCAAGTGATCCCAGCGACTTGACAATTCCGGTCATGCCCTTAGAACTTGAAAGCCCGGCAAATCCGTTGGCGGAGATGCTTGCAGGATTAGATTGACTTTGCTGTGATAGCGTGAGGGACACCTGCGTTTGATCAGAAGAAGAGCCGGTATTGAACCAGTGAATGGTATTATCTGGTCCATACTGCCAGTTCCAATTGGATGTCGTTTGGTTTCCCTGGTTATTGTTGTTACCGGGGTCCATACCTGTCTGATCGACGAGCAGGACCGGGTTGTCGAGCGAATACGCATAAGGACTCCACGAATGGTACAGGTCAGCGTGTGGATCTATGCTGTTGAATCGCCCCGCCCAACTGTCGTAGTACCTTGATCCAAAGTAGTCCAGCCCGGTCTCGGCGTCGAGCTCCTTGGAGGTGAATCCGTACCTGTCATCAGGACCTGCGTTCACTGTATTCAAGCCTGGCATCTCTTCGCCGAACGGATAGTAGTTGTTCCACACCTGCGCGTTGCCGTTCTCATCCATTATCATCCTCACGTCGCCAAGATGATCCTTGATGTAATAGTAGTGGCTGAATAACTGGTTCGTCCAATCCACCTGCCCGATATTGTCTCCGTTTGCTATCGTGTTGACGTTGAAAACCTGGTCCTGGCTGTTAGGCTCGATGCTTATGGGGAATGTCTTCCCGTCAGGGTCGCTATAGAATCTCCTCTCCACCGCTTGATGCCGGCTATCCTCCCATCGGTACGTAGTTGGTATCCCGGTCATTTAGCTCTTGAAGAAGAAGACGACGCTGGCGCCGATTAAAGCTAATGCGAGACTAATCTTCGTAAGTATAACCGACCTGCTGTTCGAATCAAGATGTTTCCAGCCCTTCCGCAATGGCTTGATCGTGGTCGTCGCCCAAACAGTAGCAAGCAGTGCAAGGACGTACATCTCATATACGTATGGAACTTGATTCACCTTCGTGACTCCGTTTCGGTTACCTATTTGAGTTAACAGCTGTCACGTCGGGGTAAACATATTGGGTACCAGATTCATTCTCCCCAACGTTCGGGTTGTTGCTACCAGCCCAGAACATAGCCCCGATGGCCACGTCCAGAGATTCTTTCCCAGTCTCCTGTCCCTCGGTGAGTGTCAGTCCCCTGACAGCCTCGTGTGCTACGATGTTAAAAGTGCCCTCTGTAGCAAGCGCAATGCCTTGGCCGACAAGCTCTTTGAAGCTTCCTTTATTATATGCCGCAAAGTTGAGAACTTTCAATCCGAAACCACCAAGTTCCGTGAAGTACGATGTGGTCGCCAGTCCACCAGCTATCGGCCCAGTTATCTCTTCAGTACCAGTAACAGCACCTCCCGCTAAGAATACAATCGAACTCGCTGCAGTGGCTTGTGATACGCCTTCAAGCGCGTTGCTGAATGACGTCAAGAATTGAGACACAGGACTCGATGATGGTTGTGCAAATCCATTCGCAGAGATACTCGCAGGATTGTATTCTTCTGGTCCTGCAAGCGTCACCGTTTGTTGCTGTTGATTTGAAGACCCGGTATTAAAAAAGACATATGTCCCATTGGGTCCATACTGCCAGTTCCAATTGGATGTCGTTTGGTTTCCCTGGTTATTGTTGTTACCGGGGTCCATACCTGTCTGATCGACGAGCAGGACCGGGTTGTCGAGCGAATACGCATAAGGACTCCACGAATGGTACAGGTCAGCGTGTGGATCTATGCTGTTGAATCGCCCCGCCCAACTGTCGTAGTACCTTGATCCAAAGTAGTCCAGCCCGGTCTCGGCGTCGAGCTCCTTGGAGGTGAATCCGTACCTGTCATCAGGACCTGCGTTCACTGTATTCAAGCCTGGCATCTCTTCGCCGAACGGATAGTAGTTGTTCCACACCTGCGCGTTGCCGTTCTCATCCATTATCATCCTCACGTCGCCAAGATGATCCTTGATGTAATAGTAGTGGCTGAATAACTGGTTCGTCCAATCCACCTGCCCGATATTGTCTCCGTTTGCTATCGTGTTG
>JAJYRM010000044.1 GCA_021794075.1 Bacteroidota bacterium | reverse complement strand
GGATGGGACTCGTCTCGCTCCTCGACACAATGCTCAAAATCCGGAATCTTTCACGAACCGCCGTATACGGAACCGTTCGTACCGTGGTGTGAGAGGACGGCGGGAGTAATCCCGCCTCCTACTCGATGCCAAAATGCGACTCAATCTCTCCTTGGGTACGATTAGATTTCACGTTTCTGAGGCGCGTCGCACTTTCTACCTTTCGCAATCTTCCGTAACGATTTATATTATGGAATGTTAAGAACAGCATTTTTGTCGCTTGCAGTATTCATGCTCCTGGCCGCCATCTCATACGCGCAGGAGAATCAGTCCGATTCCGACCTGAAGTTCGGAATGGAGCTTTACCAGAATAAGATGTACGACCTCGCCGAGGAGCAGTTCACGAAGTTCCTTCAAGAGTATCCTGCTTCCCCCTCTGCAGGTCAGGCCAGGTACTATCTCGCGATGTCGCAGTACGAGGAGAAGAAGTTTGGCAGCGCCGCGGCGAACTTCCAGGCTTTTGCGGTTCAATATCCCAACGATCCCTTGGCGCCTAAAGCGTGGTTGAGCGCGGGAGAATCGTACGCGCTTGTGAAGGATTATATGAACGCGGCACTTTCATACCAAAGATTTCGCGTGTTCTATCCAACTGATGTGAAGGCGCCTGCCGCCCTCTTAAAGGCGGCGAGATATTTTGAACTTGCCGGTGACACCGCGCGCGCTGAAGAATCGCTCGTCTCGATCGTGCAAAATTATACGACCACTCCGAGCTATTTCGGCGCGACGCTCTGGCTCGGCAATCTCTACTTCAACTCGGGCCAGCTTTCGAAGGCCGAAGACCAGTACAAAGCTCTCCTCACATCGGACGACGACTCCGTGCGAGTGATGGGTCTGCTCGCGCTAGGCAAGCTTGACAGGCTAAGAGGGATGCCAGAGCAGGCGGAAGCTTTTCTGCAAAACGCGGCGGATCTGAACATTGCCCCCCAAAGCTTCGACGCGATGCTGGAATCAATAGAGATCGATCTATCGGCGGGAAGTTTCACTCTCGCCGCGCGTCAGGCCGAGATGATCGATACGACGAAATTGTCCGACTCTCAGAGAGAGTGGCTCGTATTTGAAAAAGCTTATGCCGGAATAGCGCTCGGCAATCAGCCTGCTTATTCAGCGAACTCGCTGAACGCTCTTCCGCTCAAATACCGGGCGCGGCTCGCACGGCTGCTAAATGCGAAAGGCATGGACGATACCGGCATTTCAGTCCTCGGAAGCCTAACCGAGAGAGAGTCGACGGGACCCAACCTAAGCCTGTATTCCGAGCTCGCGTTCAGAGCCGGACGGATGCGGTTGGCAGATTCGCTTCTTACGTTGGCCGTCGCCAAGTCAAAGCCCGCCAACGTCTCGCTTGTGGCTAAGCTTCTTGAAATTGAGAACCGCTATCTCAACGATCCGGAAAAAGTCAGAGAGACGTTCTACAGTTACGAAAATGTCTTGAAGCAGCGTCCCGATCTGTACGATTTCTATAAGGCGCTTTCCGAGGAAGAGGTGGGAGATTACGAGGCAGCGATACGGGATTTTGAGGACTTGACGACCGAATATCCCGAGTCTGATTACGCCGAGGCCGCCGACAGCCTTTCGCGATACGACAAGAACTACAAGGTTGTAAATTACCGTGACGCCGTTGTCACGATGGCTGACATTCTTCTCGAACAGGGGTCCGCCGACAGAATAAGCGCGTTGTTCCATCTTGGGAATCTGTATGAAAATGAACTAAAGGATTACAGCAAGGCCGCGAGAGTTTACAAGCAGCTGGCTTCGATTTCGTCGGGGGATACCGAGAGGGTCGCGGAGTTTAAATACGCGGAAGCGCTGGAGAAATTGCCCGGCGATGGGAAAGGCGAATCTTCGCAGGCGTTCCCAATTTATCAGCAGCTCTCGACAGGACTTCAGACTGACAGCGTTGCCGAGCATTCCCTCATTAGAGTCGCGGAAATGCAGGCGCAATCAGGCGATTCGCTCGCCGCGGAAGGCTCGGCTTTGAGTTTCCTGAAACGATTTCCCGCGTCACAAAATGCGCCGCTGGCCTATACGATACTGGCTCAATCGCTTTATGGAAGCGGCGCTTATCACGAGGCGATGGCCCAGGGTATCCTCGCGGGGAACTTGCCCGAAGCAGAACTGATAGTGGCAAGATCAGAAATCGCTCTAGACTCCCTCCAGGAGGCGCGACAAACTCTTGAGTCGTTCATCGGTTCTAGCCCTTCGAAGAAGTATATGCTGGAAGGTCGCTTGCTTTACGCCAGCGTCCTCAGGAAGATGGGCAAAGATGCCATGCCGACGTACTCAAACATACTTGAACAGTTGCAGCCTTCGCGGTACAAAGATAAAGTCGCTGCTCAGCTGGGTGATTATCTGTATTCGACCGGGAGTTATGATAGCGCCTACGCCGTCTACAAGAGTATCGGGAAGGACCAATTGTGGTATAGCAAGCCTCCGTCGACTCTGTACAAGATGGCTTACTGCAAACTCAATTCGGGTGACCTGAACAGTGCTAAACATCTTTTTCAGGAAGTTGCGACCACCTCCGGCGATTCTTCCCGTGTGCTGGATTCTTATAATCAACTCGGGAATATCTATGCCACCATTGGCGACAAGCGGATGAGCGCTTCTTTTTATGAGCGTGCCGGGAGTTCGAATCCAGGCGCCCTCGTTAAGGCGGCGGACATTTATTTTTCCATGAAAGATTATGCTGACGCGGAAAGAGTCTATAATGAGATCGTATCCACGGCCAGCTCCGACTCCCTAAGGGCTCATTCAGCAGCGAGACTCGTGGAGATCGATTACCTTGGAGGCAATATAAAAATAGCGGATCTCGACGCCGCTAAGTTCAGAAGGAATTTTCGCGATCCGCGAGACAGATATTGGTCACGCTTTCTTGTCGATAAGGCCGAATACTTTATTCGAAGCAAAGACTATAATGAGGCCGAACGCATCCTGACCGAAGTGAGCCGAAATTACAAGGCCACGCCGGCCTACCCTCACGCGCTGCTGGATGAAGCTCAGATTTCAGTCGCGCTCGGCGAGCTCGACGTGGCGGAACGCAGGCTGAAGGCTCTCATTGCCAAGTTTCCGAACGCGGACGTTGCGCCGGAAGCGCATCTGGAACTGGGCAATATCTATTATGCCAAGCAGAAGTACCAGGACGCTGCCGATAATTTCAGGGCAGTTTATCTCGATTCGCTCGCAGAGCAATCGCTAGTCCGCGACGCGATGAGCAGGCTTATCAGCTCCTACGAGTCGGTCGGGATGTATGACGCCGCCCTGGATATCACGAGGAAGTTCATCAAGATGTTCCCTGAAGACAAGTCGATCATGGACAAACGGATCCAGGTCGGCATTCTCTATGAAGAACTGAGATATTTCGATCAGGCACTTCTCACGTTCAAGGGGCTTGTAAAAGAGGCGAACCGTGATTATCAGGCGGAACTTCATTATTATGTCGGCGCGATATATGACGACAAGGGCGAATACGCGAACGCGATACTAGAATTTTTGAAGGTGCCATACCTGGTAAGGAAGAATGCCGTTGTCGACTGGGCCGCGCAGGCGTATTATATGGCAGGGAAGTGCTATGAAAAGCTGAACAAACCGAACGAAGCTATTGCCATGTACGAGAAGATAGTCCACAAACCGAACACCGACCCGACATTTATTGCAGGTGCGGAAAGAGAAATAAACAGAGTAAAGGCGCTGTTGAAATAATGTTCGAAAAGGAAATTACAAGTTACGCTTTCAACGTCACGAAGCACTACACGAGCGATCGTGTCAAGTTGAGCGCTCTCCTGTCCGACGTGGAGCTGCCAGAGGCGTTCAGAAAATTCGCGGAAGCCGAAGTTGACGATATCATCGACATGGAGGGGATTGAACGGAGCAAGACAGGGAAGTTGGATCTGTCAAAGCCGGAGATCCAGGCGCTCTTCAAGGAGGTAAGGCATATACTTAAGAATTCCTATGAATTCAGTCGTGAGGAATTCCTTGAGCTTGCCGACAAAGCATCGAAGTTTCTTTTCAATTACGTTATTCGTCCCCGATGGACACTGGAGAAGTTTCTATTCAAGGGCGAAAATTCGGTCGATGCGGTCTCCATCCGGAAAGCATCGAGGTTCATCCATTATTACGGCTATTATCCAAAGGGGATAACGGAATATCTCGATTTTCACGGCAAAGCTGTCCTCGATATTGAGACCTGGAAGAAGCTCCACGCGAAGATCGATGAGCATTTAATAAGCACACTTCCTGCCAAGTTGAGCAGCCTGACAGCGCCGCTCTTCGGGTTGTTCAAATTCTCCTCCGACACAGACCGGATCCCTTCGGACGCGGCCGTCCTTTTCTTCAAGGACAAGTTCGCCAACGGAATTGTCGACAGGGTGGAATTTGCAAAGGAGGTAAAGAACATACGTTCGGTCGATATCATGACGCTCACGATGATCCTCGAGGCTGCATCAAGTGATATCGACCAGAACATTGCAGTGCTTCCGAAGACGGAAGAGCCGCCGAAGGAGTTCAGGAGTTTTGAGCGCCAGAAAGTGACGCACCCGCTTTACCCGGAAAATCCGCAGGCCAGGCAAATCCCGGATGCGGTACTGAACGAGACTCCGGGGGCGCCTTCACAGCCGGAGCCCTCGAGGCCGATGGTCTCGCAGTCCCAGCCGCCGAGAGCTGAAGCGCCCCGTAATCAGGAAACGCGCCGAAACACCTCAACCTCCTCCGTGCGTAACTACCTGTCGCCGAAACTTGAGGAAAAGATTATCAAGAAAATATTTAGGGGGAGCAGGTCGGCTTACCAGATCTGCCTCCACAGGTTGGACGAGAGCGCCGACTGGCACGCCGCTTCGAGGGTCGTCGAGGGGGTATTCATTGACAACGATGTCGACCCTTTCTCGAAGTTCGCAGTCGCGTTCACGGACGCTGTGAGCGCGAAGTTCAGGGGATCCCAATCTTCCGAAAAGAAATCCTGAGCGGGGCATAATCAATGGCACATTTTGTGGATGAGGCGGTGATTCATGTCAAAGCCGGAGACGGCGGGAACGGCTGCGTAAGCTTCAGAAGAGAAAAGTTTATCCCGCGCGGAGGGCCCGACGGCGGAAACGGCGGACGAGGAGGGAGCATCATACTAGTCGCGGACAAGAGCCTGACGACGCTTCTCGACTTTCACTACCGAGCTTCGTTCAAGGCCAGCCGCGGTCAGCACGGTCAGGGCTCCAACAAGTACGGCAGGAGCGCCGAGGACATGGTCATAAAACTTCCGACCGGCACTCTCGTGATGGACGCGGAGAGCGAAGAGACGATTGTCGATATGGTTGAAGACGGCCAGGAATTTGTGGTGGCACGAGGCGGAAGGGGCGGACGGGGCAACGCGGAGTTCGCAACGCCGACTGATCGCGCGCCGAGAAGGGCAGACCCAGGCGAGTCCGGGCAGGAAAAAACTCTTAAGCTCGAGCTGAAGCTTCTCGCGGATATCGGTCTCGTCGGATTCCCTAACGCCGGGAAATCGACCATGCTTTCCGTAATTTCCGCCGCGAAGCCGAAGATCGCTGACTACCCGTTCACCACCCTTGCGCCAATCCTAGGCATTGCTAGCTTCCGCGACAGGTCGTTCGTCGTCGCAGATATGCCCGGGCTTATTGAAGGCGCGAGCAGCGGAAAGGGACTGGGGATTTCCTTCCTGAAACATATCGAGAGAACCAAGGCGATAGCGGTTCTTATCGAATCGGTCTCGACTGATCCCAAAGGCGATCTTGAGAAGCTCATGGAAGAAATGCGGCTGCACAGCAATGAACTTCCGAAGAAGGTCAAAATTGTCGTCTTCACGAAAACAGATCTCGTCGATGAGGATACCTTGAAAGTTCTCAGCAAGATCGCTTTTCCAAGAAAGCTGAAGATACTTTTCGCCAGCGCCGTGACGGGGGACGGCATAGAGGAGCTCCTGAAAAAATTCTGGGACGCTTTGAAATGAAAGCCCATCGGTTGTTTTCAAGCGCCGGAAACGCACAAGGAACGCGGTGGCGCATCTTGATTTTGCCTCCAGCCTGAGATAAATTCTTCTGTAACCTCCGTCAGGGCTGTTATCTGAAATCCGAAGGCTTGGATTTCATTAAGAACCACCTCTTACTACCATCTGAGTTTCAACGATTCCAGTTGTGCTCTCCGAACACAGAGATTCATCAAACTTTCTTGTCGAAAAAGTGGGACGAAAGAACCCACTGACTATTGATCATGCATAGCGTCCCGTGTTTGAGCTGATCAACTTTCGATACATCCCTTGACGGCGGTAAGCGGTACTCCGCGAGCATTCTTAGATTTTTGACCTCTTCCTTAGAGGAAGGAGGAAAAAATGTCACAAGGATATCACGAGCCTACAGAAGACGTTCGGGCAAAAGGGCGTTCCGAAAGACTTCAGACGGCACTCGGTCATATCAATCAATCTCTGCTCCGCGCGGAATCGAAGGAAGACGTCATTAAGAAAGTCTGTGAAATAATGGTTAGCGAAGGTGGATACCTCATATCGTGGATCGGCTGGCTGAATCCGAGGACGCAAGTAGTGGTTCCCGCGGCATTTGCTGGCGCACCTTCTGAAGAATATCTTGGATCTGTCAGGGTCACGGCAAACGGAAGCGAGAAGGGACAGGGGCCGACGGGTACAGCATATCGCGAGCGGAGCAGTTTTGTCTGCAATGATTTTCTTTCCGACTCGCGCACTGAGCCCTGGCACGCTGCTGCCAGAAAGGCGGGCATTCGCGCTTCGGCCGCGTTCCCGTTTACCTGCGGCAGGTCGGAAGTGTGCGGTACGCTGAACGTGTATTCGGATGAGTTGAATTCTTTTGTGGATACCGACGTGGCGTTGCTTGAGGAGATCACTGCAGATGTTTCATACCGAATCGGGCAGCTAGAAAGAGCCGAAAAAGAAAATGGTCCGAAGCCCGAGTCCGGGGAACTGGAGAGAATGTTCAAGAAGTTCGCGGAGATGGCGGACGAAGTGTTCTGGATAACGCGGACTCAGCCCGAGTTGATGCTTTATGTCAATCCGGCGTTCGAAAAAGTGTGGGGCAGACCTGTGTCGGAGCTTTACAGGAATTCGAGGGTTTGGATGGATTCAATCCATCTCGATGACAGGCCTCGAGTCATGGAACTGTTTTCGAATTGGATGCAGCGGATACCGGGGTCGACTTACAACGTGGAGTTTCGCATTGTGAGGCCGGACGGGAAGCTGAGATGGATTCACGACAGAGGAGTCGCGCTCGTTGAAGCGGGCGAAGGGTCCACTAGTATGGCGGGAATTGCTGAAGACATAACAGATCGCAAGGTTACCGAAGAAGACCTTGTCCAGTCACGCGAGCGATATAAGAGCGTGCTTGATAACATGCTGGAAGGGTGCATGGTGATTGGGTATGACTGGACCTACCTCTACGTGAACGAGGCCGCTGCGCGTCACGGTTATCAGGAGAGAGAAAACCTGCTTGGACGAAAAATGACGTCGGTGTATCCGGGTGTCGAAAGGTCCGAAGTGTTTATGCGTTACAGACAGTGCATGGAGGAGAGGATGCCTCAGCGATTTGAATCGAGTTATACTTTCGAGGATGGCACTACAAACTGGTATGAGCTTCGGGTGACACCTGTCCCTGAAGGAATCTTTGTGCTGTCTCTCGACATTACGGAACGTGTCAGTCCGAGCAGAGGGGATGACAGAGTTTAGGAGAACACATGAAACCTGATTCAGTAGTGGGCATACGGACGAGAATATATGTGGGGTTCGGCGCACTCGTTTTTGTTTTGCTCGTGATTTTGATAACAGCCTATCTGGCTCTTGACGAATCTCAAAGAGCTCAGAGAAGAATTCTTGAATACAATTTTAGCAATTTATACGACCTTCCAAATTTCAGGGCGAATCTCAACGCGCAGCGTCTAATGGTAGCCCTGCTCCTCGAGAGCCCCGAAGCGAGCTGGGATTCGCTGGCGGATGAGCTTGAAAGCCGTCGCAAGACCGCCGACAGCCTGATAAATAATCTCATTCTGAGATTCCGTGATTTCCCAGACGAGTCGGAACGGCTTGGGGTGCTAATTGCCACAAGAGACAGGTACAACAAGGTGCAGGATTTCCAATTGGAGCTCATGGCCGATGGAAAGAAAGATTACGCGAAAGAATTGTTCCTAAGATCTCAAATGGAAAATTATGCCAGGATGCGTTCCGTAGCAGGTGAGCTCGAAGAGATGGAACTGCGCGAAGCGCGCGATATAGTCGGTCGTGCCGAGGATGATGCCGCTTTGAGAGGTCGGGAATTTCTCCTCCTTGGAGTAATCGGAATAGTGATGGCAGCGGCGCTCGCCGTGTACATGAGCCGCACAATTTCTTCGTATGTCTTCGAAGTCGGTTCGGCGGAAAAGTCTGGGGCAAAGGCGACCAGGGCTCTAAAAATGTTGAACGCCAGCAGAGCTGCCGCAATCCGCGCCCACGATGAGACTCAACTCCTCGAGGATGTTTGCCGCGCTATCATCGAGATGGGAAGCTACAAGATGGCCTGGGTAGGCTACGCCGATGACGATAAGAACAAATCGGTGCGCGCGATGGCTTACGCGGGCGAAGACGGCGAGTATATCGAACACGCAAAGGTCTCCTGGGGTGACAACGAGAGAGGGCGGGGGCCTACCGGCACTTGCATCAGAACCGGCGAGGTTGTTATCGCGAGGGATACTTCCACTGAACCCGGCTTCGAACCCTGGCGCTTCAGGGCGGTGGAAAAAGGATATCGCTCGTCTGCCACGATTCCTCTCAGATGCGATGGGAGGACCTACGGTGCGCTGATGGTTTATTCCTCTGTCGCTGACGCGTTCGACGAGACGGAAATAGAGCTCTTGAAAGAACTCGCGAACGATCTGGCATACTCCACGACATCACTGCGGGACCAATCGGCGCGCTCTATGGCCGAGAAGAGAGCCCGCGAGTCCGCTGCTTATGCAAGGAGCCTGTTGGAAGCGAGCGTAGACCCTTTGATAGCGGTGAGTCCACTCGGAAAGATCACCGATGTCAATCTCGCGATGGAGGAAGCCATCGGTCAAAGCCGGGCGGAACTTGTCGGACGTGACTTTTCAGAGTGCTTTTGGGAGCCGAAAAAGGCAGAAGAGGGGCATAGGAGAGTTCTTACGGATGGGACTATTCGTGATTTCGCGTTGACGCTTCGTCATAAGTCCGGATTGCCCGTGAGCGTGATGTACAGTGCGAACATATATCGGAACGATTCCGGAGAACTGCAGGGGGTCTTTGCCTCTGTGAGGGAAAACTCCAAAGGCTGATGAAGAATGAAGTGTGACCGTCGACTCTTGGTTTTAGGAGTAAACGGCCACACTTTGGATTGCACACTAAGCTTTTATCTCCGACAGAGATTTCAGGATTATCTCTATTCCCTCATCGACTTCAGGTTGGCTTAAGTTTAACGGCGGTCTGAAGCGTATCGTGCGCTCGCCGCATCCAATTAGCAACAGCCCCTTGTCGAACACCCTGCGCCGCAGTTCCAGTCTCTTCTCCGCGGAAGGCATATCGAACGCGCAGAACAAGCCTAGTCCTCGAGGATTAATGACAAGCGATTGGTAGTCCTCACTCATCTCTGAGATTCTCTTCAATAAATATTCTCCCACCTTTGCCGCGTTCTCGACCAGCCGTTCCTCGTTGATTATCTCAAGGAATTTCGTGAAGCGTACCATGTCCGTCAGGTTGCCCCCGAAGGTGCTGTTGAGTCTTCCGGGTGTGGTGAATACGTTGTCATCCAGCTCGTCGAATTTCCTGCCGGCGAGCACGCCGCAAACCTGGGTTTTTTTGCCGAACGATATTGCGTCTGGCTCGATAAAATGCTGGTGTGCCCACATCTTGCCCGTCAGCCCTATGCCTGTTTGCACCTCGTCCATAATCATGATGATGTCATTCTCGGAGCAAATTTCGCGAAGCTTCTCAAAGAATTCCTTGCGGAAGTGATTGTCGCCCCCCTCCGCCTGTATAGGTTCGATTATCAGGGCGGCGATGTCCTTCCCGAATTCCGTTATCGCCTGCTTTATCTGGCTAATCGCGATTTCTTCCTCATGTTTGACGAAGTTGAGGTTCTCCTCGTTGAGCGGAAATCGCGCGGCTGGATTGTGAACGCGCGGCCACCTGAATTTTGGGAAGTATTTTGTCTTGATGGGATCTGTGTTTGTCAGTGAAAGCGTATAGCCGGTGCGTCCGTGGAACGCGCGTCTGAAGTGGATTACCTTCAACCTGTCTTCATCGTTGTCAGTCTTATATATTCCGCTCACCAGATTTTTTCTCATCCTATAGTCGAAAGCCGCTTTCAGCGCGTTCTCGACAGCGAGTCCGCCTCCCTCGATGAGAAAAGCATGCGGGAGGTAATCCGGAATCGCGACCTTGGAAAAGGTATCCATGAACTCGGCCATTTCTACCGTGTATGAGTCCGAGCTCGAAGGTTTATGCACGGAGACCCTCGCAAGTTTCTCGAGGAACTCAGGTGTCGTCATTCTCGGGTGGTTGAATCCGACGGGGGACGAGGCAAAGAATGTGAAGAAGTCGAGGAAGTATTTCTTCCTTTTTGAATCGAACACATACGATCCTTTGCTTCGCTTCAGGTCGAAAATGATGTCGAAGCCGTCAACAAGGAGATGTTTGCGGAGGATATCCATGACTCTTTCCGGGGTCACGCTTGCGGAGTAGGCGATAGTGCCCGCGCTGACATCGTGCTCCTTTTCTCTCGCGCCGGCGGCTCTGTTTTGTGTGTCATTCATTGTCATAAATCACCTTTTGGGAGTTTAGTTGTTCTTCCGGTTGTTGCCGGGGTTGTCGGAATATGTGTCTATTTGTGCTCGCTGCAGCCTGTCACTATAATCGACGTAGACGGTTTTTGTCTCCGTGAAGAAGTCGAAGGCGCTCGCGCCGCCCTCGCGGTGGCCGTTCCCGGTCTGTTTGACTCCGCCGAACGGCATGTGCGTCTCCGCGCCGATTGTCGGCGCGTTTATGTAAGTTATCCCCGCTTTAATGTCGCGTATCGCTTTGAACGCGTGATTTATGTTCCTGGTGTAGACGGCGGAACTCAATCCGTAAATGGTCCCGTTGAGAAGTTCGATCGCGTGCTCAATAGATCCGGCCTTCATGACGCTCAGCACTGGGCCGAAAATCTCTTCGCGGGCGATCGTCATTCCCGGTGTCACGTCCGCAAATATCGTCGGCTTGTAGAACCACCCTTTGTCGAGATTGCCTCCAGTTGCCGCCTCGCCACCGATGACAAGCCTCGCGCCTTCTTTCCTGCCGATCTCAACGTAAGAATGCACTTTCGCGCGCTGCGCTTCGTTGACGCAAGGGCCGACTTCCACCGATTCGTCAAGTCCGTTTCCGAGTCTCAGCTTTGAGGCGCGCTCAGCCAGCATGTCGATAAACTTCTCGTATATTTTCTCGTGAACTATCAGGCGACTGGTCGCGGTGCATCTCTGTCCGGTTGTTCCGAAAGCTCCCCACAGCACTCCGTCGAGCGCCAATTCGAGGTTCGCGTCGTCCATTACTATTTCAGCGTTTTTCCCTCCGAGCTCAAGCGAGACGCGCTTGAGAGACTTTGACGCGATTTCGGAAATTTTCTTCCCAACGGCCGTCGATCCCGTAAAGCTCACAAGTTCGACATCCTGGTGTTCCACGATCGCGATCCCGACTTCGTTGCCTCCTCCATGAACTATATTAACGACGCCGTCGGGCACGCCCGCCTCAACGAGAATCTCCACTAGCGTAGCAGCGGTCTTCGGCGTGTCGGAGGCAGGTTTGAATACGATTGTATCTCCCGAAACGAGCGCGGGGAAAATCTTCCATGTCGGGATTGCCATTGGGAAGTTCCACGGGCTGATCACTCCCGCGACGCCGACCGGAACCTTCATGGACATTGTGAATTTGTCTTTCAGCTCGCTTGGCGCCGTGACACCGAACATCCGTCTGCCTTCGCTTGCCGAGTAGAATGCTGTGTCTATCCCTTCCTGGACGTCACCGCGAGTCTCGAGAAGGACCTTCCCCATCTCTCGCGTCATTTCACTGGCGATTTCGTCCTTACGAGCTACCATGATGTCGCCCGCCTTTTTGACTATGTCCCCCCTTCGCGGAGCAGGGTAAAGACTCCACTCTTTGAAAGCTTGTCTTGCTGCGTCCACCGCCGCGTCGACGTCTCTGGCGTCGCTCTTCGGAAATATCCCTACAACTTCGTCCCACTCGGCCGGATTTCGGTTCTCGAATGTTCTTCCCGATATGGCGTCTGTTTCCTTGCCGCCGATGAGATTCCTAAATGCTTTTGGCATCATGAGCTCCCGGTTTAGTATGTAACGGAATGGTTTGTTTATCTGTATCTTACATCTTTATTGCCTTCGCGTCCTTGCTGAGAAAGAGAGTATGAATCCCGATACTCATGTCGATCATGGTGGCGTGGCAGCCGGGGTCTTCCGGCGAGTCACGCGCTAGATTTCCTAATTTGGACTGAAAAAAAGAACTATAGAAAGTATCAGCACGAGTATCGGAAGCAGAGAGAAAAAAAGGACATAGTGAAGGGGCCTGCTGAGAACGAGCTCGTCATCACGGAAAAGGAGTTTGCTCACGAGATGCGAGCCCGCGACTGACGAGCCCCCCGCCAGAACTATCAGGGTTATAGCCTTGATAGGTCCCATTGAAAACTTGAGAAATGTGATCTGCGCCGCCATTGCAATAGTCAATCCCACGAGGAGCCCGTAGAACCCACCGAGCCACACCAGGAAAGGCTTGTTTTGCATGAGCGACGAAGATTTCATTCTTTAAGACCAAGACTCTTGTAAATGTAATCCACGTTTCCAAGCAGCGAATTAAGGTCGAAGACCTTCTCGAGCTCAGTGCGTGTAATCTTCTCGGCGACTTCATGATCGTTGGCAAGCGCCGTCAGGAAATCTTCTCCGGTTTCCCAGCAGTGCATCGCGTTCCTCTGCACAAGCGCGTACGCCTGTTCACGAGTCAGCCCCTTTTCGATGAGCTTAAGGAGAACGTCTTCAGAGAAGAACAGGCCGTGCGTAATCTGCAGGTTCTTCTGCATCTTCTCTGGGTAAACCACGAAGTCTCTAAAAATCTTCTGCGATTCAAGTATCATGAAATCGAGACCCAGCGTCGCGTCTGGGAATATGACTCTTTCGACGGAGGAGTGTGAAATGTCCCTTTCGTGCCAGAGAGCCTGGTTCTCGAGCGCGGACATGGCGTACGACCTGATGAGCCGGGCTATGCCGCATATTCGCTCCGAGTTGACAGGGTTACGCTTGTGAGGCATTGCAGAAGAGCCTTTTTGGCCTCTTGTGAATGGCTCCTCAGCTTCGAGCACCTCGGTGCGCTGAAGATGACGTACCTCGAGGGCCATTTTCTCCAGAGTGCCGGCGACTACTGCGAGCACCGTCATGAATTGAGCGTGCCGGTCTCTCTGGATTACCTGTGTCGAAGCAATCGAAGGACGGAGGCCGAATTTTTTGGCGACATACTTTTCGACCTCGGGCGAAATGTGTGAAAAAGTTCCTACAGCTCCAGATATCTTGGCGACCGAAACTTCATCGTTGGCAATCTTCAGACGTTCGACGTCACGGCCGAGCTCATCGTACCAGACTGCCATCTTCAGCCCAAACGTGACGGGCTCAGCGTGGATCCCATGAGTGCGCCCTATCGTCGGAACGTTCTTATATTTCAGGCTCAATTTGCCGACCATATCACGAAGCTCCGTGAGATGTTTCCGGATCATATCCCCGGCTTGCTTCAACTGAATTGCTGAAGCGGTATCGAGCACATCGGACGACGTCATGCCGAGGTGCACAAAGCGCGCTGCCGGGCCGACGTTCTCGCTGACGTTCGTCAGAAAGGCTATGACATCGTGCTTGACAGTCCTTTCGATCTCGTCGATCCTGGCGACGTCGAACCTGGCCTTCCGCTTTACCTCTTCGACAGCTTCTTTAGGAACCCTGCCGAGGTTTGCCTGAGCTTCCATGGCCGCAATTTCAACATCCAGCCAAATCGTGAATTTATTCTCTTCACTCCAGACCCCGCTCATCTCCGCGGGAGAGTATCTCTTTATCATTTCTTGGGTTTCCTTCCAACCGTAAGTGTTATTGTCAAAAGCTTGTTGTCGCGGAGTATTTCGAACGTGATTTTCTCTCCGGGCCTTAAGTCGTCAAGTTGCGATTGCAGGGAACCCGCGCTTCTCACCGGACGGCCCTGGTATTTCAGTATGAGATCGCCCGCTTCGAAGCCGTTTTTTCTTGCCGGGCTGCCGGAGTCGACGTTGCTCACAAGCGCGCCGGTAGGCTCGCTGAGTCCGAAGTACCTTGCCATCTGTTCGTCGAGGGACTGAAGCTGCAGGCCTGTCCACGCGTCTCGTTTTACCTTACCGTACTTTCGAAGTTCCTCCACAACGCGCTTTATTCTGTTTATCGGAATCGCGAAACCGTAACCTATGTAAGCGTTGCTTACACCCGCCGTGTATATCATTGTATTCATACCAATGACCCTTCCGTTCGCATCGACGAGCGGGCCTCCCGAGTTGCCGGGATTTATCGCGGCGTCTGTCTCGATCATGTTGCTGTAGTTTCTGGAGCCGATCTTTGCCAGGTTCATTCCGAGCGAACTCACGACCCCTACGGTCACGGTCGGCTTATCGTTTATGTCGAAGAGTCCGAATGGATTCCCGAAGGCGACCACCCATTCACCGACGAGTATGCTGTCGCTGTCTCCTAGTTTGCAGTAGGGGAGGTTGTGTCCGTCGATCTTGAGAAGCGCGACATCCGCCTGATCATCCTGGCCGATTATAGTTGCGCTTCGCTTACTTCCGTCGGTCATCGTCACGATAATCTTCGTCGCGTTCTTCACCACATGTTCGTTTGTGACAATGTAACCGTCAGGCGAAATCACGAATCCTGATCCGAGACTCCGTACTTCGATTTTCTGAGAACCGAAGAATTGCCTGAAGAAGGGATCGTTACCGAAGAACTCCCGCAGCATAGGGTCGTTCATCGAGAACGGGCTTTGCTGTTCCTGCACCGCCGTAACGTTGATTCCGACGACTGCCGGGCTAACTTCCCGCACGGCCTTTGTAATTGCCGTTTGTCTGCTGCTCGTAGGATCATCATTGGCAGCCGCGCGTTGTGCCGCGACGAGATTGCCAGATAGAAGTGTGACAAAAAGTGCGACCGCGACGAGGCGTGAAAAGAATCGCGATTCCCGGTCTTGTTGAAGCCGCGTCTTGTAAGAGTCGAATCGCGTGAATGAAATTCTTTTAAGCATCCTTTATCTCTGTCTTCAATGGTGTAAGATGTTTAGAGAGTACAGCCAAGATTAAACCGGCGGAAAGCATTAGAGGCACCGGCGCCGGATACATTTTCACAAATAAAGGTACAGACGCGAGCGCTATCCCGATAACACTCGATAAGTACAACTTAACGCTGAGCATCCTCAGCATGAAATAGATGAACAGGTACAGAGGCACTGCTAGCGGTTGAAGAACCAATAGCGCTCCCGCCGCTGTCGCGAGTCCCCGTCCGCCTTTGAAACCCACATACAAAGAATAATTGTGTCCGATCACAACAAAGAGCGCGGCGGTCAAACCTATTATTATTCCATAATTCCAGAAGGAAAGGGAAGTCACCAAGAATCCTTTGGACATATCAATTAAGGCGACGACGATCCCTATGGACTTTGAACCGGTGACTTCATAAGCGTTCATGGCGCCTAAATTCCCGCTTCCGTTCCTTGAAAGATCTATTTTTCGAAAGTGCTTCCCAATCACGTAGGCCGTCGGAAATGATCCAACCAGGTAAGATACAATGGCGGCGCTTAGTCCTAACATTTGGAATATTATGCAAAAAGGGACTGAATTTCAATCCTCCTGGAAGGCCGACATGGGAGCGGCATGGAAGTCATCGCCGAAAGTTTTGGTGGTGAGGCGATCCTTGCATGGCGGGGTGATTTCACTTCGAACGCGCGGGGAAGACGCGGTAGAAGGAGTTATGCCATCATTGGGAGAGTACCGAAAGACCTCAGTCTGATTCTCGGTCTGGAAAGTCGACCCCTTCGGGGGTGCTTAGTATGTGAGAGTTATGACATACTTGCCGCTATATGATCCCGCGGATGTGTAGTCCGTGTGAAGGGAGCCTCCCAAGTGAAAGCGGAGCAGCCCGTTTGAACCGAACGAGGCCGTCCCGCCGGTAGTGGAAGGGAAAGAGCGTTTCCTTCCCCTTACAGAATCGCCGGAGCTCCAAACGGTGATATCGGACGAAAGCGCGATGGGTCTACCAGCGGCGCTGTGAAGCACAACCATCGGCGGAATAGAAACGCTTATTCGCGATCTGGGTTGCCCGTTGATGGTGAGAAATCCACTGTCTTGCTTGGAGTGCGTACTTTGCCGGAGCCCGTCAGCAATGGTGAAATTTTCAAACAGCATACCGTCGAAAGCGGTCACGGCTGTTGCCTGCACAATTTGAATTGTTACACTGAGCGATGTGTTCGCGTTTGACTGCGCTGCGCAAATGCCCGGCATCCCGGCTGAAATCCCAAAAAATGCCAGAAATCCTACTACCACGACTCGCTGCACCATTGCTCCTTTGAATACCCAAGATGGAATCAAGCAGACGCTGTCACTGCCGATGCAACGTCCTGGTACGATTTTAGCTCGCGCCCTTAACAAAGTCAAGCTTGGGAGGCGATGTGTGTGCGCCGTCAACAAATCGATTCAGGCGCAAAATCAGAAAAGTTCCTATGAAACAGATCTGGAGTGATTCAGCTCTATCGCATTGATCGGTGTTCCTTTTTGGGGGGAGCAGTCTGGTCGGCGGAAATGGGTTCCGGCGTCGAGCTCAGTAGGCGATAGTCATTGTGAAATCGCCGGTATAGACTCCAAGAGGCTGATCAGCGGAGAGTTTTGCCGAGCCGCCTACCCAGAAATGGTATCTACCTTTTGAGTTTGTGACGAGGCCGGTCCCGTTGTTGATGAGGACGGCGTGAGTCTGAACTCTGGAGGAACTTCCCGCAAGTTTGCCGGAGAACGCTATCGAATTGCCCGCGGATATTAATTTGTCGGAAGCGTAAGTCACTATAATCGGAGTGTGTGGCGAGGAAGCGAATGTGAAGTATGCCGCCGAGCCCCCTCCTGTTATCGGGTTCACATCAACCTGGGTGATTCCCTGTTCCACTGTCCCGAGATCGAGATTTCGAACGGTCGATAGCGAAACGAGGCCTTTTATTACTATGTTCGCCGAAACGAATGCCGTGGTTGTCTGGGCGGCAGCGTTTGACATGCTAAGGATGAGGAACGCGGCGATTAGCGTCTGTCTTACGATACCACTCTCTATATTCAAACGGAACGGTGGATTGACTTTCTCCATCGTTACCAATATCAGATATCAGTGGGAGTCAAGCAAGTACTGGGGATATCTCGTGACCGATTTGCATTCCCGTAAAGAAGCTGTTTTATCGGCCTCGAAGCGCTTCAGTAAGTCACAGTCAGGTCGAACGTGCCCTGGTAAGCTCCCGCAGGGAGGGTGTTCGTAATCGGCGCGGTCGTGCCGCCAACCCAGAAGTAGTAGTAACCTGTACCGCTGGTTGTCACGTTTGAGCCGCTCGACACGGAAGTAGCGGAGGTCTGATTTGTAGAAGTGGTAGCTCCCACAAGTGAAGGGGTCCAGCTGATACTTCCAGTTGTAAAGGTCATCGGAGTGTTCGTGTAGGAGACTGAGCAGGAATGATTCGCCGAGGTCTGCAAAATTAGATATGCCGCCTCGGTCCCGTCGGAATTGGGATTGACTGCAGCCGCGGTTGAGTCCTGAACATGAGAAGGGAAATTGAGGTCACGCACCGTTGTCACGGTCACCTGGGCGTTTACGGTGAGGTTGACGGTAGCTGTCGCGGTGCCTGAGACCTGGGCAAAAGAATTGGTAGCCCAAAATGCGGTAAGGACTAGCGCGATTGAAATATATCTTTTCATACAAAACTCCGTGCTGGGTGGCCTAAAGCCTTTGCTGAAATGGTCTAATGCTCACTCAAAAAAAATAGTTATCATTGCATCTCTTGATGCAACACTCCCTTACATGGTCTCAAAAAGACCGCCGTGTGCCGGCCGGCGCGTACGGTGGAGAGCGTCCGTGCTATCTAATGCAACGCTTATGCCGAGATCAATACTTTCAATTTAGCCCGATTGCAACGTGTTGGTGAAACCGTCACTGCTTGTATCGTAACATTTCCGTAATCGCGCGTTACTATTTCCCTACGCATGGCCGAGGGGGTCCGTCAGCGGATTTTGCTGGCATTGAGTTCCGTTACCCCATTCCAAAGGAGAGGCGGAAGAAGGCATCTTCACCGCAAGATTAATGTGGTTCGTAAAGGGCGATATGCGGACTGCGGATAGAATTAGACTAGAGCTGCCCGGCCCTATTCGTGGACGGCTCCGCGTGTGCCGACTTAGAAATTGGAGAGGAGCTTTTCGTTTGAAGGGTAGCGATGGATCAGTTTAAGAACGTTCTGCATCGCTTCGCGGGGAGACATTCGAGCAATGGATCTCCTGAGCTCCTGATGCTCTCTAAGCGAATCGCCGAAGAGGAGTTCTTCCCGTCGCGTGCCTGAGACGCCGAGATTAATCGCGGGGAAAATCCTTTCATTGGCCAGATCCCGGTCAAGGACGAGCTCCATGTTTCCGGTCCCTTTGAATTCCTGAAAGATGAGCTCGTCCATTCGAGAGTTGGTATCGACGAGTATAGTGGCGATAATGGTTAGTGAACCCGCCCCTTCGAATTTTCTAGCGGCTCCGAATATTCTCTTGGGAACTTCGAGCGCTCTTATATCCACTCCGCCGGACATCGTCCTGCCGCTACTTTTCTGGTGGACGTTGAACGCGCGTCCGAGTCTTGTAAGGGAATCGAGGAGGAGGACGACATCTCTGCCGGTTTCGACTTTTCTTTTCGCGTACTCAGGGACCAGCTGCGCGAGCCTGACGTGGCTCGCGAGGTCGTTATCGTTGGAACTCGCGAAGACCTCACCGCGCACTGACCGCTTCATATCGGTAACCTCCTCGGGACGTTCGTCGATAAGGAGGACGATCAGATCCATATTCGGATTATTCTGACTGATGGCATGGGCGATCTGCTGCATCAAGATCGTCTTTCCAGCCTTGGGAGGCGAGACTATGAGAGCGCGCTGTCCTTTGCCGAGAGGGCAGAAGAGGTCGACAATGCGCATAGCGGGATCGGAGCCCGGTCCTTCGAGCCTTATCAGCTCGTTCGGCGAAACCGCGTCGTGCGCTGAGAACTCCGCCAATGTCTTCCATTCATCCGGATTGACGCCGTTGATTGTTTCGATGTTCTTTGCCTCAAGTCCCTTCCCATTTCCGTTGGCCGCGCTTCCCGAGATTAGGACTCCCTGGCGCAGGTTATATCGAGAGATCATGGATTCAGGGACGAAGATGTCGCTCTTGCTCTGACCAAGTGAAAGCGTGAGGTTTCTTATGAAGCCTCTTTCACGAGGCTGCCGGTTAAACCGGTCGCCACGCGAATGCTGTGCCCCTTTGGGACCACCTCGTTCAATTTCGAGAATTCCCGAGAACGTTATCGTTGTTTACCTCCAGTCAAAGTATCTGTAGTTGTTCCGCGCACATCGCGGTATTATGATCTCGTGTGCTCAGCAAAGAAATCGCTGCTAAAAAGTCCACTCGCGCTCTCTCGGCGTTTTGTGCCGCAGGGCGATTAGAACCGAGGATTATTCGGCCTCATGAGATTGGAAGACTCTGTGTTCGTAGAAAGCGGAACAGTCATTGGATATCGAGCATACGAAAGATGATCCCTGTTCCTTCTGCTACCGACGCAATAAAGATATTTGATTGTGCATTGTTTTTCAAGGCTGAACAAATGTTCGGAATATCGCCGCCGACAGTCTCATTAGAAACGGGGCGACTGATTTAGGCCTGTGGCCGGGATACGAACCTGATGGATAGGCGTGTGTAATTTATTCCCAGTCTCTGGAAACTTAACCAATCGCTCCGATAGTAATAATTGGGAAGCGGTCGGCCGGTCCGATGATCTTAAAGATTGCGGTTTTGCTGACTTTCTAAGTCCGATTTGTTACCTTAGCTACGAAATGGCATATACTCATCGTGGGGCCAAAACGGTTATGATTTTTTGCCAACTTAAACGAACCGGATTGACTTCTCAAGGAGACGAGCATGAACAAGGATGATCCTTCCAAAACTTATCAAGCCTACTCGAGGGAGGTAATATACGCGACGCTGAGCGGCGGGGACAAGTCGGAACACTCGCTCGATTACATAAGTGAAGGCGCCGAAAGATTGTTGGGTTACAATCCAAGACAAACGAAGGGGAAAGGCAACCCCTGGATTTCGTCAGTGCATCCCGATGACAGGGAGAGACTTGCCGAGAGCTGGCGGAAGGTCTTTGAGTCAAAGGCTCCGCGGACAACTGAGTATAGGATAAAATCGGCCGCTACTTCCGAATACGTTTGGATGGAGGACAGGACTGTTCCGCGCCTGGAAGATATGGATAGAGTGATAGGTGTGATCGGATCCGCCGTGGATATTTCGGTTCGCGAGATGAATTCGGAAGAAGGATTCCGGAACGAACACATACTTTTGAAGACTCTAATCGATAATCTTCCTAACGCGATCTTCGTGAAAGATAAAGAGCTTCGAAAGATAATCGCGAACCCTGCTCATCTCCGGAGAGTAGGACTTTCGGTGGGGAGAAAGATCGGGTCGGAATCGGAGATCATAGGGAAGACCGACGCGGAAGTTTATCCGGCGAGCAGGGCGGAGGCATTCACGCGGGAAGACGAGGAAGTGGTTCGGGACGGGATCTCGATATTGAACAGGGAGGAACATTCGATCGATCCGGACGGGCACGAGATATGGGAGCTGGTTTCGAAGATACCGATCCGGGACGAGAGCGGCAAGATTGCCGGGCTGGTGGGGATCACCACCGAGATTACCGAACAGAAGCGCGTACAGAAGGAGCTCAGATCATCTCAGGATATCCTGGCCAGGATATCGGGCTCAATTAGCGATATCATTTATAGTGTAAACGGGAAGACCGGTGAATTCGAATATATCAGTCCGGCCTTCGAGAAGATTCTCGGCTATTCGATGGATGACATAAAACGGAAGGGAGGGAGGTGGCCTTTCCTCCTTTCAGTGATCGAAGGGGACAGCCCGACCGATCCGGATCCTGTGATGAATGAAATGCAGACTGAAGAGACGGATCACGCCCCTGTCTGGGAGCAATGGTGGAAGTGCAAAGACGGCTCCCGCCGGTTCATGGAAGACAATTCGGTCCCGGTTTATGAAGGGGGACGACTTGTACGGATCGACGGCGTGCTGAGGGATATTACTGAAAGAAAGCTAGCGGAGGAAGAAATAGAAAAGGAGCGGGTGCTCTTAAGGACGCTCATCGACAACATCCCGCACGCCATTTATGTCAAGGACAGGAATTATAGGAAAGTCATAGCGAATCCTGTCGACGTCCAGCAGTTCGGCAGACTTTCGTCGGAAGAAGAGATTTTCGGCAAGACGGACTTTGAAGTCTATCCAAAGGAAATCGCGGAGAGATACTTCGAAGACGACCGGAGAGTGATAGAGAACGGCGAATCGATAATTGCCAAAGAAGAATGTCTTGCCGATGTGAACGGAAAGGAACACTGGGTTCTGACGACCAAGGTACCTTTGCGCGGGAGCGACGGATCGGTCAACGGGCTGGTAGGAGTCGGGTTTGATGTCACGGAGAAGCGCGTCGTGGATGAGGCGCTGAAGCGTTCCGAAGCGGAACTTCGCGCCCTCTTCGAAGCGATGCACGATATCGTCATGGCGATAGATTCGGACGGAAGGTATGTCAACATTGCCCCGACAGATGAATCGCTTTTATACAGACCGGCCGATGAAATGATCGGGAGGACATTTTTCGACATTCTACCGGACGAACAGGCGAGCCAGTTCTTAGGCGTCGTCAGGGAAACCCTCCGGACGGGTAAGACTCACGCTCTGGAATACACGATGGTCATCGGAGGAGAGGAGCGCTGGCGGTCGGCGACGGTCTCTCCAATGAATGAGAGCAGCGTTCTCTGGGTCGCGCGCGACACGAGCGAGCATAAGAAGATGGAGAAGGAGATTAGCGACTCCGAGAAGAAGTACAGGGAACTTGTCGAGAACGCCCTTGTCGGAGTGTACAAGGTGAATCTCAGCGGGACCATCATCTATGTCAACAAGGCGATGTCGGACATGCTGGAGTACGATTCTCCGCAGGAGCTGATGTCCGTCAGTTTCTCGTCACTGTACAGGGACCTGGAGGATAGCGCGGGTCTTACTGACGAGCTGCGGACTTTCGGCAAAACGGACCAGAACAGGGAAGTTGAGTTGAGGACAAAAACAGGAAAGGTGCGCAATGTCCTTATCAACGCGTCGCTGGACAGAGACGTCATTTCAGGAATGGCGAAGGACATTACGGAGATTAGGACGCTGGAACGTCAGTTTATCCAGACTCAGAAGCTTGAAGGGTTAGGCAACATCGCGGCGGGGATCGCCCACGATTTCAATAACATACTCGGGGTGATACTCGGATATTCGGATCTTCTCGGCCAATCCGAG
This sequence comes from Bacteroidota bacterium, assembly GCA_021794075.1. Classification (GTDB taxonomy): domain Bacteria; phylum Bacteroidota; class Ignavibacteria; order Kryptoniales; family JAKASW01; genus JAKASW01. The sequence continues at coordinate 9,895 of JAJYRM010000044.1, read as the reverse complement.
TACGACAGGGAGAAGTTCCGGCGCGGGATGCTGGCTATATCGAAATCTGCCGATCGAGGAAAGTCTCTCGTTCAGCAGCTTTTGACTTTTGCCCGGAAAACAGATGTCACCTTCAATCCGGTGATCATTAACGACACCATCGTGGAAATGCAGAGGCTCATGGACGAAACGTTTCCAAAGACGATCGAAATCCGGACAGATCTCGATCCGGCGATACCTCCCGTAATGGCAAACACGACCCAGATCCACCAGATCCTGCTGAACATTTGTCTGAATGCGCGAGACGCCATGCCGAGGGGAGGGATACTTTCGATTGCCACTGGGCTGGTTTCCGGCTCCACTCTTAGGAGGTCCCATCAGGGAGCGACATCTGAAAAATATGTCGAGCTCCGCGTTTCCGACAGCGGGAGCGGCATGGACGAAGATGTGAGGCAGAAAATATTCGAGCCGTTCTTCACGACTAAGGGAGTCGGAAAGGGGACGGGACTCGGACTATCCGTTGTTTACGGGATAGTCGAAAGCCATAAAGGGTTCATCGACGTGCAAAGCGAGCCGGGCAAGGGAACCGCATTCACGATTTACTTCCCGGTCGTGAAGCAGCGAATCGAAGATGCGCCTCCCCGTTCCCACGCGTCAAGTTCCGATCGGGCGGAGGCTGGAAACATACTCGTGATCGAAGACGAGGAGATGCTGAGGGACCTTCTTAGATCGGTGCTGACCCTGGAAGGGCACAAGGTAATTTTGGCGGCAGACGGCGAAGAAGGGGTCGCGACATTCATTGCCAACAAAGAGCGGATCGACCTGGTCCTTTCGGACCTCGGCCTTCCGAAAGTGGGCGGCGAGGAAGTGGTCAGGCGCATTAAGAAAGTCTCAGGAATGGTGAATGTAATAGTGGCGAGCGGATTCATCGCCCCCGAGGTTAAGGATGAATTGGAAAAGATCGGAGTCAGTCATTTCATTCAGAAACCTTACAAGACGGCGGAGGTGCTGAAGGTCGTCGGCGCGGTACTTTCAGGGAAGTGACGGGAGAGGTCCTGAAGTGAAGTATCATATTGAATCCGCGTCGAGGAAGTTGTAGATTCGAGACGAGCGTCGATAGAACAAGGGATGGACTTAGAATCATCCCCGATAATCCGAATGTCCGGGCTACCTAGGCGGGTTGCTTCACAATTCTGAGAGGCGGGACGGATTTTCGGAAGGAGAAGGCAGACGAATTGAATCTGCCGGATAGTGATAGACGGAAGGCCGGCGAAGAGAGACCAGCCCGGCCGGACCAGAGGACAAACCTAAACGATTAATGCCCGGATGGGCTGAGAGAACGCTAGCCGGGTTCGCGAGTGATTCCGATGGAGGGCGTCGAAGAGGGGCCCGGCGCATCTGGATGAAGCGATGCGGTCTGCGCTATGGTTTGTCGGTTGGAATAATGCCGTTCAGGCGTGCCATAATGGCAAGTGAGATTATATGGAATATATTTCCATCTTTCGGGACGATGTTTGCTGTCACGCCCGCGATAAGTTCGATTGTCCGGATAAGAAGTTCGGTAAGAATAATAAGGGATGGGTGTGCCATAATGACATCTTATCGGGACATAATGTCGGGTTGGGATTCCCGGATGGAAGGACAGTCTGTCCGGAAGAAAGGTGTGCGTGACCGGATGGAAGGTGCCCGGATCCGGGTGTTGGTACGTCGTGCCATAATGGCAATTTCCCGGGTATTGAAGGATGACGCTTTGGAGAAAAGATCCGGTATTCAGATAGATTGCCGCCGCAGGAGGGGCTTGCGGGAAACGGTTTGGAGTCCCCTTAACTGATAAGTTAACCAGTCATTAAAGGAGAATTGTGATGACGAAAGATGATGAAAACCGGCTGACAATGCTGGAGGGAGTCACGTCGCTCCTGACGGGGAACAAGTCGAAGCTGACATTGGGGGCGCTGCTAAACGCGCAGGAGAGACTTGAAGCGGTCACATTGAAGATTAAGGAGAAGGTTAGGGAGACGATGACGGCGACATCAGGGAAGACGCTCATAAAGGCGGGAGCTGAAGACGCGTTGCTAGGGTTGCTGGTACCTATAGCGATGGCGCTTCGCGCGTACGGACACATTGTGGGTGATCAGGAGATAGCGAGCAAGTCGAAAGTGACGGAATCGGAGCTGAGGTACATGAGGGACACGGAGCTCGTGGCAAGGGCGAGGACGATCCACGAGCTGTGCGTCGAGAGTCTTGGCGAGGTTGGCGAGTACGGGATATCGGAAGCCAAGTTGGTCTCACTGAAGGAGAAGATCGACGCGTTCGAGGGGGCGATAGGGGAGCGCGAGAGCAGCATGGCACGACGGAAGGGGGCGCGTTCCAGTTTGTACGAAAGCTTCGCGGAGGCGATGGGGATACTCGAGAACCAGATCGACAACCTGATGGAAGTGTACAAAGCGAGTGATACGCAGTTTTACAACGAGTACTGGGAGGCGCGGGTGATAAAGGACATCGGTCAGCGACACAAGGTGCGGTTGGAAGAGCCCGCGGCTCAGCCGACGAAGTGAGAAGAAATGGACGACACGGGGCCGAGGGATGCCGGCCCCGGTTTTCCGGATAATAGAAAAGAGTTTGAAGGTAAGATGAGGAACTGCTCCGGCTTTTGGCGCGCGGAGGGCGATTCTGCCGGAGATAATCAGAGGAGGATAGACAATGGAGGAGACGAGAAAAGGGTCTGAAGAGGCGAAGAGTTTTCCGAGGTCGGGTGGGCTGTTCGCGGTATTGAGGGAGGAGATGAGGCTGAGGAATTATTCGAACAAAACTTACAAGGCATACAAGAGCCATCTGCTGGAGTTCACGAGGTACATTTCGCCAAGACATCCGAGAGAGCTGAACGAGCAGGAGATTCGCGACTACCTATTGCACCTGATCCATGACAGGAATTTTACTTCAGGCACGATAAGCCAGGTAATCAGCGCGATGAGGTTTTTGTATGTAGAGCTATACAAGCGTCCTTTTGCGATTGCGGGGATTCCGCGTCCGTTGAAAGGGCAGAAATTGCCGGTCGTTCTTTCTCTCAATGAAGTAAAGAGTATATTTGCGTCATTGGGGAATCAGAAGCATAGAATAATGCTGATGCTGGTATATTCTGCCGGGCTAAGGGTGGGTGAGGTTGTGCGGTTGAAGCCGGAAGATATCGACAGCGACCGTATGATGATTCACGTTCATGACGGGAAGGGGAAGAAAGACAGGTACACCGTACTTTCGGAAGTAGTATTGGAAGGGCTGCGTGAGTATTGGGCCGCGTATCGACCGAAGAAATGGCTTTTCGAAGGGCAGTCGGAGGGTAAGCCATATTCTATAAGGAGTGCGGAGCGGGTATTTGAGAAAGCGGCTGCCAAGGCGGGAATAATCAAGGCCGTGTCGATACACTCACTCAGGCACGCGTTCGCGACGCATTTGCTCGAACAAGGGACGGATATTAAATTCATTCAGGAATTGTTAGGCCATCGAAGCGTGAGGACGACGGAGATATACACGCATGTTAGCAAGAAGGAGATCGGTCAGATACGGAGTCCGATAGAGTGGATCATACAGCCGAAAGGCACAAAAACGAAATAAATGTTCGTCTATTATACCATATATGCTTCAAAAACGAATGTCGTTTTTGAAGGAGTTAGCCGCAACCGCCGCATGCTTAAGTTCACAATTGAGGAGCATTTATGATTAAGAACATGGGACTATTCTGGAAAAGGAGCGATGTCTTCTCGGGCCGTCCGCGCAACGCTGGTTCTCTACTCGGCAAACCTTCAGATGCCAGGCGAGACGACCCAACAGATTTTTGGGACCAGATTGGAATCTATGCTCTCTACGCAGATTACCACTTAGTCTACGTCGGACAATCAGGCCAAGGTGAGCAGAGCAGGCTTGGCGTGCGACTTCGCCAACACACTACTGATGACCTAGCGGGTCGGTGGGATTCCTTTTCATGGTTCGGTATCAGATTCGTGACCAACAACAATCGATTATCTGATATTCCTGCTGTCAGGAATCTTAATCTTTCTCAGATTTTGGATTTGACCGAAGGGATTCTCATCGCAGTTGCGGAACCACCCTTGAACCGTCAGCGCGGACGGTTTGGAGACGATGTCGAAAGATATTTGCAATCGAGAGATGACAGACTTGACCGTTGACTTCGACTTTCACCGTCCAGCGGCGGCTGCGGCTAACATGCGGTACAAAGACGCTCGATTATTGTATATGATGGGACTCGCTTCATGGCGCGCGCATTATGGGACCCCTTTAGTGGATGCGCGCCACGACTTTGTCCCGCAGGACGTTGAACTAAGCCGCTACGCGGCAGCGCAGGAATAGAAGCAGAAGTAGTTCTTTGACAAGTTTGATGTTGTATGAGTAGTACCCGTAAGGTACCTTTGAGAGATAATCCACGAAGTAAACACAAAAGAGCCGAAGGAGTGACTTATGGGCGAGCTACAGGATCAAATGGTAATGGCGATGCGGCTGAGGAACTTCAGCCCGAAGACCATCAAGAGCTACGTTTCAGTGGTGAGAGGGTATGTACGCAAGTTCGGGAAGTCTCCGAGAGAGATGGGAGAAGAAGAGGTGCGGACATATCTTCAGAGCTTGATGGAACGTGGAGCAGGTTGGGCAACGATCCGACAGACACGCAGCGTACTGACATTTCTTTATCGGGACACACTGAAGCGTGAATGGAAAGTGGAGAACATTCCGCATCCGAAGCGAGAGAAGCGGCTACCGGTGGTGTTTTCGACAGAAGAGGTTAAGCGGTTTCTTGAAGGGGTGAGGAACCCGAAGCACCGTCTGGTGATGATGGCGTGTTACTCAGCAGGTCTGCGAGTGAGCGAGGCGGTGCACCTGAAAGTAACGGACATCGACAGCGCGAGGATGCAGATACGAGTAGAGCAAGGAAAAGGAAAGAAGGATCGTTACACTCTGCTGGGGAATGTGTTTCTTAGTGAGCTTAGATCGTACTGGAAGATATACCGTCCGCAGCCATGGTTGTTTGCTGGCCGTAACCCGGAGATGCCACTATCGGAACGCACGGTACAGGCTGTGTTCACGAAGGTGAAAAAAAAAGTGGTATTACCAAGCATGTAACAGTTCATTCGTTTCGTCATAGCTTCGCTACCCACCTTCTCGAGTCGGGCACTGATATATTTGTAATCCAGCAGTTGCTCGGCCACTCCAATATCAAGACGACAAGCATTTACCTGCATCTCCAGCGAGCAAGCATAGAGAAAATAGTAAACCCGCTTGACGGGCTGATGACTGCTTTGCCGGAGGTGAGACTATGAGCTCAGCTATGTTAGAGGTGGCAGATGTTGTACGGGGATACGGAGCGGAGTACGTAAGGATACATAAACTACCACGGCGGCATTTGAGGGCGTTACACGATATAGCGTCGTGTCGAACGGCGATGCTCGGAGGACACGTTGACCGATGCGAGGAATGCGGATACGAGCGTATCTCATACAACTCATGCCGCAACAGACACTGTCCGAAGTGCGGATCGATGGCAAAAGAGAGATGGCTGAAGGCACGAACGGAGGAGCTTCTTCCGATACAGTATTTTCACATAGTCTTCACACTTCCCGACGATCTGAACGCACTGGCGCTAATCAATCAACGGGAGATATACACATTGCTGTTCCAGGCTGCAGGCGAGACACTGTTGAAGCTTGGACGAGACAAGAAGCATCTTGGAGCTGAAGTCGGAGTGATAATGGTTCTGCATACATGGGGACAAAACCTGATGGATCATCCCCATGCGCATTGTATCGTTACCGGAGGTGGGCTTTCGGAAGATGGAACGAGATGGACTGGGTCAAGGGGAAACTTCTTCATCCCTGTTCGAGTTCTATCGAGAGTTTTTCGAGGGAAGTTTCTGGAACAGTTGAAGAAAGTTTATCACGGAGGACATCTCAAGTGTATCGGCAGGGCAAAGGAGTTGGAGTACCGGGAAAACTTTCAGGGCTTAGTCGATGGCCTGTACAAAAAAGAATGGGTTGTTTATGCCAAGCGACCGTTCGGTGGCCCTGAGCAGGTTCTTAATTATCTCGGCAGATACACGCACAGAGTAGCGATCTCAAATCACCGGCTGGTAGGGATGGCAGATGGGAAAGTAAGTTTTCGTTGGCGAGATTACAGAGACCATGACAGGGAAAAGGTGATGACCCTTGAGACGAGTGAGTTCCTACGGCGTTTTTTACTGCACATTCTTCCTGACGGAATGTGCAAGATCCGGTATTATGGATTACTCAGCAACAAAAAGAAGAAGGAGAGATTAGACAGGTGCAGAAGACTTCTTGATATGCCAACACCAAAAGTCCGAGAAGAGACAGCGACATGGCAGGAGATGCTTTTAGAGTTTAAGGGCATAGATGTCCTTTTGTGTCCGAGTTGTCGCAAAGGGAGGATGGCAGGCGAAAGGATGCTTTTGCCGACAGGACGCTCAAATTACTTCTTTGGAATGAGTAATAGTTATGCACCACCATGATAAATGAAGAGGCAATGACATAGGAGAATCAAAAGACATCCGTCGCAAGGGATAGGTGTGCCCTTACCGACTAGAATGATGCAATTCGAGGTAACTGTGGAAATAGATATCGTGGAAAGAAAGAAAATAAACTTGTCGTGTTGTAATACCGGAGAACTTGGAGGTCCATCTCAAAGAGTCCTCAGCAAGATTGAATGCCCATATTATATGGTGCCAGACTTGGCCGACGAGGTGTACGCGGCTTCGTTCAACCGAATTTTATCCGTGCCTTTGAACGTCCCATGTAACAATATATTTTTTGTCCCTCGCACGGATAAAATCCTTAACGTTAGCCGACACGCAACCTAGTTACAACCGGCTACGTCAAGCACAAAAAAGGAGACACCTATGAGACAGGTAATCACAATTATGCTCGCGATATCCGCAATTAGCATCTTCATAGTTGGATGCAGCAAAAGCGGTAATCCAGTCGGCCCATCCGACACTCAGAGTTCGGGGTCACTTCAGTACACTTTTAGCACACCAAAGACCACGTACAAGTCCGGAGATACCCTCACTGCCGCTATCACCGTGCACAACTCCAGTTCGGTCGCTGACACAATCGGGGTGGAAGCTAGTCTTTTCCAATGGGCACTTGTGAACTCAAGCGGTGACAGCGTGATGAAAGGAGGAAACGGGTACATACTCGCGCAGAGCCTCTCAGTCGCACCTGGTCAAACTGAACGGATTGATTTTTATTGTATCAAGCAGGTGTTGAGAGGCGTATCGGGTCAAGGACTCCCATCGGGCTCGTACTCTTTGGAAGCGTCGGTGAGATCCATGTCATTTAATCTCAAACTTTCTGTTCAATAGATAGTGCAAGAGCTGTACATGCAACCTCAAGCGAATCTAGACTGTTGCGCGTCGGCTAACAATCGGGAAGAAGACGCTCGTCATTTTTAATAAATCGAGCTCGCTTCATTGCGTTCGCCCGCGCTCTCGATGCTTCGCAGCATTTATAGCGGGCGACCGCAACGACTTCTTCCCGATGGACGTTATGCGCAAGCTCGCGGCAGACAACCCTATCAGATTCCAGAGGAGGTAACAAATGGCAGTTCCTGATTTCCAATCTTTCTTCAAACCACTGCTTGACATTGCTTCGGATGGATCCGAACACTCGGTCCATGAGGCCCGCGATCAGATTGCTCAAATGATGGGGATTAGTGAAGTGGATCGCGCGGAGAAATTAGCAAGTGGCATTCAGACAAAATTCGATAACCGAATCGGTTGGGCAAAGAGTTATTTCGTGCAAGCGCGGGTCCTTGAATCCACAAGGCGTGGGTACTTCAAGATTACCGATCGCGGCCGCGAACTTCACCGCGAAGGGCTTCAACGCATTGACGTCGCCGTTTTGAATCGATTTCCTGAGTTTGTGGAGTTTCACACCGCTGAGCGCGCGTCGACCGAGGGGAATCAGCCCGAGGTGGCACACGGCGTAGCCACTCCGGAAGAAACACTTCAGGAAGCCTACCAAGGAATCAGAAGTCAGCTAGCCAGTGATCTAATAGAACGTGTGAGAGCTAATTCGCCACAGTTTTTTGAGCGTCTCGTGGTTGAACTTATGGTCGCTATGGGATATGGCGGTTCCATTGAGGACGCGGGTCAAGCCATCGGTCGCACCGGAGATGAAGGAGTCGATGGGATAATCAAAGAAGATCGTCTTGGACTTGACGTGATATACATCCAAGCCAAGCGTTGGGAGGGCACAGTCGGTCGCCTTGAGATCCAACAGTTTGTCGGCGCGCTCCACGGCAAGCGAGCCAAGAAAGGAGTGTTCATCACGACAGGTCGCTTCTCTGACGACGCAAAGACTTACGTCGAAACGATCGATCCGAAAGTAATTCTTATTGATTACAAAGCCCTTGCGAATTACATGATCGATTTCAACCTTGGAGTCACTCCCGCTTCGACCTATGAGATCAAAAGGATTGATTCCGATTTCTTCGCGGAGGAATGATGAGCCGCGAGCCTGCGCATAACAAGCCCAAAAAAGACGCTCGACATTATATATGCAAGGTGCTCGCTTCACGGCGCGCACATTATGGGCTGCGAGGAGCGCGCCGCGACGTTTTTGGGCTGTACGTTATGCGCAACGCAGTTGAACGACACTTCAGAGTTAACATACTTGTGGGGTAAGCGATGACCTACTTTAAGTATTTGATTTCTGTAATAGCATGGCGTTTGCTTAATCCGTTTGCTTACTACCAGAGTACCATGCAACTATTTGGCCAGGTTAGCTCAATTATACGGTCGCTAATTCACAAAGCGCCCATAACTATTCCTGTTATTTCATTGCCATTGGAGGGTGAGTGGATGGTGTTGAATGGAGGAACTGAAAAAGCGACTTCACATTCCTGGGGGCTCATTGCGCAAAGGTATGCGTATGATCTTGTCTCATGCGGACCCGAAAACAGGCGGTTCCAGACAGATGGCAAAGAGTTGACAGACTATTTTGCCTTTGATCGAAATGTGATTGCAGCAGCCGACGGGGTTGTTGTTGAAGTGGAAGACGAGATAAGAGACATTCAGACTACCGGTTCGGGATGGATCGATGTGTGGACACGCGATATCAGAGGAAACTTTGTCGTTATCGAGCACGGTGAAAATGTATTCAGCCTTACAGCACATTTAAAAAAACACAGTTGCATTGTGAAGAAGGGCGATAAGGTAAGGCGGGGACAAGTCATTGCGAAGTGCGGCAACTCCGGTCATTCGACCGAGCCGCATGTTCATTTTCAGATTCAGGATAGGGCAAACTTCTATTTCGCAAGAGGCCTCCCCATTCCCTTTGGAGGTATTGTCATAAAGAATGATGGTGCACAGAATGTGAGCAATGAAACACGAGTCCATATCACCAAAAATAATGTCGTCTCAAATGCTGCGCCTAACCAAGGCGCTTTTTGGGAAGTGAAAGTTGACTATCCCATGTCCGACGATTGGCCGATCCATCTTCTACGAAGTGTGCTCACGCTGCTTACGCTAATTAGCGCCTATGCTTTCATCATTGTCACGATCGCTACGAGACTATTCACGATAGGTCTCGCTTTTATTGTCAAATAAACCCGAAAATGGATATGGATTTTTGTCTCTGCTACTGCGCTGCGCATAACAAGCGGCAAAAAGACGCTCCGCATTTATATATGTCGTGGTCGCTTCATCCCGATTCGGCACCATGGTCGGAGCTTCGCGCATGTATAGTGCCGAATCGGGACGACTTTTTGCCGCAGTACGTTAGTTGCAATTGCCCGCTAAGGAGATTTCAAGAGTGAGAAGCCTGCGTCTCATTTTGTATGCATTAATTATCGTCAGCCTTGGAAACGAGAGGTTACCCGCTCAGTGGTTGGAGACGAA
>JAJYRM010000043.1 GCA_021794075.1 Bacteroidota bacterium | reverse complement strand
ACCGACTATCTTAAAATTGGCTTTCTGAATTCGTGCGATTACCTCTCCGACAAGATTCCTTCTTACACAATCTGGTTTCAATATTGCAAGCGTACGACTCATATACGTTCCACAATTCCTTTCAAGTTTTTTTTGTAAGAGTCGGCAGGCACATGTAATTTGTCAACCGACTTTCCTCCAGTGTTATTTTTTCTTTCCTGCCTTTGAGCGAGCTTTCGAACCCTTTGACTTCGCCGCCGGCTTCTTCACCGTGACGGTTGCCTTTTTCTTGGATTTCGAACCGAGGACCTTTGCGATGGCCTGCCCGATCAACGCCGGGCTCTCCACAACCACTATCCCCGCTTTCTTCATCGCGCCCATCTTTTCATCCGCGGTTCCATGCCCGCCGGAAATGATCGCGCCCGCGTGTCCCATTCTTCTTCCCGGAGGCGCCGTGCGTCCCGCTATGAACCCCACGACAGGTTTGTCGAAATACTTCTTTATGTACGCGGCGGCCTCTTCCTCGGCTGTTCCTCCGATCTCTCCGATCATCACCACCGCTTCAGTCTGCTCATCATCCCTAAAAAGCTGAAGCGCGTCGATAAACTTCGTTCCAATTATTGGGTCCCCGCCTATGCCGACGCACGTGGACTGTCCATATCCCTGCGCGGTTACCTGCGCGACCGCTTCATAAGTAAGAGTCCCGCTTCTCGATATCAGTCCGACGCTCCCTTTCCTGTGGATGAAGCCGGGCATTATGCCGACTTTTGCCTTTCCCGGTGATATGACTCCGGGACAGTTGGGTCCGACCATCCTGACATTTTTCTTTTTCAAGTAGTCGTAGACGCCTACCATGTCCTTAACTGGAATACCTTCGGTTATGCAGACAACGAGCTTTACGCCCGCGTCCGCGGCTTCCACGATCGCATCCGGCGCGAACGCGGCAGGGACAAATATGACGGAAGTATTGGCCCCTTCCTTTTCGACAGCTTCCGCGACAGTGTTGAAGACCGGCAAATTTAAATGTTTGGTTCCACCCTTGCCCGGTGTTACGCCGCCAACGACCTTCGTTCCGTACTCGATCATTTGTTCCGTGTGGAAGGAACCTTCCCCTCCCGTTATGCCCTGGACAACAAGGCGCGTCGATTTGTCAATCAGGATACTCATGCTAGCTCTCTTTCAGCTCTTCAAAGATTGTTCGATATGGTTTGCTATAGTCAGGATTGTCTCCTCCTCGAATTGCCTTCCAAGCAGCTGAAGTCCGATGGGCAATGACGACGAGTCCTTACCGACTGGTATTGACACGCCCGGTATGCCGGCAAGGTTCGCGGAGACAGTGAATATATCTGATAAATACATCTTAACCGGGTCTGAAGTTTTCTCGCCGATTTTGAAGGCGGTTGTCGGGGCGGTCGGCATAATTATGGCGTCGACTTCCCGAAACACGTCGTCGAAGTCTTTCTTGATTACTCGGCGGACGCGTTGGGCTTTCTTGTAGTAAGCGTCGTAATATCCGGCAGAAAGGACGAAAGTGCCGAGCATTATTCTTCGCTTTACTTCCGGACCGAATCCCTCAGTTCTCGATTCGGCGTACATTTCTTCGAGTTCGTCCGCGCCTTGCTTCCTATGCCCGTAGCGCGCGCCGTCATACCTTTCCAGATTGGAAGAAGCTTCGGCAGTGGCAAGAATATAATACGCGGGAATCGTGTAGTCGAGATGGCTGAGCGACACTTCCTTTATTTTCACGCCGGCTGCCCTGAGACCATCGATCTGTTTCTCGACAGTCTGCCTGACGTCATCCGCGATCCCTGAGCTCAATGCTTCCTTCGCGATTCCGACGGTGAAGTTTTTCACATCGTGGCCGAGCAACGAAGTGTAAGATGGGACAGGTCTCTCGGCCGAGGTAGAATCGCGTTCATCGTGGCCGGCCATGACCTCCATGATCAACGCGGCATCGTATACTGAGTTTGAGATTGGGCCTATCACATCAAATGATGAGGCGTACGCAACGAGCCCGTACCTTGAGACGCGGCCGTAAGTCGGCTTCAGGCCCACAACTCCGCAAAACGATGCCGGTTGTCGGATGGAACCGCCCGTATCGGTGCCGAGTGCGACGTGGCACAGCTCGGCGGCCACAGCCGAAGCGCTTCCGCCGCTTGAACCGCCTGGGACCCTTGCCGTATCCACCGGGTTCAGCACGGGGCCGAACGCGCTATACTCGGATGAAGATCCCATGGCGAATTCGTCCATGTTGGTCTTTCCAATTATGATCGCGTCCTCAGCTTCGAGCCGTTCCACTACCGTGGCATCGTAAACCGAATTGAAATTCTCCAGTATCCTGGAGCCACAGGTGAGTCGCTTGTCTTTTACCGCGATTATGTCTTTAACGCCAAGCACAAGCCCAGCGAGTTTGCCCGCGTTACCCGCTTCGACCTTAGCGTCGATCTTCCCCGCGGCTTCGATTGATTCATCGAAGAGCTGAAGAAAAGCATTCAAGCTCGACTTGGACTTCGCGCGCTGGAGGTAACTCTCGACAACACCCTTGCACGAGGCTTCTCCGTTGAGAAGCCTTTTTCTGAAATTCTGATATGTATCCGTCAAAACCTGCTATTACTTAAGTTCGGAATTTGATTTGGACTCGGCGCTTGGATTCTGCTGGGAGGGAGGATCCACCGCTTTAGTCGATGCGGATCTCGCATCGTCTGAAACAGGCTTCTTTATCTCCTCCGAGACATCGCTCATCGCCTTCTTGAATTCTCTGATTCCTTTCCCGATCGACTGGGCTATATCTGGTATCTTCTTCGGGCCAAAAAAGATGAGTACCAGAACAAGAATAAGAAGGATTTTGCCGATACTAAAATCATCCAACATCTGATTGTACTCCGGAGCCGCTTGATACACGCTCCATTTGAGTTAAGTTCATCTGAAACACTATAGAACGTCAACGCGTCTTCAGAACCTGGCGCATTGTAACATGACTAATTTAAAATTATCAAGGCTATCTTCAAAGCCATTGGAGCTTCATAGGCAAATCAATGGCATGAACCTCAGACAATCCCCTTCCGAGGTATTTGCTTCCGTGTCGTCAATGACGGGGCTTATCTATGAAAACTGGCGGGGCCGGCGCGCTGCGTGTCTCCCGACCGGCTCGAAGCTGCCTGAAAGCCAAAGTTTGTCACAATTGATTTCCCCGCGCGGTCGGACTTCAAACCTCACCGAAGTTACCTTTGCCCCTCTCGAACCGACCGACCAAGACAGATTCAATAAGTGGTTACGGCTTAATCTCGACTTTCGCCTTGCCTTCGGACGTTATCGTCTGCGACGGAGCGGACGTTTCGAGCTTCTTCTGCGGCGTCGGTGACTCTTTGGGCTTATCGCTCATCGCGGTGGAGACTTCGTCCTGAACATCTTTCATCGCCCGCTTAAACTCCCTGATACCCTTGCCGATTGATTGCGCTATGTCCGGTATGCGCTTGGGTCCGAAGAATACAACGATCACGATGATTATCAGGAGGATCTCACCAAACCCAAGATTCTCAAACATCTCTTTGCCCTTTCCCCCTATTTAGTCTTTCTTCTCTTCCTTTTTTTCCTCTTGCTCTTCTGGTTCCTTAACAGCCTTCTTGAATTCCTTTATCCCCTTACCGATGCCCTGAGCGAGCTCAGGCAGCTTCTTCCCGCCAAAAAGGAGAAGGAGCGCAACGATTATGAGGATTATCTCTGTTGGGCCAAAATCAAACATGGCAGCCTCCACTTTACCTCAATTTAGACTTTGCACGACCGACTTCAAAACAGCCTTACCCTGCGCGCTTCCAAGTATCTGCTCGCTGGCGCGCTCAGGATGCGGCATCATTCCCAAGACATTTCGCCTTGCGTTTACAATTCCAGCGATGTTATGAATTGAACCGTTCGGATTCGAATCCGGCGTAATCTCTCCGTTAAGACTCGAGTATCTGAACACAATCTGATCGCCGTCCTCAAGACTCTTCAGCGTTGACTCGTCCGCGTAAAAATTTCCATCGCCATGAGCTATCGGCACTTTCAGTACCTGCCCCTTCTCAAGACCAGATGTAAAAGGAGAAGAGGTAGTCTCGGTCCTCAAATAAACCTGTTTGCACACAAACTTCAGGTTCGCGTTTCTAAGGAGAGCACCCGGAAGGAGTCCAGCTTCGACAAGCACCTGAAAACCGTTGCAAATACCCATGACAAGTCCCCCCTTCGCCGCGAACTTAATGACCTCGGTCATGATAGGCGAAAAACGCGCTATGGCACCGGCGCGCAGATAATCGCCGTACGAAAAGCCGCCGGGGAGCACCACTACATCGACGCCGCTAAGGCTCGTTTCCTTATGCCATATAAGTTCCACCTTCTGGTTGAGGACACTTCCAAAAGCGTTATACGCATCCATGTCGCAATTCGATCCGGGGAATACTACTACGCCGACTTTCCCAGTCACGATTTCACCTTAACTTCGGAACGCGAGGAGTTGGAGCTCGAAAATTTCGCAACCGATTTACCCGACATATCAAAGAGCTCCCCCTCGTACTCCTCAGTCACCGGGTTCGCGAGAAGCTTCACGCACGCGGACTTCGCCAGCTCCAACGCTTTTTCCGCATCAGGCTCATCGACAACTATGTCTATGTTTTTTCCTGTCCTCACTTTGCTCAACTTTGTGAAGCCAAGGTTTCTCAAACTGCTTTCTATCGCCTTCCCCTGAGGGTCAAGGATTTTACTTTTCAGAGTGACTTCTATTCTTGCTTTGAACAACTAATCCTCCTAGATATCAAAACTGCTCAATTCAACATCCTCTTCGTCTTCCTCCGGTTTTCGGTGAGAGACGAGCGCCTTAATGTGCTCTGCCAGCCAGCGGATGAGTCCACCGACAATGTACAGCAGGAAGAGCCAAAACAGCGCCTTGCCCATGGTCGCTATCGTAATCGCCACACCGATGGTGAAAATTGTAAACTTCAACGGATGCGCCTTTATGGCTCTTTTGCTGAACTTTGGAATGGTATCGTATCTTACCGTGCTGACCATAAGGAGAGACAGCGCCACCGCTAAGACCGGAAGAAAAGGCGCCGCATTGGGACTCAACCAGCCAATGCTTCGATCATAAAAGAGAAGAATAAAAGAGCTGATCATGATCGCGCTGGAAGGAATAGGTAGACCCTTGAAAAAACTCTTGTCAAAACCGACCAGTTGAACATTGAACCGGGCAAGGCGGAGTCCGCCGAAAACCATTACCATCGCGCTCGCCAGCGTCCCTATCGGCCCGAGGCTGTGAAGCCCTATCTGATAGATCATAAAAGACGGGGCAACGCCGAACGACACCAGATCTGAAAGTGAGTCGAGCTCGACGCCGAACTCGCTTGAACTTTTCGTGAGACGCGCCATCATGCCATCCAGGCTGTCGAATATCGCGGCGAGCACGATCAGCCACGAAGCCGACACAAAATCGTGGTTCGAGGCAGAGAGGATGGACATGAAACCCGAGAACATATTCAGTATCGTGAAGAAGTTCGGGATGACCGCCCGGGAAATATGGATGTTGTACTTTCGCTTTCTACTCATTTTGCAGGACTCCCAAGATTGTGCTGCCGCCAAACGTTTTATCGCCAAACTTAACTTTAACTTTGCAATTGAGGGGAAGCATCACATCGACTCGCGAACCGAACTTTATCATCCCAAATCTGTCGCCCGCGTTCACCTTCTGCCCCTCTGTCAATTCGCACACGATCCTTCTCGCGATGAAGCCCGCAATCTGCTTGAAGAGAAGTCGCTGTCCTTTATTTTCCAGCCCGATCAGCATCCGCTCGTTTCTCTCGCTCGACTTTTCGTCGAACGCTACGATGTATTCGCCCTTTACATATTTCAGAAATTTCACTTCGCCGTTCATCGGCATCCTGTTGACATGCACGTTTGCCGGCGACATGAATATGCTTACCATCAAGGCCCTTGATTTCAGAAATTCCTTCTCTTCCGTCTCGCCGACAAAGACAACCTTTCCATCGGCGGGAGCAATTATGACTTCGTCGCCTGTTATCGGTGGGACTCGGTCCGGGTCACGGAAGAAGTAAAGCGTAAACGCGGAGGCCAGCAACGCGACAAAATCCAGAGCTATCTTAACCGGTTGGATTGGGACCAGAAAGGAAACAAAAACCAACAAAACGCACGCGACGAGGACTACCGCTATCACGTCGGATCCGTAACGTGCCAACTTAGGGAACATTTCCGTCAAGCCTTGCGCTTAGGCGCCGCAGCGCCACGCGATGCAGAAGGGAGAATCCGGGAGTAAACCAACTGATAATATTTTGACGCCTCGCGCGAATCGCGAGAAGCCGAAACGGAAATTTCTTCGCCGGTCGCGTTGTCGATCACAGTCATGTTTTCAGGTGAAATCTCATCACCGAGCATTATCACGCCCTTATACTTACCGAACTTCATCGTAATATCGACGAGGGTGAATCCCCGCCTTTCCATAAAACTCTTCATGACAGCGTCAACTTTACTGGCAAGCCGATTCATCGTCCGGAATTCATCCGGTGTCACGCACTGCAACGCATACAGGTAAGATTCGTTGACAAATTGTTCGCCGTTCTCATCTTTAAGCAGATGCTCGAACACAGGAAAATCGAGTTGCTGCTTTGCTTTAAAATGTTTGAACCGTTTGGCAAAGGACTGCGAAGCAATGTTTCTCACGGTCACTTCAACCGGGATTACGTTCAGCCTCTTAATGAAAAGTTCACTTCCTGTCTGGCTGAAAAAGTGTGTGGGTATCTGGTAAGTCTCAAGGTAAGCGAAAATGAAGGCCTGCAATTCTGCGGCGATCTTCGGCCTGTCTTTAATCTTAAGAACCTTCTTCCCGTCAACCCCTAACTCCGGTCGAAATTCAGCCAAGAGAAGATCATCCTGAGGAAGCAAGTAAAGAACCTTCGAACTCCCTCTGGAGAGAATCAGTCTTTTTTCCTTTTTTGCCAATAAACCTCCGCTGAAATTCTAAAAATAATAACAAAAAGCTTCGGAAAAGTCAAGACGCTAACCTATTGATTTTGCGAAACTTATAAAATTTCAGCAGGGGACTCGATTACACTAAAAATTTGGTGGGCTTTTCCAACGAAACAGTGCCAAAATCAGAGGAAAAGGGGGGTAGGACAATCGCAAGAAAGCCCCTACTGGCGTGCGGTTCGTCACACTTCTAGCTCTCAGGCTATATCGACCGGATAAGCCGACGAATCAACCCACCAGACAAGCCTGCCATTGACCGATTCAATTCCCCTCGCCGGGAAGATGTGGTAATCACTTTCACTGTCCAGAACTTCCCGCAACGCAGCAGTCTTGTCGCTGCCGGTTACTAGAAAATATATTGACGCCGACCTATTGAGGAGAGGATAGGTAGTCGTGATCCGCTTGGATGGGGTCGCCGGGACATCGACAGCCATCACCCATTTGCGACACTCATCCAAAGCTTTCGAATGCGGGAAAAGTGAAGCTGTGTGCCCCTCCTTACCCATTCCGAGGAGGAGCAAATCGAATGTGCTCCCAACATCTTGAAAAAACTTTCTGAGTGTCCTCTCGTATGTCGCGGCTGCCTTCTGCGGCCCGGACAGATCCGTCCGAATTGCATGGATGTTTGCTTCTGGAATCGGGACAAGATCCAGCAGCGTCTCCTTAGCCATCAGATAATTACTGCTTTTGTCGGAGTGAGGCACGTACCGTTCATCACCGAAAAAAATTTGAACTGAACCCCAAGGGATTTCGTCGCGGTGACGAGTGGCGAGGAGATGGTGGAGTGTCCTCGGGGTGTTGCCTCCTGAAAGAGCGATTGAGCAGCTTCCCCTTTTTCCGACAGCTTCTTCGATCAGGCTGGCCATGTTCGCTGCCGCGGCTTTGCTTAGTTCGTCAAGATTTGGGAATCTTTTCAGTTCCCCTCTCATAACGTTGACCACTTTTCTCCTTCCAGCAGCCTTTCAGCTTCGACTGGTCCCCAAGTGCCCGACGCGTATTTATGCACATCGAACTTTTGTGACAGCAGCGGAGTGTAAAGCTCCCATGAAGCTTCAACCTCATCAGCACGCACAAACAGCGTCTGGTCTCCTCTCAAGACATCGAGGAGAAGAGTTTCGTAGGCGTCCGGTATTCTGCCGAACACCTCTCCGTACTGGAAATGGAGTCGCTGAGTGGAAAGTCTGTAAGCGTCGCCCGGTTCTTTCACCTTGAAGGAGAGGTCAAAGCCTTCATTGGGCTGGAGAGTCATGATCAATTTATTCGGCTGGATATCCCTGATTGAGAATTGTCGGAAAATTGAAACCGGAGGACGCCTGAATGTTATCGCGACTTCGGTTATTCCCTTAAACATTCTTTTTCCGGTCCGGAGGATAAATGGGACTCCCTGCCAGCGCCAGTTCGAGATGTTGAGTTTCAGCGCGACATATGTTTCCGTCTTTGAATCGGGGCTGACTCTTTCTTCCTCAAGGTAACCTTCCACTTCCTTCCCCTCCACCGCGCCGCGCATGTACTGACCGAAAACGACGTTGTCGGGAGAGATCGGCGAAATCGCCTTCACCACCTTGACCTTCTCGTGGCGAACCGCGTCCGCCTCGAGCGCCGTCGGCACTTCCATCGCGGTGAGCGTCGTAATCTGTGTGAGGTGATTCTGAATCATGTCGCGGAGTGCGCCGACCCTGTCATAGTATCCACCCCTGTGTTCCGCGCCAACAGTCTCTGCGACGGTTATTTCGACACGTTCGATACGGTCTCTGTTCCACAGCGATTCAAACATAGCGTTGCTGAAGCGGAAAGCGATCAGGTTCTGAACTGTTTCTTTGCCGAGATAATGGTCGATTCTATATATCTGCGATTCATTGAAGTAGTTGTGCACCAGCGCGTTCAATTCGCGCGCGGACTGGAGGTCCTGTCCGAACGGTTTCTCGACAACGAGTTTGATATCTCCCTGGCTCTTGTTAAGTCCGACCTCGCCGAGATTCTTGATAGCGTTGGGAAATACTGATGGCGGGACTGCGAGATAGAATATCCTATTGCCAGTTAAATTCGATTTCTTTTCGAGTTCCAATATCCTGTCGGAAAGCGACTTGTATTCTTCCAGTGATCCGCCTCCGACAGAGTGGTAATAAACCCAATCGAATGATTCGGTCCTCACGTTCATATCGAGGCCTTCCTCTTCGGCAGACCTCGCTACGAAGTCTCGGTAACTCTCGTCATTATGTTTCTTGCCGGTCCCCGCCCCGATGAGTAGGAATTCCGAAAGATGCCTTTCCCGAAGCTTGCAGATGGCTGGGAGAAGTTTCCTCCGCGCCAGGTCGCCGGTACCTCCGACGATCACGAGCAGATATGGAGGGATTCTTTTTGAATTCATATTAATTTCCCTCCTTGACGGCGTGTCCGCCAAATTCGTGCCTCATCATCGCCAGGAGTCTCCCGCCGAATTCCTCTGTATCCTGACTCGAAAATCTTTCATAAAGTGACTGAGTTATGACGGGAAGTGACACGCCAAGATCTATCGCTTCAAAAGCGGTCCATCGCCCTTCGCCTGAATCGGCGACAAACGGGGCGACGTCTTTGAGATCCTGGTCCTTCTTAAGAGCGTCGGCCGTCAAATCGAGGAGCCAGCTCCTCACGACACTTCCGAACCGCCACACCTCCGCTATCTGGTGAAGGTCGAGGTCAAATTCGCTTTTCTTCCTGAGGAGCTCGAAACCCTCGGCATAGGCTTCCATTAGACCATACTCAATTCCATTATGAACCATCTTAACAAAATGGCCGGAGCCACTTGGTCCGACGTGCCCCCACCCCTTTTCTTTTCCGGGAGCGAGAGTTTCGAAAACCGGCTTCAATAGATTGACAGCCTTGGCATCTCCTCCAACCATCATACTGTAGCCTTCCTTCAGACCCCATATTCCTCCGCTCACACCGGCGTCAATCATGCTAATGCCATGATCTGAAAGCTTCTTCGCCCGGCGGACCGAATCCTTGTAGTAAGAATTTCCTCCGTCGATGAGCACGTCTCCCGCTTTAAGCTTGGGGATTAGAAGGTCTATCGTGTCGTCAACGGGCTTCCCAGCCGGCACCATTATCCAGACTATCTTCGGATCGGGAAGTTTCTTAAGCAGATCATCTATTGAACTCGCTCCTTCATTTCCGTCTTCAACGATCTTTTTCACCGCCTGAGGGTCTCTGTCAAAGCCAACTACTTTATGTCCCCCCTGAAGGAGCCTTTTTGCCATATTGGCTCCCATTTTACCTAAACCTATAAGTCCTATTTTCATTTCATTATCTCCTTATTCGATTGAAACTGCGAAGTTTGTTCCTTCCCAGTTATTCGACTCTCTCCAATAGAAAGTAAACAAAATTTTTCCGCCTTCGTTCTCTTCTGAAAAGTCGATATCCGCGACGTGAAGCCCGAGCTGGGTATCGTTGGTCCGCGTGTCGTGGACATTTTTCCATTCATCGGACGACCAATGAACAACCGCGGGGGCGAGAACTTCTATTCTCAGTTTCAACCCATTTTTTATAGATCTTATTTTATGATTGAATCTCCACGACGCAAAGGCGGACGGATGTTTTTCCTTGATGTATCTTTGCACGGTCTGTGGCGGCCTATCGAAGACCGCGCCATCTTCAAGCGACCTCACAAGCTTGATGTATTCAGCATGCGCCCAGACAAGCGGCATTGCAGACCCTGAAGGGCGACCGAAGAAGAGCTCTTTCTCCGTAATGTCAGGTGAATCCCATACTTGTTCCGGGAGAAGTCCGCCATCGCCAGCGAACGATTCCATCGCCTTCAAAAGCTTCTCGGCGACGGCCTTATTTCCTTTCGCGAGTTCGTAGTGCGCTCTCTCTCCAGTAAGAAGAGGCCATGCTCTCCCTACTCCGGTGCCGTCAAAGGGTGTACCATCTTCGTGCTCGCCGTAGCCGTCGTCGTTATATCTGTGCCATGAAGGACCGGCAGGTGTTTCGACGCGCAACAACTTGTCGATTGCCTTCACCGTGTTCGCTATTCTCGGATCGGATGCATCTCGAAGTCCGAGCCGAACAAGCGCGAGTGCGTCAGGACTGACAATGTGAGTCGCTTTCATATTGGTGTCTGCTGGAGGCCTGTTCTTTATCGGCACGTAGCCATCCTTAGGTGAACCGGATTCAGCGACGTCGATGGGGGAAATGCGGACGTAGTAGCCTTCCACTCCGAGTTCACGCGCGAGTTTGGTGTCGGTTACATAAATCCATCTTTCAATGCTGGAGTTCCAGGCGTCGGCCGTCTCCAAAAGGTAGTCAGCCATTTTGTCATTTTCAAATCGTCTCGCGTATTCGGCGGCAACGACAAGGCCTGCAATTTCGGCGGCGAGAGTGAATGGAGTATAACCCGGATCTTCCTCCCATCGGTCCTGCTGGCTGATGGGACCATTTCTCACGACGAAGCCTGCCGCCCTGCGCACCATCGGCCAGAAGCGTTCGAGATCTTCCGCGTTTAGAGCACCTTTCCTGAAGGCATGATCGACGAGGAGTATGGGAAGAGCGGTTTCGTCCATCTGTATACCACCCCAGTATGCTCTCCCGTCCATCCACATATTCTGCGGCCAATGGCCATCTATCTCCTGTGTCGCTTCTAGATACGTCAGCGCCTGTCTCACCTCGTCGTTTGCTCCGAAAGCAAGAAAGGCACCGCCTGCCTCAACCATGTCGCGCGGCCAGACAAGATGATACCCGCCAAGGTCATCATCACCTTTTGAGAAGCCCCATGGTATGGAAAGGCTCGCGATAATTCCGCCCGGCATGTAGACTCCGAGGTGAGCCTTTAGCACCACTCTGCTTATCCCGGAGAGACGAGCCTTCTGTTTCGGCCTCACTTTATCCTTGTTCCATGTTTCCCAAAATTTGACATATCGTTCGTAAGAGCTGTCGAAGCCGTCGAACAAGGAAGCGATTGCGTGGTGCGCTGCCTCGTCAGGGGTTCTTCCGAAACCGAGTGCGAGCAAGAATTCCCCGTTCGTTGACGACAAGTCAAGCTCCGCGGTGAGAGCAATATTACCGTTCTCGGCCTTTTCGTAAAGCCTGGTAAGTTGCCTATTGGCCTTCAGATCCATCCAACCGTCCGAACTGCCGACGAAGCCTGCCGAGGCTTTCTTGAAAGGCACGGAGGCAATCATGGCTAGCGCGTAGCCGTCTCTCGAAGCTGCAAGAGCTTGCCTCCCTTTGAATTCGCCGATCCATCCGGTGTTTTCCGCGCCTCTGTTGGCTATGTGGGGCGATAGTATAGCATGTACCATGTAGTCGGAAAGATCGCCCGTAAGCGGAGTGAACTTCACTCTTTGAAGGACGACTGGGCGTCGCGGGTCCGTTATTACGTTCTTCTCAATTATATATCGACCATAAAAACACTTGTTTGTGAGAAGATAAGCTGGTACATCCGGCTCCATGAATGAAGCGGAATGTTTTGTATCTCTCTTTTCTTCAGAAAAGAAATTGTTTCCGCTTGTTACAATTAGCTCCGCGTCTCGGATCATGGCCTGATCCATACGCGGATAATACACCTCGTTTAGTATCCCGTGAGAAAGTGTGAACCAGACGGGACTTACTCCTGCATATGCTACACCGATTCCCTCTTTCGCGCTGGATGTCCATCTTGCTGGTATGCCCGGCCAACCCGGTGCCATGTTTGAACTCGACATAAGATAATTTCCTCTCTTTCCGTCGATTCATTTTAAAGAAACACTCATATATTGGCAAGGAAGAAATGGTTAAAACGAGATTAAAGTCTTTTCATTGACATGGATGGGGGAACAGAGTCGCGCCGCTGTATTCTCTTAATGAATCAGCTGCTGGTTCTTCCTATCGGGAGGAGCGGTCCAGGATATTTCTTACCATATCTGAAAATTCGAACGCGCTGAAGGGCTTCTGGAGAAAATCAATCTTATCGTCCAGCACAAATCCGCGCTGCACCGCGCTGTCTGTATAGCCGCTTATAAATAGGAATTTCCTGCCTGGATACTTTTGCTCCAACGCATTTCTAAATTCCCTGCCATTCAAATTTGGCATGACCACATCTGAAATTACGAGCGAGATTTCCTGAGGGTGGGCGTCAAATACCGCGAGACCTTCCTCCCCGTCAGTCGCTGTGAGGACCGTGTAACCGCTTTCCGTCAGAAGCGTCTTCATGAATTCTCTCAGCTCATCGTTGTCCTCCACCACCAAAATGGTCTCGAAACCCTTGCTTATTGACTCCAGGTCACGATGTTTCTCGGGCACCTGCTCGGCTACCCGGTTGACGGCAGGAAAATATACTTTGAAAGTCGTTCCTCGGCCCGTTTCGCTGTAAGCGTTTACGGTGCCGCCATGCTGTTTGACTATTCCATGAACGACAGACAAGCCAAGTCCAGTCCCTTTTCCAACCTCTTTTGTCGTAAAGAACGGCTCGAAAATCTTCTCAATTGCATCCGGAGCGATGCCAACTCCAGTGTCGCTCACGCTCATCACGACATATTCTCCCTGCTTCACATCCGGGTGAGTCCGGCAATAGGAGTCGTCCAGCTCAACGGTCCCTATATATATTGCGAGCACTCCTCCTTCAGGCATAGCGTCACCAGCATTCACGGCCAGATTTAGAATCACCTGCTCTATCTGGGATGGATCGGCGTGAATAGTTTTAATTTGCTCGCCCGGAGCGAACTCTATTCGAATTTGCTCACCCAACAACCGCTTCAGGAATTCCAGCATATTGCCGATGAGTTCATTGAGATCAATATCTTTCGGCATCAATATCTGGCGTCGCGCGAACGCGAGAAGCTGCTTCGTAATTTTCGCCGCTCTATCGGCCAGACCGTAGATCCGCATCAGGTAATTGTTAACAGGGTGCGTTTTCTCGATTTTGCCGAGCGCCAATTCCGTGAATCCTATTATACCTCCCAGCACATTGTTGAAGTCATGAGCTATTCCACTGGTCAACTGCCCAAGGCTTTCGAGTTTCTGAGACTGGAGAAGCTGCTCCTCGAGTTTCTTTTTTTCTGTAACGTCCTTCAGTATTCCGCGATAAGCGACTATTTCCCCCGCCTGGTTTCGAATCACGGCCGAAGAGTCCTGGACTATCAAGAGGGTACCGTCTTTCCTTTTCATCAAAATCTGGTTATCCCTAATGATACCTTCAGCTTCGAGGACGGCAAGCTCCTGGCGTCTGTCATCCGGATTCTCATAGAGACCGGCGACGCTTTCCAGTTCAAGCATCTCGTCTCTTGAACCAAATCCAAACATTTTGACACCGGCGGAGTTAATATCGAGAATTTTTCCGGATGGCGTCGTGAGATAGATCGTATCGAGAGACTCCTCGAAAAGATTTCTGTACCTCTCTTCCGAGCGCCGGAGCATTTCCTCGGAGAGCTTGCGTTCGGTAATGTCCTCTGCCGTGCCGATAACTGCGGGCTTGCCGTGATAAGTGGTGATCGAGCCGATCATCTCCACGCGCAATCTTTGGCCCGACTTCTTCAGCGCGCTGAAGTCGTACTTAAAAAACTCAGTTTGGCCGTCGAACAGCCTCCTCATATTCTCGGAAACCGAGTCCCTGTCCTCAATCGCCACGGTATCCATCATCGATCGCAGGGCTAAAAATTCCTTCGCCGATAGTCCGAACATCCTCTGCATGGCCGGGTTGACGTAAACGAAGCGGCCTTCCTGCACAATGTAGACTCCTATCATGGATGATTCGACAAGGGTTCTGAATTTCTCTTCACTTTCCCGAATAGCCGCCTCGGCCTTGGTCATACCTGTAAGGAGTCTCGCATTTTCCAAAGCCACCGCGGCACTTGCGGCAAGTCCCTCAAGCATTTCAACGTCGCTTTCAGTAAACCGTTTTCCATCCTTGCCATTATGAATCGCGAAGGCCCCCAGGACATCTCCCTTTCTACTCACGATCGGGACGTCTACCAGGTTGTATATCCCAAACTTCTCGTGTAGTTCCCTAATCGCGAGCGGGTCGTGTTTCGAGTCATTGCTGATCCTCGAAAGTTTACTTGCCACTACAAAGCCAGGAGTTCCCTGACCCGGAGCGAACCTCACATCGATTGGTATGACATCTCCAGACCTGTTGTATTCCCTGAACACGAGCACCCCGTCTTCTATGAGGCCGACAGTTCCGGCAGTCGCGCCCACGAGCTCAATTCCCGAAGCCACAAGCGTCCGGAGGATATCGCTAACGTTTAACACGGCGTTTATCTTTACAGTCGCATTAGACAAAATCGTCAATTGTCTGCTTCGCTCGGCGATCGCGTCTTCAGCCTTTTTCCTTTCTGTCAAGTCTCTCGCGGACGATAGTAGCGCCTTCTTACCGTCGAAATCGACCACCTTCGCGCGCACTTCGACGGGTATCCTGGTGCCGTCCTTCTTCATATGTACGGATTCAAGCGTAGACTCCAAATCGACAAACACCCGCTTCAAGCTGTCCTGTGCCCTCGACGCGAGCTCCGGCGCGAGGATCTTAGTTACATTCTGTCCGATAATCTCATCACGAGTGTAGCCGAGTTTTTCGCATCCCGCTTCGTTGACCTGCAGGAAGGTCCCATTTTCATCAAGCATGAAAAATTCGTCGGCTGAACTCTCGAGAAGAAATCTATACCTACTTTCACTGGCGACCAGGGCTTCGTTTGCCGCCGCCAGCTCAGTCAAATCCACAAGTATACCTCTAAGGCCGACCACTCGAGAGTCGTGAACTATCGCGCTTGCCGAGATGAGCACGGGAAAACGCCGCCCGCTCTTGTCGATAGCCGTGTATCGTTCCGACTCCACGGACAATCCCCTAAACACTTTCTCGATATCTTCAGCAACTTTTCTTCTGTCGCCGGCAGACACGAAGTCTAGCGGGCTCCTTCCCCTCGCGAAGTCTTCCTCTGAGATCCCAAATACATCCAAGCATGCACGGTTCGCGAAACCTATTTTGCGCGATTCATCTATTTCAAAAACCGGTTGCGGGAGGAAATCGGCAAGCTCCTTGAATTTCGCCTCGCTTCGTCGAATCTCGTCATCGGTTTTCTTTCGCTCGGTCATATCCTGGGCCGCGCCATATACTCTAACGACTCTTTTTGCGACAGGATCCCATGCCGGCTTGGCCGAGTCTCTTAGCCAGCGAGGCTCTCCAGATCGGGTCACAAGCCTGAATTCGGCAACGTCAAAATTCCCTTCTATTACCTTTCTAAAATGCTCTCTCAAGACAGGAAGGTCCGGATCGTAAACTACGCTCTGCCATCCGCCCCTATCGACGATCTCGGCACGACTGTAGCCGAAAATTGTCTCGAAAGTTTCTGACAGCCATTCGCTCGAGAATTTGCCGTCCTCGCCGAGAACTAGAACATAGGTATAATCGGAGATCAATTCGGTGAGCGTACGGTATCTTTCTTCGCTTTGCC
Organism: Bacteroidota bacterium; assembly: GCA_021794075.1. Taxonomy (GTDB): domain Bacteria; phylum Bacteroidota; class Ignavibacteria; order Kryptoniales; family JAKASW01; genus JAKASW01. The sequence continues at coordinate 16,435 of JAJYRM010000043.1, read as the reverse complement.
TGAGCGCTGTCTGTTCCCGCAGGAGTCTCGTTTTTTGATAAGCGCTCTCGAGAATCCCCGGCAATCGCGTGTGATAGGAATCGCCCTTTACGACATAATCGTCCACACCGATCCTAAGAGTACTCGCTGCAGTTTCCTGATCTCCTTCATCCGCGATTATTACTATAGGGTTGGTATGCCCCTTCCCCCCTCGAAATTCCTTGATGAAGTCAGGCAAATTCAATCCCGGTAAAGCGTAGTCAATAAGCAGGACATCGAATGGAACCTTCTCCGCGCCTACAAATGCTCTCAGGTCGGGCAAATTCCTTACTATTTCCAGCCGGATATGGGACGCCCTTCGTTCAAAGTAATCGTTCAACAGACGTTCCGTCGCTCGATCGTGGCTCGCAATCAGTAAACGGAATCCGCTGCTGCCTCTTGACATTCCAAGCCGATACTCCTGCAGGTTTCTCTTAAGTATCGAAGGGAGTTCACTGTAGTGTCTACCAGTCTTGACTACGTAATCGTCCGCTCCCCCTTTCAACGCCGACACCACTTTATCTTCATCCCCATAACCGGTGATGGCGACAATGCAGATGAGGAGTCCGCGTTCCCTGATCTCGCTCACTACGGACATTCCGTCGCCGTCCGGCAGTCGCAGGTCGACCAGCGCGACATCGTAGCGGGAGTTCCCGGCAAGTTTCGACCTCGCCTCTTCACAAGAAGACGCCACATCGACTTCAAATCCCAAGCCCGTATTAAGCTCGTGCCTTACAAGCCTGACATCAGCTTGATCGTCTTCTACGTATAGTACTTTCATGAAGTCCGTTCCGGCAATTACCTTAGCAGTTCCTGGATGAATCCGTAAATGAGATTAAGTCCGAGTAGATCCGAGGCCCAGCCAGTGCGCGGCGGTCTCTAACGAATTGAACGGGATGATGGAAATCAGCTAGTCGATGGTGCGGGTGAAACAGTGAATACAGGTTCGACACTTTCGATCGCATCACGGTTTTGGTCTGGCTCCTCCTCGTTAGTAACGTGAATGGCCCATCGGTCTGTTCCTTACTTTGTGAAGTTTAGACAAATCGCCCAAGATTTTCAAATCGCGTATCGTCTCCTTTTGAAGACAGGCACCATCAGTATGCCCGCGATGAATCCGCCGACGTGCGCCCACCAGGCGATTCCGCCAGACATTCCCTGGCCCACCGATTCGACGCCACTTAAGAATTGCATCATGAACCAGAAGCCTATGAAAAGAAGCGCTGACACGTCTATGATATCGAATATTATAAATATCGGAATGAGCGTGACTATCCTCGCCCGCGGAAACATTACAACGTAAGCTCCGAGCACACCGGAGATCGCTCCGCTCGCGCCGATGGTCGGTATCGAAGAGCTGGCCGAGAGGTAGGCTTGCAGGGCCCCGGCAGCGAGGCCGCTCAACACGTAGAAGACTAGATAGTTCCGATGGCCGAGCTTGTCTTCCACATTGTCGCCAAAGATAAAAAGGAACCACATGTTCCCAATGATGTGAAGCCAGCCGCCATGGATGAACATTGACGTAAAGAACGGTACGTACCTTGCGAATAGGTGCGTGTGGTGAGACATCATCTCAAAATATTTGCTCGGCACAAGGCCATACTTCAGGAAGAAAGCATCCAATCCAGTACCAAGCGACAGCTCATAGAAAAAGACCGCGGCATTTGCCGCTATAAGGAGATAGTTTACGACCGGGAACCCATAAGATGGATTCTTGTCTTTTAACGGAATCACCCGTCACTTCTCCGTTTTGTAGAGCCTGTTCAGTGCGGTAGCAAGGTGGATGACATCCATATCCATGCCGTCATTTTTCGCGCCCGCCGCGATCTGCGCCAGGCAGCCGGGATTCCCTGTTATCACAGTATGGGCACCGCATTTGTTTATGTTATCCAATTTTCGATCGAGAAGTTTCGCGGCTTCGTCGTAGTGCACGACATTATAAATCCCCGCGCTTCCGCAGCACCAAGTGGCCTCATTCAACTCCCGGTAATTGTCGCCCGCGAGATCCTTCACAATTTCCCTCGGCTGAGCGCTTATCTTCTGCGTATGGACCAGGTGGCACGCCTCGTGGTAAGTAACCGTGGACCCAAATTTCGCCTTCGGCTTCCGGTATCCGGTCTCATGGATAAATTCAGAGAACTCCTTCACGCGCGTTGAAAACCGCTTTGCTCGCTCCGAGTATTCAGGATTATCCGCTAGCAACTTATCGTACTCCTTCATGAAGGCGGAGCACCCTGCCGAATTCACTACGTAATATTGAGCGCCGGTGTTTTCAAACACCTCGATATTTTTCATCGCAAGTGTCCGTGCCGTTTCATTGTCGCCGGCGTGACCGTTTACGGATCCGCAGCATACCTGCTCGTGAGGAACGGCGACACGCCATCCGTTTTCGCGAAGCACATCGACAGTATCCAGGTTGGCTTCTGCGAACATGGCGTCCATAACGCAACCCGTCAGCACGGCGACTTTTCCACGTTCGGCGCTCTTTGGCTCCACCATTTCAGGGAGCACATCTATCGCGAATTTATCCGACAGCTGCGGAAGGAGCCTTGCGCGCTTTAGAATACCAATCGGGACAATTCTGGAGAGGAAGATCACAACCTTTTCAAGTCCGATTTTCTGATAGAAGCGAAGCACGGTAGCGACCGCGCGCAAGCCGCTCCTCCCCATGAAGAAATTCTTTAGAAGAAGGCGCTTGAGCTTAAACCCCTTCTTGTTCACCTGAATATATTCCCTCGCCGCCTCGACGAGTTCGCCGTATTTCACACCGGCCGGACAGGCGGTCTGACAGGCCTGGCAGTCGAGACAGAAATTCATCTCGTACTCGAAAGTCCCGGTAACCGGTATTGTACCATCCATCACACTCTTCATCAGACGGATTCGCCCGCGCGGCGAGCTTCTCTCGAGTCCGGTGAGCGCGTATGTGGGACAGACCGAAAGGCAAAGACCGCAGTGCATGCACTGGGTAATGAGCTCTTCCGAGATTGCCAGATGAAATCTTCCGTCCGGCGCCGTGGACTTCGCCGCTTCGCGATTGGAAACGGATTTTATTTTGGAATCCTGGAGATTCATCAGAAGTAGGCCTCCGATGGATTTTCCATTTGGGACGTGAGTTTCTCTATCTGTTCGCGGCTTTTCGGCAGCGCCCCTTCGCAACGCGGAGCGACTGAAATGATCTTCCCCGGGTTCAACACACAGTTCGGATCGAGCATCTCCTTCGTTTTCTTCATCATTTTTATGAACGGCGTATCGTAGAGCGACTCCATGAACTTCTTCTTGGCCAGACCGACTCCATGCTCGCCAGTTATAGTTCCGCCAAGGTCCACCGCTTTCCTGAAGATCTCTTCGAACGCCGACTCGATGCGCGCTATCTCGGCATGGTCGCGTTCGTTGGTAAGTCCCGTCGGATGAAGGTTGCCGTCGCCAGCGTGGCCAAAGGTCCCTATCTCGATGTCATGTTTCTTTGCCGTCACGTTTATGAAATCGACCATGGTGGCGAGCTCGCTCCTCGGAACAGTGGCATCTTCGAGGATGGTCGTCGGGCGAATCCTGGCAAGAGCCGAGAAGGCGGACTTCCTCGCGGATTTCAGCTTTGTGCCCTCGGCTTCGTCATTCGCAAGGCGGACACTCTTCGCTCCGGATTTCACGCAAATTGCTTCGATGGCTGACGCATCCTCCTCAACGGCGGAACGCGGACCGTCAACTTCGACAAGGAGTATCGCGCCGGTTTCCTTGTCGAGACCGAGATGCGCGAAATCCTCGACCGCACGTATTGTAGCATTGTCTAGAAACTCCAGCATCGCCGGCATAATCCTTGCGGCTGTTATCGCGGAGACTGTCTCCGCGGCGCCTGCTATTGAATCATAAAATGCGAGCAGTGTCCTGCCGGTTTGAGGAAGAGGGATAAGCTTGAGTAGTATCTTTGTGAAGATTCCGAGAGTCCCCTCGGACCCGATTAGGACATCTTTCAAATTGTACCCCGCGACGTCCTTCATGTTCTTCCCGCCGATGCGCATCACTTCCCCGCTGGCGAGCACGACTTCAAAACCGAGGACATAGTTCTTCGTCACGCCGTATTTGAGTCCTCGCAGCCCTCCCGCGTTCTCGGCAACGTTTCCTCCGAGAGTGCATATCTGCGAACTGCCCGGGTCCGGCGGATAAAACAGACCATGAGATTCTACTAGCGTTTGGAATTTACCTGTGATCGCCCCCGGCTCCACCCAAGCCGTGAGATTGTTCCTGTCAAGTTCAATAACCTTATCCCACCTACTCATCAGGAGGACCACGGAGTTTTCCGACGGTATCGACCCGCCGCTGAGTCCGCTTCCTGAGCCGCGGGGGATTACGGCGAACTTCGCATCGTTCGCGAGCTTCATCAGCCGACTTATGTGCTCCACAGAAGAAGGGATCACGATCGCATCGGGCATCGAAGACAGGAGCGCTGTTCCATCGTATGAATAGGCGATCCTGTCCTCAGTGGAATCGAGGTAGTTCGATTTGCCGAAGATTTCTCTCAGCTTCTTTTTGACGCCGTCGGTTATCATTAATTACACCCTGATCATATTTATTACTCGCAAGACTTCTCAATATAGTTAACGGTGACCCAAACATGAACCGATAATTCATCAGTTCGCTTCGTTAGAAGACGGGCTGACATGCTTTGGTTTTTACGCTGGCTTTAGGCCCCCACGCTTAACACAAAATTAATTTCTTTCCCTCTTGACAACGCCGCGGCGCCCAGCTATATTAATCGTGCAAAACGTGCAAAACAGGAATAACGGTCAAAATGAAAAACAGTTACTCAACAAGGGAATTGGCGGATCTACTCTCGGTCAACGAGTCCACCGTAAAAAGATGGGCGGACAGCGGATTCATCGAATGCATCAAGACCAAAGGGGGCCACAGGAAATTTCCAATCAGAAGCGTCCTGAAATTCATCCATGCGAACCAGATGAACGTGCCCGCGCTTTCACTGGCGGAATTCGACAAAAAAGACGTGCAGGCGCATCTCAGCGCCGGTTTCGTCGACGTGCTTGTCCCAGCACTCAAGGAGGCGGCTTTACAGGGAGACTCTTTCGAAGTTCAAAGACTCCTTCGGACGGGACTAATTTCGCAACCCGACATAATCATGCTTTATAATCAGCTTCTCTTCCCGGCACTGGTGGATATCGGCACAGGCTGGCAAAACGGGACGCTGCGCGTGGACGCAGAGCACCTGGCGACGCAGGCTATCAAGTCCGCGCTCTTCAGATTTCAGTCCGAAATACATCTCAAAGAGCCGAACGGACTTTCGGCGGTGGTCAGCTGCTTTGAGGGTGAGACTCATGACATAGCGATCACCTGCATCGCAAGCTACTTGACCTCTGAAGGGTGGAAGGTATTCCACCTTGGACAGGATATTCCGACCGACGATCTTGCTCTCTTCATCAGGGCAAAAAAGCCCCACCTCGTCGCGATCAGCGCCAACACTGTGGAAGACGAGAGGAAGTTTGTGTACGGAATAAATAACAAGATAGTTCCCGCGGCAAAGAAGGTAGGCGCGCTTACAATAGTGGGAGGTGCCGGAATACCCGGACGATTTTCGGGACGTCTGAAATGCGACGTGCTATCGGAGAACATTGCGGATTGCATGGCGATCCATAAAGAATTTATTGATGAACAATCGGCGGTGACAAAATGAAGATCGGCATCACAGGCGCGACGGGGTACATTGGAAAAGGTCTCGTCCATTCCCTTATAGAAAAGGGACACACTGTTATCGTGTTATCGAGGAACGTCGAACGAGGGAGGTCAGAGTTCGGCGACAAAGTCAGCGTGTTAAGGTGGGACGCAGGCAATATCCGCGAACTCGCCTCAGAGCTTGACGGAATCGACGCGATGATAAATCTTGCGGGAGAAAACATCGGTTCTTCTCTCTGGACAACGAACAAGCGTGATCGAATCCTGCAAAGCCGGCTATCCGCAGGGAGACTTGTTATGGATGTGACCGCCTCAATGTCGCACAAGCCGAGGATCCTCGTCCAGGCATCGGCAGTGGGATTCTACGGCACGAGGGGGGAAGAGATACTTGACGAAGCATCTCCGCAAGGGAGAGGATTCCTGGCCGATGTTGTGAGCAAATGGGAAGACTCCACAAAGGGAGTAGAATCGATGGGAGTTCGCCGCGTAATCATAAGAACCGGCGTCGTATTCTCTTCGGGAGGAGGCGCTCTCCCGAAACTCGCGATGCCTTACAAGTTCCTTTTCGGTGCTGTCCTCGGCTCCGGCAAACAGTGGCTTCCCTGGATACATTACTTAGACGAGATTGAGGCTATTTACTTTCTCCTTACGAACCCCGCATCGACAGGGATTTATAACCTTGTCTCGCCATACTCTGCTCGTATGAAGGATGTTTGCGGCGCGATAGGCGCAGCGCTCGGGCGCCCCACGCTTCTAAAAGTGCCATCCATTTTCCTGAAATTAGTAATGGGGAAGATGGCCGAAGAAACGGTTCTTCCAAGTCAGCGCATCGTCCCTTCGCGACTCGCGTCGTCAGGTTTCACTTTCGGGCACGAAGATCTTAAGAGATCGATTCGGCAACTACTCTCAACTGGGGAAACCGAATAGTGGAAATCTTTGGACATCTCACGTACCTGGGAGTAGACTTGATAATACTTTTCCCCTTCCTCTACAAAATGAGTGACTCACGACTCGGCTTCCGGAAAAATGCGGGTGCGATTATCATCTCGGTGGCAATAGTCGCGATAGTTTTTACTTTGTGGGATATCCTGGCTGTACGCGCAAATGTTTGGGGATTCAACCCAGCCTATGTAATGGACATCAAGTTTGAAGGACTACCGCTTGAAGAGATCTTATTTTTCGTCGCCGTGCCGGTTACATCGCTATTGGTTTGGGAAGCGACGGGATACCGGAAGGTGTATAGAGAATGTACACGATACCCGCTGTGATTTCCGCGATAGTTACGCTTGCGCTCGATATGTTATTTCTTCGTACCAGGATCATCATGACGCGTCACTTTCTCATTTTCATCGGCTTCATGACGTTAGGTTTCCTGATTTGCAACGGCATTCTGACGGCGCTCCCTGTTGTGACCTATAACCCGGCCGAAATGCTCAACATCAGATTTTTCTCCATCCCCGTAGAAGATTTTATTTATGGTTTTTCACTCATAACGTCTACGATTTCCATATACGAGTTTGTAAAAAGAAAGGAACAAATATGAACAGCTACCCAATGACATTGGGCAGAGACGAACGGGAAGGTTTCCGGTCGTTTATTACAGATACAATCGTCTCGGACGAGATACTTTCCGAATCCGGGCTTGAGATTGCAAAAGCGAGTTATCGCGACCTGATAATTCGGGCAGGTGAGAATGTTCACAGGGAGGGACTTCTGAAAACTCCGGAGCGCGCGGCGAAAGCGTGGGATTTCCTTACGAGCGGTTACGAGACGGATCCCGCGGGACTCCTGAAAGCCGCGGTGTTTGAGGAAGACTTCGATAGTATGGTGCTTGTGAAGGACGTCGAGTTCTATTCGCTCTGCGAGCATCACCTGCTCCCCTTCTTCGGGAAGGTTCATGTCGCTTACATTCCGGACGGAAAGATCGTCGGCTTGAGCAAAATACCGCGAGCGGTGGACGCGCTTGCCAGACGCCTGCAGGTGCAGGAGAGGATGACGAAACAGGTTGCCGATCTAATTCAGGAGACGCTTGAACCTAAGGGAGTAGCCGTCTCGGCGGAGGCTTCTCACATGTGCATGATGATGCGCGGAGTGGAGAAGCAAAACTCTACCACCGCTACGACATATTTCACCGGCGCTTTTGAAAGCGACCCGAAGATGCAGGAAAGGTTCTTCAACTCGCTGAAAGGGTCGGGAAGATGAAGAAGAAGATTGCCATTGTCGGAGCCGGTCTCGCGGGTTTATCGGCAGCGTCTTTGCTTGCCAAGAACGGCCATGACGTGACCGTCTTCGAAAAGAACGCGGCGCCGGGAGGAAGGATGAACAGGCTGGTGACAGAGGAAGGATTCAAATTTGACACCGGCCCAACCCTTCTCCTTATGCTGAGTTCCCTCAGGAAACTTTTCAAAAAACTCGACAAGAATATTGAAGACTACATGGAGCTGAAGCTGCTCGAACCGAGCTATCGGGTCTTCTACGCGGACGGAACGGAGTTCAACTCCAGCACGAACATCGCGATGATGACAAATGAGATCAGGGAGAAGCTGAACGGTGACGCGGATATAGAATCGTATTTGAAATTCTTCAGTTATCTCTCGAGGCTCTACAGGCTTACTATCCCAAATTTCGTGGACAGAAATTACAGGCGGCTATCGGACTTCATAAATCCGAAATCTCTTTATTACCTAGCAACATTGAAAATGCTTGGATCACTTTACGGGCGGGTCAGCAACTATTTCCGGGACGAGCGGCTAAAGATGCTCTTCAGCTTCCAGACAATGTATCTGGGGATATCACCTTTTGAGGCGCCGTCAGTCTACGGTGTCGTGACTTACATGGAAAGCGGCGAGGGTATTTACTTCCCTGTGGGGGGAATGTACAAAATTGTGGAAAGCATCCAAGAAATCGCTGTCGAATACGGCGTTAAATTCAGGTACAATTCCGAAGTGACGAAGATTGAGAAGGATGGAGACCACGCGTCATCTCTTGTCATCAATCATTCAGAAAGAGAGACTTTCGATGTCTACCTTGTAAATGCGGATCTCCCTTACGCGTACGAGACGCTCCTCGACGAAACGCCCAAGAAAAACGCTGTCCCGAATTCTGGTGAGTTGAAGTCATCGTCGTCGGCCTACATGATGTACCTCGGCACGGACAAGCAGTATAAGCACCTCCTGCATCACAACGTCGTCTTCTCGGGAGACTACAAGCTAAACCTGGACGACATTTTCAAAAGGCAGATACTCCCGGAGGATCCTGCTTTTTACGTCTGCATTCCAAACAGGAGCGATGCATCACTCGCGCCGGAAGGCGGGGATTCCATCTACGTGCTGGTCCCCGTTCCACACAAGACGCCCAATATCGATTGGAACAGAGATGAGCTCGCATTCAGGGAAAGGATATTAAACAGGATGTCCGACAGACTCGGCATGACTGATATCCGTGACCATATAGTTTATGAGAAGACATTTACGCCGGATGCATGGGCAAACGAGTACAATCTCTGGAAAGGATCGGCGTTTGGGCTAAGCCATTCCTTCTTCCAATCCGCCTATTTCAGGCCTCAAAACAAGTCGAAGACACTTAACAATGTTTATTTCGCCGGCGCGAGCACCGTTCCTGGGAACGGCATTCCAATGGTCATCATCTCGGGCTCGCTGGCGGCAGAGAGAATAGAGGAGGATTTAAGATGAATCTCACTTCTCCGAATTCTGACAGGCTGGAGCATTTAAAGCTGTCGCTTAAATGGTCCCGTGAAATGACGAAAGTCTTCTCGAAAGGATTCTATCTATCGACATTCCTCATGCCTGCCGGTTTGAGACGCGATGTGTTCGCACTTTACGGCTTCTGTCGCTATACTGACAACATCGGTGACTCTCCAAGAAAAAGAAGCGTGGACAAAATAACACAAGAGCTGGAACACTGGCGGGACGAACTGAGATCGGCATATGATAGCGGGGAGTCTCAAAACCCCATCATGAACGCGTTCGTCCACGTCGCGATCGAGAGGGAGATACCGATAAGTCTGCCGCTCGAGCTCATAGATGGAGTTCAGTCAGACATTCAGACGGATTCTTACGCCGACTTCAATTCGCTCCGCAAGTTCTGTTACCAGGTGGCGTCCGTCGTGGGCGTCATGATGACCCATGTGATCGGCTTCAGCGATGAAGCCGCATTTCAGCACGCTGAGTCTCTCGGCATCGCGATGCAGCTTACAAACATACTCCGCGACATCAACGAGGACTGGCAGCTTCACAGAAAGATTTTCCTCCCCGCCGACGACCTGGAACGCTTCGGCGTGACACGGGAAGATATAGCGAACTGCAGAATCACGGAACACTTCGTGGATCTGATGAAGTTCGAAATCGCGAGGGCCCGCGGCTATTACCAGGACGCTCATCGAGGTATCGAGCTGCTTTCCAAAAGAGGGAGGCATTCGATCAGGGCCGCCGCGGAAATTTACGCCAACATACTTATGGAGATTGAAAAGCAAAACTACGACGTCTTTTCTTCAAGACCGGTGGTACCGCTTCCCGGGAAATTGGCGATTATGGTGAAGAGTAAATTCTCGGTATCAACGCCCCGCGAAAAGGAGATCTGTCAGGGAAACGCGATCACTGAACAGACAGACAAAGTCAACATATATTGACGGAGAAGATTATCATGACACTCACCGATTTCATCCTGAGAGCGTCGATCGTTTTGTTCTTCTTCCTTCTTATGGAAGCTGCGGCATGGGCAACACACAAGTACGTGATGCACGGCTTCCTGTGGGTATTGCACAAGGATCACCACATGCCTGATCACAATCGACTCGAGAGGAACGACCTATTCGCGCTTTTCTTTGCCCTGCCGAGCGTCGCGCTAATCGCGGTGGGAGCGGCGGACGGGTTCAGTCTTCTCTTCTTCGCGGGCGTGGGAATCGCTCTATATGGGATGGCGTATTTCTGGTTCCACGATATCGTGGTTCATCAGCGGCTCCGGATTCTGGGCAATTACAAGAACAAATATCTTGACTCGATCATAGCCGCTCATCTTGATCATCACCGCGGGAGAGGCAATTATGGGTTCCTTTTTCTTGTCTCGCGTCGATACTTCAAACGGATCACTCTTTCAAAATGACAAATCGCAAGCGAGACGTTGGAAAGGATACAGAAGTTATTGAGTCTGATAATCCGCGCCCAATTATCTGCTGGTTTCGGCGAGACCTCAGAGTCAGGGATAACCCTGCCCTTTTTCACGCCGCTTCGACCGGACTGCCGGTCATTCCGATTTTCATTGTGGACACGGAGCTGATTGAAGGGATTAAGAGCGACGGGGCGGTTTTCGATTTCCAGGCGGAGTGTCTTCAAGATCTCGCAACAAATATCGAAGAGATCGGCGGGAGACTCATCGTAAGAACAGGGACTCTTACGGATGTCTTCTCAACGATCATTGGAGAAACGCATCCACGCGCTGTCTACTTCGACAGGGATTACGAGCCGAGCGCCATGGCGCGCGACCTCGCCGCTACGAAGTTTCTCTCGGGATATGGCATCGACGTGAAATCGTTCGATGATGTAACCATACACCATCCGGAAGATATAAAGACATCCAACGGCGGACCGTACGCCGTCTTCTCCCCTTTTGCGGCAAGGTGGCGCAAGCTTCCAAAGCCCAAGCCTCTCGGTAAGCCTTCCAGGTTTACAACTCCGAGGCTCTCGAGCGAGCCAATCCCTGGGGGGGAGGAACTTGGCAGAGAAAGGTTGATCGTCAGCCCGATCGTTCGCGGAGGAGAGAAGAACGCCTCCAATAGATGGAATTCGTTTCTCAGGGAAAGGCTTCTCAGTTACGCGGATGCCAGAGACCTACCGCAGGTCCACGGGACGAGCAAGATGTCTCCTTATCTGCGCTTCGGCTGTATATCGCCGGTGAGAATGTATTGGGACCTTGCCGAATTGTCTCTGAACGCCAGCGAGCGAATGTCCGCTTCGACCGAGAAACTTCTGTCAGAGATGATATGGCGAGAATTTTACACGCATGTCTTGTACCACTTTCCTTACACCGCTGAGCGAAATTTCAGGAATCAGTTCGACCTGTTAAAATGGGCTTTCGACGAAAGGGCCTTCAAAGCGTGGAAAGAGGGGCGAACCGGCTTTCCTCTCGTGGACGCCGGCATGCGGCAGCTCAATGCGACAGGATGGATGCACAATAGAGTGAGGATGGTGACGGCTTCATTCCTAACAAAAGATTTATTCATCGACTGGCGGCACGGCGAGATGTACTTCGCTACGAAGCTTCTGGACATAGAGAAGGCATCCAACGTCGGTGGCTGGCAGTGGTCCGCATCCACCGGCGTAGATCCGCGCCCGCTTCGAATATTCAATCCGGTAATCCAATCTCGCCGCTTCGATCCGGAAGGGATATACATAAAGGAATGGGTACCAGAGCTTCGGAAAGTCCCGCCCAAATACGTACACGAACCGGCCCGAATGAGTCCCGCGCTTCAAGAAGAGACCGGCGTTGTCCCTGGGAAGGACTACCCCTTACCCATCGTCGATCACCGCGCGGCGGCGGAATATTTTAAAGGTGAATACGCCAAGGCGAAGGCCGGACATCGTCCGTCGAAATTATCCCGATAGAATTGACTATCCCAAACAGCCATCCTAACTTTCCCACGTCAGGGTTTTCAGAATCAAAGGCTTCTCTTCAATTAATTCAGTGACATAAGACTTTAGTTACCGGAGCGGTTGATATGAAGCAATGGTATGAAATGCTTTTCGAAAATTACTCCGCGAAGTATGACAAAGAGCCGTTCACCCAAGGCACTATCGGAGAATGCAGTTTCATTTAGGATGAGATTATCAAAAACAAAGGGACGCGGATACTTGACATCGGATGCGGGACGGGATGCCATTCCATAGAACTGGCGATGCCAGGTTATCGTGGGACAGGCATCGACCTTTCAGACTTCATGATCGCGCGGGCGAAGGAAGAGGCGGCTGCCGCGGGCGTGAAAGTGGTTTTCCGCCAGGGAGACGCAAGGGAACTAGACTTTGAGAGTTAATTCGACCTCGCCATCATGCTCTGCGAAGGAGCGTTCCATCTCATGGAAACCCATGAGATGAACTTCAAGATACTTGAGAGCGCGGCGAGCGCACTGATGCTGGGAGGAAAATTAATCTTCACGATCCTGAACACACTGTTTCCGCTCTTCCATTCCGTGAAGGACTTTATGGACGCCAACGCAGGCGAGTAAGTGATAAAGTATGACGGCTTGAGTTTCGACCTCATGACAATCAGAGACCACAATATCACCAGTGTCGACGACGACTCCGGTGTCGCGCGAGAATTACGGTGCGACGAGCGTTACTACGCTCCGTCAGAAATCACCTTGATGCTGTCGTCGCTCGGAATCAGGACAATTGGCATATTCGGTGCAGAATTGGGAGCGTTCAGCAGGAAGGACAGACTCATGACCGAGGACTTCGAGATACTCGTCGTCGCGGAGAAGTAACTCCCATTAGTGGCTATTGAGGGTTAAGATTCCCGAAGGAAGGATGAATCCCGGAGCCGCGATCTAGCTATCAGCTCTTTGCGAATTCGAGCAGTACACGGGATGTCGAGGCGCTATTCGGTATTTGTATTCTTAATCAGGCACGACTAAACTAAAGGCACGCTTTGAAAATGAGCGGAGTAGCATAAAGCCCAAATTACTTAAGGTCTCGAAACATCAGTGAACACATTACTCTACATTCAACACGTCGCTTACGAAACGCAAGGAAGCATACTCGACTGGGCGAAAGAAAACGGAGTTCGCGTTTCATCGACGAGACTCTACGAAGACGATTCCTTCCCCGATCTCTCAATGTTTGATTCGCTTGTCATCATGGGAGGACCTATGGGTGTTTACGACGAGAACAAATTTGGCTGGCTCAATCGCGAGAAGCGTTTCGTCGAAAAAGCCATCAAAGCTAAGAAGAACATATTGGGCATTTGTCTCGGTGCACAGTTACTCGCCGAAGTGCTCGGCGCTCCGGTGAGAAAAAACGGACATAGAGAGATAGGGTGGTTTCCGATAATGACCACTAAGGAAAACAAAGGTGTTGCGACAACCGGGTTCCTCCCCGAAAGCCTTACCGCTTTCCATTGGCACGGAGAGACGTTCGATCTCCCTTCCGGTTCCATCAGAATCGCTTTATCAGAAGCTTGCGGGAACCAGGGATTCGTACTGGATGAGCGGATAGTCGGGCTTCAGTTTCATCTCGAAGTCACCGAGAAGTCGCTTGACGAGATGGTAAGAAACGGCAGACATGAACTCGCGCCGGACAAATATGTTCAGGACGGACAGACCATACTATCCAATAGAAATTCAATAAAGACCGATAACGATTATATGTCGATTATGCTGAATAATCTGAGCGGGGATCCTGAAGAAATCGATCCCGCGAGTATGTAAATCGGATGATGCTTCTTACCTCTTGAAATAAATTACCGTATCGGGAATAGGAATAGGTTTGTTCCCGACCCCCGGCCCTTCGTATTTCACCTCCAAGCCATCACTTCCCTGCGATTGGAAATAACCGACGCGTATTCGATGAAACCCTTTCTCAAGAGCTATGATGCCGTGTTCCTCCGTCATTCCATGAAGCCCATCATTGTTGACAACGAGATCGTTACCGATGTAAAGGTTGCTCCCATCATCCGAGCTAGTGTAAAAAGTATAAACCCCGGTCACCGGTACATAGACATATCCCATGTACTCTATCGCGTAGTACTGAAGCGCTCTCTTCTTCGGCAGGGCAAAATCCGGCATGACTGATTCCCGCACAGGCTTGAGATTAGTGAAATCGGGCACCGAGGTCCATTCGCCCGTGAAATATTTGTACTCGACGCCGCTGGAAGGACCATTTAGAGAAACCGCCGGCTTCGCTTCCAATTTTGTGAATGTCGCCGAAGATGTTCCGCTGACCGCTTGGCCGTCACGGAAATAACAGGCGGTCACCGTCATGGGATCAGTGATCGTGACGGGATGTGAATAGAGCGGTGAGCCGACGGTGGGCGTCTGCCCGTCCAGAGTATAACGAATCTCGGTCCCCGGTGCGGGGCTGATCGTGAAAACCGTCGATGACAGAAACGATTTCATCATCGGACCTACTACAGGTGGATTATAGACTACCGGTTTACCCGCAAACTCGAGCGCCACAACCGTGCAAATCTTGTCTGGCTCCCGATCCGGGACATTGACGACCAGAGCATCCCCGCGGCGACTTACCTTCAACGTGGTTCTCTCCTTGTCGGAAAGAATAAATGCGCGCTCCGGCTTGCTATGAACCCCATGGATCACAAGCTTACCATCTTTGGGCCAGTCGAACACTTCGAAGAATAATGTTCCGGGCTTCTGCGTGCAGCGCCCCCATGGAAGCTGAGTCGTAAAGGGACTTGCCGTCGTTCCGTAAATCGCCTCTCCGTTGGCTTTCAACCACGTCCCCATCGTATCGAGGCGGTCCACCTCTGGCTTCGGGATTACCCCCATTGCGGTCGGTCCAACGTTCAGGAGATAATTGCCACCCTTGCTGGCTATGTCTATGAGGTTGCGAATTAACGTCTCAGAAGATTTGAAATTGCTGTCGGCCGCGTTGTATCCCCAGTCGTCGTTTATTGTCATGCAGGTCTCCCAATAGTGGCCGGGTATACCATTAGGAGGAATCTGCTGTTCAGGCGTCTCATAATCTCCCGCACCCGTGAGCCTATTGTTGATTATCAGGCTCGGATCGAGTTTGTGAAGGTAATTGTAGATATCTTTTCCGTCTTTAGGTGTCCAACCTTCCATCCATCCGCCGTCAAACCACATGATCTGGGGATGATACTGGGTGATCAGTTCTCTAAGCTGAGTTTTCATGTATTTGATATACGCGCCCTTCTTCCCCGGCTTGAAGTGGGTCGGGTTGTAGGTCGGATGCTCAGGATTAGGATCGCTCGCTCCCTGATAAGGGCTATGCCAATCCATGATAGAGTAATAGGTGCCGAAGTGAACGCCGTACTTACGGCACGCCGCGCTCAGAGCCTTCAACGGGTCCTTGTGCCATGGCGTATCTTTCACGACGTTGTAGTTTGTGGCTTTTGTGTTGAACATACAGAAACCGTCGTGGTGCTTTGATGTAATGACCAGATATTTCATGCCTGCATTCTTTGCGATCTTCACCCAAGTGTCGGCGTTGAACTTGGTCGGGTCAAATTCCTTCGCATATTTCTCGTAGACGGCACGCGGGACATGGCCGTTGTTCATATACCATTCCGCGTGAGCGGGGACTGAATATATTCCCCAGTGGATGAACATTCCGAAGCGCGCATGCGCCCACCATCTCATTCGTACGCTGTCCTGATGCGTGGTTGTTTGAGCGAAAGATCTCGTGACGCCGACTGGCTGAAGTAGGCAAACGGCTGCAAATGCCATTACGCCGATAACTTTAATGAGGTAAGAGTGTTTCATCGTCTCTCTCTGGTTGATTTACTGATTTGGCGATGTGTCCGCCGGGTTCAATGAAGGCTCGTACAGCGGTTCAATAGCTCCATCAATGTTCGGTACAATTGTACCAATTTATTCCCTCTTTGTCAATGAAATCCCGGACATTTGATTTTAAAAAGAGACGATCCTACATTTCCCATGTCAGATGGCACGGGCTAAGGCGAATCCCTTCGACTTCCTGCCGCTCCCGTTTTCAAGTACCACTCTCAACCAGCGATGCGCCTCCGTTTC
>JAJYRM010000179.1 GCA_021794075.1 Bacteroidota bacterium | reverse complement strand
CTGGACTATTCCGTCGCTCACGTGCCAAACGGGACGATTGATTCCGTCAACATACTTAACGCGACGCGCCTCGCGGTACGGACCGCCGTCGAATCCCTTAAGATTAGACCGCAGGTCGTTCTCATCGACGGGAAATTCCTGAACATGAAAGACATGACTTGCATATCGGTCGTCAAAGGGGACTCAACAGTTTTCTCCATCGCGGCCGCTTCGATCATAGCCAAGACGTCGCGCGACGAGCTGATGTATTCTTATTCGAGAGAGTTTCCGCAATATTCATTTGACAGGAACAAGGGCTACCTGACAGCGAAGCATCTGGAAGCGATTCGGAGGCACGGATTTTCCCCCATCCATAGAAAAAGTTTTACAGTCATTCTTTAGGAGCCGAGTATGAGCAAGACGCTGGGCGATAAGGGCGAACTCCTCGCGGCGGACTTCATGAGGCGACACGGGTACGAAATCGTGGAACGCAATTTCAGGTATGATCGGGCAGAGATCGATTTGGTGGCGAGAAAAGGCGAGCTCATCGTCTTCTGCGAGGTGAAAACCAGAAAGAGCAACGTGTACGGAACCGGAGAGGAAGCTGTCGACAGCAGAAAACAGGCACAGATAAGGAAAGCCGCCGACGGTTACGTTTCTACGAGAGGGGTTGAGAACTCCGAGTTCAGATTCGACGTGATTGTTGTGGATATCCGAGAAAACACTACTAGTATCCGACACATCGAAGAAGCGTTCTGATTCTCGAGGCAAGAATCCTGGTCGCGCCAAATCCATTAGAGGGTCAAAAACAAATGAGGCCGTCCATTGGACGGCCTCACATCAACGTATCTATTCCTAATTATTACTTAAGCAACATCATTTTCATCGTTCTTACATAGCTCTGAGAAGTCAGCTTGTAGAAGTAAACGCCGCTGGCGACTTCAGTACCCGACTCGTTGGTTCCGTTCCAGGTTACCTGGTAAGTTCCGGGAGTATAACTGCCATTGGCCAGGACCTTAATAAGCTGACCGATGGAGTTGTACACGGCAACGTTGACCACACCCGTCTTCGGAATTGAGAAGTTAATCGTCGTTGTCGGATTGAACGGGTTCGGATAGTTTTGGTTTAACGCGAAGGTGGTAGGAACCTTCTGGTCGACAACTTTGACTCCGGTGTAAACGCCGAGCGCCCTCGTCAGAAGAGCGAAGGTGTACTTCGCGTTGTGGACTCCGTAGCTTCCGTCCTTAGAAACGAGCAGGTAATCCCAGTACGCGCCGAGCTGATCTTTCGTAAGCTGCTTGGCACCTGCCGCACTGATCGTTCCGTTATACAACGAATCGCCGAGCGATGTCGACTGAATTGCAGTGGCGAGTTTCGCCAGGAGTGCCTTGACCTCAGTCTGCACGCCGGGGATAGGTCCGCCGTTCGCGATGCCGGCATAATCATAAGGAGCCGGGATCTGGTTGAAGTTTGTGATCGGTCCATGGCATGACTGGCAAGCCGTAGTATTGTCAGTCGTATCGCCCAAAGCGTCCGGTCCGCTCATCTTCCAGGTATGACCACCCAGAGTCATAGCCGCGTTCGCGTCGACAGTGTCGGAAGCCATGTGGCAAGTCACGCATGCGTCTGTAAGCTGAGTGTGAGTCGCGAGACCCGTGATTGAGCTATCGCCGAAGTCATAACCGTTCTGGCCCCAGAACATGTCGGTCTGAGGTCCTTCGTGAGGCCCAAAGTAAGCTTTGTAGCCGGCAGCGATTGCGGCATTGACAGCTGTTCGGGCGCGGTGGCAGTTCATGCAAAGCTGCCCGGCCCCTCCGCCAGGAATCACAAAACCATTCGTTAAAGCCGGTGCCGAATACTTTCTCAGCTGAAATGGATTCGTCGCGTCGTGCGGATTGTGGCATCCTGCGCAGGTCAAAGGGATTCCGCCGTAAGTGGTCTGCGTCAGTTGACCGTTAATTCCATAATCCGTGAACCCGGCTCCATTATGGCACTGTGCGCAGGGAGCGCTGTTGACATGCCCACCTTCCATTGCCTGGATGGCAATCATTCCGCTATCATGCGGGCTGCTCGTCCATTCTCTTCCTAAAGCATGGTGTGGGGGTTCGTCGTGGCACTGCATGCAAACTGAGGCGCTTAAAGAAACAGAGATCTTCGAAGCGTCTCCCCAGTGCTCACTACCCGGTCCGTGGCAGCTTTCGCAGCCGATCGTACCGAGCTGTGCAAGCTGAGCCGATGTATGGTAGAGGTGTGCAAAGTTAGAATCGACAAGCGTGTCCGGGAATGTCCAGCCAACTTTGTTCGCTACAGCCGCGAAGTTTCCATTCGCCGCTGTCGGGTTATATCCTGTCGTGTGGCACTGTATGCAATGGCTTGCGTATGCCTGGCCTTCAGGATTGTGGCCATTGATGCTTAGTTTGAAAAATGAAGCGTGCTCGGTGTTCATCCAGTGCGAATAGTCCGCTGTCGGATCCAGACCAAGGCCAGTCAAAGCGCCCTGGTGACATGTTCCGCACTCTGGCGTGCTCGCCGTCGCGCTGTCGTATGTTACGATACCCATAGAGCCGATTCCGACGTAGTCTGCTGACGTTAGAACGGTAGACGTCGTCGAATTCACGCCCGACTCGGTTATCGTAAGATTCACTGTGTATTCACCCGTAGTATCCAGTTTAATGGTCGTGAACGCCATCTGGCTGTCCACCTGCGCACTGCCGCCTGGCGGATCTATCACCGTCCATTTCACATTCTGGATTAAGCCTCCTGTAGAATCGATCGCCTGAAGATAAACAATGGTTTTCTCTCCGACGGTGCTTAGACCAGTCGAAGGGTACATCGAACTTCCTTTGGAACCGTACTGCTGGTCAAGTGTGTAGGGGGTCATCCCAACTATCTTGATACCAGCCTTCGGTGTCGTCTGCGAGAAAGCTAATCCAGCTGCGAGGAATACAAACACAAACGTGGTAAAGATTCGTTTCCTCATAGCTATTACTCCTTTTCTAGTGCTTTTGGCAATAATTAGGAATCTCTAATGAATTTACAGGAGTACAGGAGCAATTAAGATGCCGTGCATAGATGCGAAATTCAGGCGAATTTAGACCGAAACAGGGGATTCTTTTGATGAGCCCGTCATTGGGACGCCAGAGGGGGCAATAAAATTGCCTTGTTCACGGGCATTTTGGGACAGTGTATCCA
The DNA here is from genome assembly GCA_021794075.1 of Bacteroidota bacterium. Taxonomy (GTDB): domain Bacteria; phylum Bacteroidota; class Ignavibacteria; order Kryptoniales; family JAKASW01; genus JAKASW01. The sequence continues at coordinate 3,151 of JAJYRM010000179.1, read as the reverse complement.
AGGTGGGGAATGAAGGGAGAGGCTGTCCCAAAAGGCGTCGTTCTAAGTCGACGGCGCCTTCGAGACAACCTCTCGAATCTTGACGTTCTCTTATTTCATCAACAACATCTTGTGACTTTGAGTGAAGTCCTTAGACGTCAATCTGTAGAAATAGACGCCGCTCGAAACGGACGAGCCTGACGCATTCCTGCCATCCCACGTCACCTTGTAGGATCCGGCACTGAAATGGTTGTCAACCAGCGTCTTGACGAGCTGTCCGATTGAGTTGTAAATCATTATCCTGACGTTCTCGGACTTCGGCAGCGAGAAATTGATGGTCGTTGTCGGGTTGAACGGGTTCGGATAATTCTGATCGAGCGCAAAAGCTGTCGGTACTTTGTTGGTAACAACTTCGACACCAGTCAGTGTGCCGAGCGCCCTTGTGAGAATTCCGAACGTGTACTTGGCGTTGTGTACTCCGTAGCTTCCGTCGTTGACGACGTAGTAATAGTCATACACAGCCTTCAGGTAATTCGGGTTGCCCGCGATCGCGGCTGAGTCTGTGCTGACCGCTCCCGTCGTATCCTTCGGAAGGATCGCCGCGAGCTTGGTGAGCAACCCCTTCACCTCAGTCTGTACGCCTTCGACCTTTCCGTTTCCGTCGTAGTCTTCCGGCGCTTTTATGTCGTCGAAACTTGACAGCGGTCCATGACAGCTCTCGCAGACGGTAACGTTATCGGTCATCTTGCCTGTGCTATCGGGCCCGCTCATCTTCCATGTGTGACTGCCGAGAAGATAAGCTACGTTGCCGCTTGCCGCTGACATGTGGCAGGTAACGCAAGCATCCGTCAGCTGGGAATGAGTCGTTACACCCGTTATGCTCTTATCGCCGAACTGCACGGCATTCTGGCCGTAGAACATGTCGGTCTGCGTGCCATAATGTGGGCTATAATGGCTGGCCCATTTCTTCGTGTACGTGTCTGCAGTTCTTCTAGATTTATGACAGTTCATGCAGAGTCCACCCGTTCCTGCGTCCGGAATAGCGAATCCGTTCATGAGAGTATCCGCAGTAACCTTCCTCAGCTGATGAGGATTCGTTTCGGAATGCGGATCATGGCACGACGCGCAGCCGATGGGCATCGCTCCCTGAGTACCGGATATCTTCTGGCTGGTAGCATATAGATAGAAGCCGGTCCCATTGTGGCACTTCGCGCACGAGGCGCCGTTTACTCCGGCGTCTTCTTCTTGAACGGCGTTCATCCCGTGACCGCTTATGGCATATTCCCTAACGATTGAATGATGCGTCGGGGCATCATGGCACTGGGCGCACACCTTCACATCAAGCGACTTGCTTATCGCCTTCGCATTGCCGTTATGTTCACTTCCCGGGCCGTGGCAGTTTTCACAGCCGATGGTCGCCAGCTGCGCGAGCTGATGAGAGACGTTGTAGAGATGTGCGAAGTTAGTATCGACATAAGTCGATGGGAAAGTCCAGCCCGATGCGGCGGCCACATCATCAAATCCGCCGTTGGATGCGTTCTTGTCGTAACCGGTCGTATGACAGCTGATGCAGCTTGAGCTGTAATGCGTCTGCCTCGGATCGGTACCGTTGATCGCTCCCTGGAATATGGTGGCATGCGGTGTGTTTACCCACTTCTGCACCATAGAAAGATGGCACAGTCCGCATTTGGGATCCTGCAGGGTGCCGGGACCTCCTCCGCCCATCATTCCGACACCTTCGTATGTCGCGGAAATTACGGTATCGGTTACCGAAGCCGTGCCGCCTGAGGTCGAGAGCGTGAGCTTGATTATGTAAAGCCCTGTCGTATCCGGCCGCATCGTCGTGAAAGCCTTGTCGGTGGTGTCGATGACAGTCGCGGATCCCGACGGATTAGCTAAGATTTGCCACGTGACGGATGTTATCGTGCCGCCCGCCAAATCTTTAGCGTTCAAATAAACAATTGAGCCTTTGCCTACCGTATTCAGTCCTGATGTCGTTGTCCTGGTGCCCTGTGATCCATAGTGCTGCGCAAGCTCATACTGTGACATACCCACAACTTCAATTTGTGGGACGGGGGTCTGTGACAACGCAACGCCAGCGAACATAAGCAAGGCCATGGTACATCTGGAAAATAATTTTCCCATGGTGATATCTCCTCGTTTTATGCTGACTTGCTATTGTTAAGCTCCCTGACTTGAGCTTAGTTCATTCCGGTGCAACTAAAGTGCCGGTAAAACCGAAAGGTCGATGTCCTTTCCGCGCAAAAAAAGAGAGGGGAGGCAAAATTCCGTGTCGGGAAAACCGGCACTCCGTCCAGTTCAGGAACAAATTACCCCAGCACGGGCAATATTAGACAAGATGAGCCGTGTTTCCTTTCCCAACACAAATAAAAAGCGGGACGAGCAGAAGCTCCATCCCGCCTTGGATACTTAATTTGAAGTGATGTCAGTACAAGAACATCGGCTTATCGAGGAGGTGTGCCACTTTAGGTTTGTATTCTTCTGAGTCGTAGAGCTCGCTCACATCGACGCGTTTGAGACCGCTCGCGATGCTGTCGATAGGAATGTGCGTGTACTTTCCTTCCTTGAGAGCGACCATCCTGCCATACTGCTTCTTGATAATCAGATCGGTGGCAAGATTCGCGTAGCTTATCGCAACCATTCTATCGAGGGCGTCCGGCTCGCCGCTTCTCATAAGATATGCGACCTGCTGGTAAATTACTTCGGTGCCGGTGATTTCCTTCAGCGCGTCGCCGGTTATCTGCCCTATGCCGCCGAGCTTTTTGTGACCGTAGGCATCCGCCTGGCCGTACTCGATGATCTTCCCGCCAGTCATCTGGGCTCCCTCAGAGATCGTCATGATAGCATAGCCGCTCGGATTGCGCTTCTTGTCTTCGAGGAGAAGCTTAGCGAGTTTCTCCGGGTCGAAAGGTACTTCTGAAATAATCGCCCTGTCAACTCCGGCGAGGTATGCCGAGATGAGGGAGGTCTCTCCGGAGTTTCTCCCGAAGAGTTCCACAACTGCGATTCTCTCGTGCGATCCGGCGGGAGTACGCAGCGCCGTAATGAAATTCACGCTCCTAGTGACTGCGGTGGAGAAACCGATGCAATAGTCGGTGCCGAATACGTCGTTGTCCATCGTCTTCGGTACGGCAACGACAGGAAAACCTTC
>JAJYRM010000178.1 GCA_021794075.1 Bacteroidota bacterium | reverse complement strand
CACTGAATGCAAAACTCGCATTTGTCGACTCTTCTGGGATCGGAGGGATAATAATATATGAAATCGGAATGAGTTATGATCAGGCTACGGGCGGCAATCCGTTCCTTGAAGCAGCCCAGATGTTTTTAGCTAGGTAGGTGGAGAGAACAAGTTGAGAAGAATTCCTCCGATCATAATATAGAGAAGCTTGCAGGTGAAGTAGTTGATTATCAATTCAAGAATGACATATAAGGAGAAATTAATGAGGAAGATAAATGGGAGACCTTTTTTCAGATTATTCCCCTTTTTGATGATACTTGTATACATGCTGATGTTCAGTGGTTCTTTGCAGGCGAAGCCATGGATAACGGCATATGTAGGTGACTGGTGGTTGGGATGGAACGGCGAGGGAACGATGCCGATCTCGAAGATAGACTTCAAGGGGATGACGGTTTGCGATTACATGTCGATGTCTCCGACGATGACGGCTCCGTTTTTTGATTCAACGGGAAACACGTATCCTGCAACGTTATTGGCTGCGGCGGCAAATGCGGCAGGTGTGAAGTGCACGATTACGGTAGGGTCATGGAACACCGAGGCGGCGTTCATGAATGCGACGGACTCGGTGAATCTGCCGGTATTCGTAGGGGACCTGACGAGCTTTGTGAAGGGATGTGGGTTGAATGGAGTGGATATAGACTGGGAGCCATTGAGGGTGCAGGATTCGACTCAGTGGAAGTCGTTGATAATAGCTCTTAGAAAAGCTCTACCGTCGCCACAGTATCTGATAACAGTGACAGGAGGAGACGGGTCTCCGTATTCAGCGTACGCATCGGTACAAGACGATGTAGATCAGATAAACATCATGACATACGATATGGGTTATCCGGCTGGTGGTTATAATGCATGTTATGCCGGTGCTATTTATTCGGCAGGACACGTGGATCCATACAACAACACGACGCCGGTAGCTTCGTGTGATTATTATCTGAGTCTTTTTGAACAGGCAGGGATAAAGAAATCGAAACTCGGGATAGGATGTGAGCCTGGAGGCGAATTGTGGACCGGGATTTCACAGCCGTACTCGTCGATTGCCGGGGTGAAATCGTTTCAAGCGGATGTACCTTACGATACGATAATGGCAAGATATTACAAGCCGAGCCTGTACCATTGGGATAACGCTGCGAAGGCGGCATATCTGAGTTTCGACACGACGGACACGGCGGATGACTGGTTCCTGTCGTATGACGACACAACGACACTGAATGCAAAACTCGCATTTGTCGACTCTTCTGGGATCGGAGGGATAATAATATATGAAATCGGAATGAGTTATGATCAGGCTACGGGCGGCAATCCGTTCCTTGAAGCAGCCCAGATGTTTTTGAGCGATACATCGACAGCCGCAATAGACAACACTCCTCCCGTCCCGTCACGCTATTCTCTCGCTCAGAATTATCCAAACCCATTTAACCCGACTACCGTCATCAATTATCGGATACCAGACGAGAAGCACGTGACGTTGACAATCTATGACGCATTGGGCAGGAGGATTGAAACGTTGGTAAACGGCATGCAAAGCCCCGGACTGCATCAGGTGATCTTCGATGGGAGTAACTTAGCAAGTGGTGTCTATTTCTATAGGTTGGACGCTGGAGGTTTCATTGAGACCAAAAAATTAGTCCTTCTAAAATAGGTCCGGAAGCAAATAGTTTCCTGCTTGATCAGATCAGGAGGGAGAAGCCACCTCCCTCCCATCTATCACTCCGGGAATTAGATTAGATGCGCTCTTTGTTAAAAACAATTAGATATCGTCGAATCAAAATCTGTTTGTTGTCTCCGGATGGCATTAACACGTAGAGTTCGGTCTCAGGATTACAGTAGATGCTATTCGTAATGAGATTGCGGCGCGAAACGCCCGCCGCCATCGAATTCTCATTTGATCTGACGTTATGTGCAGGACCAGTCAACGAAATAACCCGGTGGTGGCGACTAAGGCACGCCACCTTCCCGACAGACAAGATCCAGTGCCTGTTCGTGCTTAGGCGTGTCTTATCGCCGCGAGGTACCGTGTTTCTCGGCAGTCTCCTCGACTATATCCCTTATCGTCTCAACGAAGTTTTCTAATGTCAGTTTCTCTTCCACGAGTTTCCGTCCTGCTCGCCCCATCTCGTCGGCGATTTCCGGATGTGCCCACAAATGCTCTATCGCTTCACGCAGGGCTTTAGGATCCCCTTGAGGGACGTAAATCCCTGTTTTTCCGTCCACGATTACATCCCTCTGTCCCTTGGTGAGCGAGCATATTACCGCCTTTCCCATCGCCATCGCTTCCGTGATCACCCTTGTGCCATTGTCCGAATCGGTTGGGAGAAGAGGGACGACAACAAACCTTGAGCGTGCGTAAAGCTCCCGCAACTTTGCAGGCGGCATCGAGCCTGCAGTGATGTTTGGAGGTAAGGAAAAGTCTTGATGATACACAACCTTCACTGTCTTATGGACTTTTCCCCCAGGGATTGACCCTGTCGCTAAATGACATTTTATCGTCGAACCGCGAAGGGCCTCAACCAGCGTGGGGTAGTCTCGCATCTCCTGACCTACTGCGCAGATGATATCGGTCTCACGCGGCATCGGGCGGAAGAATTTGGTATCCACAAACTGAGGAATCATTCTAATTTTGTCAGCTGGTAATCCCAACCGATTAATTACTAGGTCTTTGTGTGTAGACGTCCACAGACAAAGAGTGGAAATGTAGGAGTGAACGAATTTCAATAGTATGGACTTCTTCGGTTTCGAGGGCCAGTACATCATCGCGACATGAGGTACTCTCGTCCTTGTAAGTTTCAAGAGAAGTCCAAAGAGCAAACCATTTTGGTCGGACCAAGAAAGGACCACATCGTATTTGTTCTTGACGATGTAAGTTTCAAGGATCTGGGCCGCATATGTCGGTATTATTTTATAGACGGCACGCCTCCATGCTGGAGGGGTTTGTGAGAGGTATTCCTCGTTAATGACGACTGTCCCTAGTGTTCTGTTGAAAAGCATGTCGCGTGGTCGCTGGTCTCTCTCCTGTTCTGTTATGTCTGCAGTGGGAATCCTGCTTGAGACAAGCATGACAGGCCTCACACGCGCAGGCCTCAAGTAGCCTTGCGCTTCGTTATTCATTCTTCTTCATCTCCTCTATATGAGTTAAGGTTTGAAAATCAACGATCGAGTTTTGATCAGATCCAACCGCTCATCGGATAGCATCGCGATATTGCCGCTTTGTAAGCCCGATCCAACTCGATCCCTTTGGCAGTCCAATCATAATACTTGATAACATTTGAGTACGCCATTTCTGCAAGATTGTTGGCAAGCACATGATCAGCGAGCACCTTGACAACCGCAGACGAAAACTCCGATGGGGAATCAGCCAACAACACTGATTCGCCATTTACAAGTTTGATGCCTTCTATTCCTATGCTCGTCGATACGATGGGTTTTCTCATTGCCATCGCTTCCAGGGCTTTTCCTCTGATGCCGCCTCCAATGAGTAGTGGAATCACAAACACGCTACTCCTCGCCACGTACGGCCGCACATCGTCGACAAATCCCGTTATTATGATTCTGTCTGAGGCATGAGCTAAGACATCCTTCGTAGGTTTTGCTCCGACTATATATAGTTTGGCATGAGGGCGTTCACGTAGTATCAGCGGAAATATCTCTTCAATGAAATAGAGAATACCGTGTCGATTTGGATAGTACTCCATTAGCCCGACGAATACGAGCGCGTCTTCATCCTGTTTGACGTCCGCGACAGGTGTCAGAAATTGGCGGTCTACTCCATTCTGCACAACTGTGACATCCAGGCCGGGAAGTTCTTTCTTCCAGAGCTCGGAATCTCGGCTCGTTGTTGCCAGCATCGCGTCGAACTTCAAGCAATTCCTCAGTTCTTCCTTCCTTAAGCGCTTATATTCGAGATAAAGGTACAGCTTCCATATGGGGTCTCTTGTTCCGCGTAATGTCCTATGGACGAGATCAAACTCGACATTGTGAGTATCACTTATGGTAGGAATCACCCTTGGAAAATCATAATAGCCGAGAATAACGCTCGATGCGTGTATCATGTCAAACTTGTTTTCTCCGACAAGACGGTCGAGGGCTTTTTGCATCTTCCTTCGATAGATCATCGATCTCGTCTGACTGTGTCCCAGCAGAAGGTAAAGAAATCGGCGAAGAAGTCGTATGACTTTAGTTTCCCGATTATTGACGAATGTGATGGACCGGCATTTGTCACCAAACTGTTTTCTGAAACGATCTTCCTCGGTTCTTGAACCGAGCGATAACACTGTTACATTATGTCGCTTAAGGTTCTCGATGAAGAACGGGAAATTTCGTTTCGATGGGCCGAGATCGAAAGGAGGAGGGTTCGGCGCAGCATGAAATACCATCAGGAGATTCAAGGCGTCAGACTTTGCATCATTTGTCCCTGTGTATGATCTGTCTTGTCGACTATCAGTCGCTACTGTCGTTGTGTCCATAACTCTTCTTGGCCGGTGCGGCCGGTTAGTTTCATCGGTTAAATATCTCTGAACGGAATGTCTTCGTGCCGAGACATAATTGTTTCACTTGCTCTCCTCGCGCGCAGTACGTATCCAGGCCTTATCATCGCCTTTCAAGATTGTCTTGAAGTACAGTCTCAATTTCCAAAGTGCGTACTTAGGTGTGTTTAGAAGAGCCTTGTATGCGTCTGAGTCAGCATGCGCCGCTCTGAGTCCGCCGAACACGTGGAAAGATTGTAGCAGCAGTGCGCTCCCCCACACAAGTGACAGACCAGCCAGCCATGAAGCACCTGATGCAAAAGCGGCAAGGTTCAAGACAAACGACGCGATGGTTATCTCAGATAGGTTCAGAAAGGCTGGTGTTATGAGGTCAATGAAGGCTTCGAAAATCATGATCGACCTCTTACGTAAGGCTGCGGTAATCATGGGGCCGGCATATTTGGCGATTATCGGAAATCTCCCGATTTCCCATCTCCGTCTTTGAGACTCCGCATTCTTGGGCGTGCTCGGCATAATCGCATACACGACCGCTTCCGGCGCAAATTGCACTTTTATTCCGTCTAGGGCCAGGCTCAAATACCGCTCAAGGTCCTCAACACGCGAGTAGGTGTTCCAGGGCATCGTTTCCACCAGTCTACCCGAGAAACACATCCCGTTTCCATTGAGCCCTGCGCTGCAGCCTATCGAGAGCTTTCCCAAAGGCCTGACGTAGTTATGAAGTATGAAAGCAACCCTTGTCATTTCAGGGCTCCATGTCCCGGGCTGAGGTACAACTAAATCGCTGCATTGGATACATTCCGCACCCTCTTCGAGGTAGGCATCCATGACGGACAGAAAGTTCGATGATACGACTGAGTCGGCGTCGATCACAACGAACGCATCATATGCCTTTCGCTTGCTGGCGATTTGATCTAAACACCATCTCAGCGCGTATCCTTTGCCTAAGCGTGTTTTGTCAGATCTTTCCATGACATTCACGCCTTTTTGCGCCGACAGGGGAGCTGTATTGTCGGAACAATTGTCCGCTATCACAATTATGTCATAAAGGTCCTGAGGGTAATCTATGTTCTTAAGGCTCGATATCGTTTTGTCAATCACTAGTTCTTCGTTATGAGCCGGCACCAAAATGGCAAATCGCCTTATCTTGGCGTTATTGTTATTGAAAGTTCTTAGGTTCCGTAATAGCGCCAGCAAAGTCAAGAAGGCGAGGTACAGGGAATAGAAGAGGGTCGGTGCCAGCAATACGAAATCAAGGACTATAATCAGCGTTTTCAATTTTAAAAGGTGTCTCCGGGTTTATGATTTCTTACATCAGTAGTTCTTACAATCTCACAGAATGATTCCAAAGCGATTTCATTGCTGACTTCCGGCATCGCGAGTCGACAGGATCTAATATGGCCGATTACCGAACGCTCACTCACTCGATTTATACTCGCTTTCCACTTCGATTGAGCCTGACGGCACATGTTAATAATTATCTCCAGCTTCTTTCAGCGTGTTAACCGAGCGCTTCTTTTTCAGCCTCTTTTTCAAATGGGAGGGGTAGATTCTGCCGGCGGCAATTATCCCATTTTCTTCAACGATGACCCTCAATATTTCCCATTCGCAGATCATTCTAGTCCTCAGCTGGAACCAACCGCCTATCAGTTTGAATATGCAAGCCCGGAGGCGCCAGGCACCCCGAGTTTGCCGGATCACGATTTGGTAATTCACGGGTGCGAACGATGTCAGATCAAACTTATATCCTTCGTCTCCTCTAAGTAGGTCAAAAAAGCGGTACCCCGAAACTCCTGCCCGCTTCATCGTTGTTACG
>JAJYRM010000042.1 GCA_021794075.1 Bacteroidota bacterium | reverse complement strand
ACGATTAGGACATTTCAAGTGTCGCGTCGAAAACAAATCTGGGATTCCTGAAGTCCATCACAGTCCACCGGATATGATTTGTTTTAGCGACACGCGGAAATGTCCAGACATTTTTTCCGTCAGTCTTGATCTTTTATTTGGTTCTTTCTTTTCTATCAAGAGAAAAGAAAGAACGCTCTCGGGGTTTTGACGGGGATTTCATGCTTTCAGAGTTCTTTGCACTTCCGCGGGTGGATCAATCAGCTTACATAAAAATCGAGGTGATTTCCGAGGTGCTGTGGCATTAGTGCTTTTCATCGGCGACCACATTTTCCTACAGTCTTGAACTTTCCTTAACATTTCACAGAGGCACACGGAGTATCACAGAGTTCCACGGAGAGTTGTCTCTTCTCCGAGTGTCAGTCGCTTTTGTTTTCTCAGCATATCTCCCTTAGGGCCCCGTGAAGCGCGTTTCACTCCAGCAGGAGTGGCAAAGAATGTTCGTGCCGATCTCCGGCGACGAATCGTCGAGAAGATTGATCGGAACGGGTTTGTCATAAGTTAATCCCAATCCGTGGGATATTTCCCGCGCAGCGGAATTAAAGTCCGCAATTAAGCATTCACAGCTTATACCGAACCCCTATGGCGCCGTCGAAGTCGAGGTCGAATACCCGGCTCACTGGAAGGAGCGGACCCGTTTCAACGAAGAACTCGAACGGGAATGCTTTCGGCGTTATGCTCACGCCGAAGATCGCGCGCCCTCCTACCTGGAATGAATTGTCCTCGCTCGCACCAAAGCTTTCCTTCCTCGGCTCATTTGTATAGAACGCGTTAATCCCCTTCGCGAAGGCTATAGCGAGTCCGGGCCCCCAGTATTCGGTGAACAAATTTGATTTGAAGGCGTGGAACTCCCAGATGTAGTCCACCTGAAGTCTCGGTGAGCCGAAATAATCCGGCCCGAAACCGATATCGAATGCCCGCGAGATCCCGAACGGTATTCGCATCGTTACGCCAGATGGATCTCCGAAGACGCCGCCAACGCTTACTACTCTCTGGTGAAAAGGCTGAGCTTGCAATTTACTGTTTCCGAGCAGAAGGGCTGCCAGGAGGACCACTATCGATCCGGCCAAAGGTACTTTAGATGGGATTGTCATATCCACTACTAAACCCAATATGTGAACTAAAGTTCCATCTTATCGATACAAAACTTTAGCATCGCTCAATCGCGACTAACCTCGACGATGAATATCCTCTCCAGGTGAGCAACTAGTCTTCGGCTATGTGAAGCTTTTTTGTTTCGCATCCCGCCCTGATTTAAATTCATTAGTCTTCAATCACCCGGTAAAATCTTGCCGGGCATTAGTGTTGCAAATCGGATCGGCGCTGAAGTGTCAGGCACGTGTACCACAGAGGCGTGTCACGATGTCGCTCGCCGCATTCCGGCGCATTTATAAATTTCATCGAAAGAATAACCCATGCGGAAGATTTTCCTCCTTGCCCAGTTCCTCGTGTTATCCTTACTCCTCAGCTCCTGCTCGACGCTACTTTTCTGGCAGCGACCTCAATATATAAAAGCGAACGGCACCCAGTTGGAATACAAAGGGAGGCCGTATTATTTCACAGGCACAAATTTATGGTACGGGTGCTATCTCGGATCCAAAGGGCCAGGAGGCGACAGGGCGAGGCTGAGAAAGGAGCTCGACAGGCTGAAGTCCATGGGCGTCACAAACCTCAGAATACTGGGCGGGTCAAACTTATCTTATCTGACTAATTCACTCAAGCCGGCAATACAGACAAAACCGGGCGTCTTTAACGAGCAGCTCCTCGACGGCCTCGACTACTTACTTAGTGAAATGCACAAGCGTGGAATGCACGCCGTCATTTTCCTGACGAATTACTGGCAGTGGTCGGGCGGGATGGCGCAGTACAATGATTGGGCGAATGGCGGGGGAGGGGTCAGACCGAGCGTTTCTGGATACCCCGCGTTCATGAATTACGCGGCCTCTTTCTATGGAAACAAAAAGGCGGAGACTCTCTTTTACAACTACGTCTATGATCTCCTTAACAGGAAGAACAAATACGACGGATTCTACTACCGCGACGATCCCACTATCATGGCTTGGGAACTGGCAAACGAGCCGCGCCCCGGTATAAATGCCGACCACATTGATAGATGGTATCACTGGATAGATTCAACGGCACATTATATTCACATCCTCGACCCCAACCATCTGGTCACAACCGGAAGCGAGGGGACCATAGGGACTCTGCAGGACAGCACTTATTTCTTGAAAGGCTTCAGGACGAAGTACATAAATTACCTCACATTCCATCTCTGGCCGAAAAACTGGGGATGGTTTAACGCCAAGGATATTTCAGGGACATACGATTCCACGGTTTATAAAGCGCTCAATTACATCGGCCTGCAGATTCATCTGTCGCGCGAGCTGAACAAGCCTATCGTCATGGAGGAGTTCGGGCTTCCGCGTGATAATGAGGCTTACGATCCCGGCACGCCGACTACGGCACGAGACAGATACTTCAAGACTATTCTCGGTGCAGTCTATGACAGTGCGGCCGCGGGCGCGCCGATTGTCGGATCCAATTTCTGGGCTTGGGGAGGCGAAGGGCGTCCCCAACACGCGGACCATGTGTGGCGACCCGGGGATCCGTACATGGGAGATCCGCCGCAGGAGCCGCAGGGTTTGAATTCAGTTTACAACACGGATACATCCACCATCGCGGTATTGAAGCAAAGTGCCGCCGAGATGACCGGGCTGGATAAGAGTGAGAAACTTGTGAAGAGAGAAGCGATCGCGGAATCGTCAAGGCAGGGAAGTTAGCCCGCCACCGCTTTCGCAGTCATGACCGCTACCTGCGCGGAAGGGAGCGATGAAGTGGCGTTCACCTTCACGCGAATGAGAACCGATGTCCGCATGTTTGTGTTTGATATTTAGAAAGCGCGGAGGATATATGGAAGAGAAGATAAAGAAAGAAGATGCCGATTGGAAAAAGGAATTGACGCCGGAAGAGTACCACGTCACGAGGGAAAAAGGGACTGAGCGCGCGTTCACCGGAAAATACTGGGACTTCCATGGGGATGGAATATACCGCTGCGTTTGCTGCGGGAGCGAGCTCTTCGATTCCGAGACAAAGTACGAATCGGGGTCGGGCTGGCCAAGCTTCTTTACCCCTGTCGATGGTTCGAAAATTGAAGAGGATAGGGATGCTTCTTTCGGGATGGTCAGGACCGAAGTTAAGTGCGGCAAGTGCGGGGCTCACCTCGGACACCTTTTCGATGATGGACCGAAACCAACCGGACTCAGATATTGTATAAATTCTGCCGCCTTGAAGTTTGACGAGAGGAAATAGCCGAAGTCGCCGTCTGAATTCTCGACCGCGCGTGTCCGCATCTCTTCAGGCCAAGAAGCTTGGATACGTCAGCAAGCGGATAGCCTTATTGTTCTCGGGAATTTAAGGAGAGTATCTTTTTTCTTGAGAGCCGAAGTTCTTACGCGTATTCGACTTTAGAGCCGCTGCCTGTCCTCGCGATGAAGACGTAACCTCCCTCGAAGCCGCGCTGTTTGTACTTTTCGGCAATTTCGACGGCGAGCGCCTCTTCACGGTCCGCGTCAACCAGACAGATTGCGCTTCCGCCAAATCCTGCCCCGGTCATCCTCGCGCCATATACTCCCTCGCATTGTTCCGCGATCTCAACGAAAGCGTCGAGCTCGGGCGAGCTGACTTCGAAGTTAGAGCGGAGGCTGAGGTGGGATTCGAGCATTAGCTTTCCAACCATTTCGAGGTCGTCGTTTTCCAGCGCGGAAAAAGTCTGAAGCGCTCGCTGGTTTTCCGTAACTACATGAATGGAACGCGCGTAAAGTGTCGGGTCAAAGTCGTCCTTAAGTTCCTTCAGCTCTTCGATGCAGACATCCCTCAAGGATGTGATCTCGCGGTTGAGTTTCTCGGCCAATCCGATCACCGCGATCTGGCATTGTTGGCGGCGTTTGTTGTACTCTGTTGTCGCGAGGGCTCGCTTCACGCCTGTAACGCAGACGAGGAATGAGCATCTGTCGGAGATCGGGACGTGCTTGAATTCGAGTGAACGGGCGTCAACGAGGAGCGCGTTGTTCTCACGCGCGAATTTCGCGACGAATGGATCCATGATGCCCGATTGTACTCCCACGAATTCGTTCTCGATTCGCTGGGCGAGGATCGGCACATCAATGTCTTTCAGTCGTATATCGTGGAGTCTCGATACCGCTTCTATGATGGAGACCACGTATGCTGCCGAGGAGCTTAACCCGCTCCCTCTCGGTACGGTGCTACCGATGGCAAAATTCACCCCTTTGACGGGCTTTATGTCGCTCAAAAGCGAACATGCGCCTTTGATATAATTGACCCAAAAGTTTGAGTGCTCGAACTTGCCAGGTTGAATTTCGAATGAAGTCTTCTTGCTGAGTTCCTTGGAGTACGCGATGAAGAGTTCTCCCCCCCTTCGCCCCGCGGCGGTGTAGGTCCTGCGGTCGATCGCGATGGGAAGAACAAATCCTCCATTGTAATCGGTGTGTTCGCCGATCAGGTTTATCCTTCCAGGAGCGCTCGTCACTATATCGGGAGACTTGCCGAATTCCTCCCGGTACAATTTGACGAGCTCTTTTCTTATGTCCTGTTCCGAAGTAGCTTCAGGCACGACCCTCTCACTTGGATACTTCGTGAATCTGTTCTTTTGTCTGATTTGATTGCGCAACTTTATTACTACTCTCGATTTATGAAATCCCCGGGAAAACCCCGGTCATTTACTTAATCCCTCAATATCATTTTTCTCAATATACAATATATTCCGACATTATAAAGAGATTGTACGCTGCCCTCTCGATATGGTACAGCATTTTACCTTGACTTATCGAGCTACGCTTGCAAAAGAAGTTTGAGTTAAAAGGTGTTGAACCGCAGGCAAAACAGATTTTCAGAATTCGTCCTCGCTAGCCTCCTCGACACGGACCAGTTCACCTCGTTTGAATTTAATAATTGCCGCCACATTTTCAAGCGATGGCATTAGACTTTCACCCCTGACGTGACGAACGGTAGCGCCTTGCCTCGCGGCCTCCTCGACGAGGTCGTAAATCACATCCGAAACTTCGACAAGCTGTCTGCCGCAGCAGACGCATACCTGCCGGTCTATGTGGGGCATCCCGCATTCCGGACATACCATTCCCTGAACGGAGTAGTCTTCGGCAACGGCGAGGGTTTGCAGGTTATACTCCTGAGCGGCTTCAAGGACCCTCGTGATCCCTTTTACGCCATAGCCTTCTTTTTCAATTTCAGTGCAAATCTTCCTGAGGAGCTTGCGCTCCTCTTCAACCTCGAAGTTCCTTTCGGCCTGGATTACTTTCGCGAGGACGTCCTTTTCCTTCTCGGTTATCTCCATCTCAGTCACCGCGATGATATTAGACTGGAGAGTGCGGTGCAAAAGCCTCGCGAGGTGATCGCCGATAGGCTTGCGGGCTCCGATAACGAGTTTATCAAAATGCCGGCGCGCGGAGTGGGTCCTGAGCGCTTCCGCCGTCGAGGAGAGGTGGTAGCGCGTCTCTTCTTCCCTCCGCTGCATCAGATTCTTCTCCCGCTTCATGAAGGTTTCCATGAGCGGCTTCCTCTGTGGTTTGGTCTTTGTGGCGAAATCGTTGTGTTCGACTATTTCATTCATATATGCTTCGAAGAGTCTCGCGCGTCTCGAATCGACGAGAACAACGCCTATGCGATAATGTTCTTCAAGCATGGCGAGCAGCGGTCTGAGATAGAAATTTGTGTCGAGAGTCAGGCTGGATTTCAGCGCAACCGGCAAGTGGTAGACCTGGTAGAAGTTTTCAACCGCGTTGGCGAATATCGCGATAGACTTGTAATGCGGGGCGAAATTCTCTGTGTTGACGAAATTCTGAATTTTCCTGAGACTATTCTCGGCAGTTTCGTAATATCTCCGGCTTACGTTCATGGCCTCGAGATCTTTACGCGCCTTCTTGATGATGTCCTTCGCTTCTATATTCCAGATATTCCTGTTGCGTTCGCTGCCGTCAGTATTGAGATAGAACGAGATTGCGAGTCCCTCACGCGCCGTATAGTTTAGTAATAGGTTTATTTCCTGATGGGTGATCATCTCCTCGTCTCCTCCCTGTTGACTATCATTAATCTAAGTCTGCGTTCAGCGGAAGTCAAGCAATGTGGGGCTTCGTTGTGACGCGACTTCCGGAAAGGAGGAAATTGTAAATGAAATACTCGGCGGAAGGGAAGATTGTTTCGAGCTTACACATTTGAGATTGGAAAAATTGGCTTGCAATCTTCGTTGGTTCCTTGCAATTTGCATGCTGACACACGTCTTCCTGAATACCCCCGAGTGCTGGAAGGTTTCAAAGCGCGTTTGGATCGATGTTTTTGAAGTTGAGCGTCTTCGGCATCTAAATTGACAATATTGAAGCGTGCGTACACCTGAAGAATCCAGGAGCATCCTGATAGCAGCGAGTGACCTGAGGGTAGCCGGACTGATTGAGCAATACTTGAATCAAATCGGTTTTCGGGTTCATTGCGAGTACAATCTGGATGCGGCATTGGAACGTCTGATCAAGGCGCGCGTGGATCTTTTGATTGTTGACGGTGAAATGCCCGAAAAAGTGCTGGGAAATTTCGTTGAGGCAGCCGCTAAAGTGAAACCTGGCGTCCCTATGATTGCAGTCGGAATCTCCGAGCGTGAAATGCAGAGCAAGTCGCTTTCTGCCTTCGTCTCGGCGTTCATTGAAAAACCTTTCAGCATTTCTGATATTTCGAATTCAATCAAGGAAACTCTAAACTAAAGTGAGGAGAAAATGGCGTTGAAGGTATCGAAGCTTGCGGACGGCGAGGTTGCGGTCATCGAGCCAAAAGGCGAGTTGATCGGTGGCGAGGAAACGGATGAACTCCGTTCCGAAGTCAGTAAATTATCCGCCGACGGTAACAAGAAGCTGGTTGTCGATCTTGGCAAGACCACTTATCTGAACAGCACCGCGATTGGTGTCTTGATCTGGGCGCATACGCATTACGCCAAGAACGGCGGTGAGGTAAAACTGGCGAACCTCAACAAGAACATAAAGAACATTTTCGTCGTAACGAAGCTAACGATGGTGTTCGACGTGCGCGACACGCAGATCGACGCGGTTGCGAGTTTCTCGAAAGAGAAAAAATAGTTTTGCTCAACTCAACATTATTAACAAAATCCTTCAAAAGGAGGCTTTACTGAAATGAAACAAGGCCTGTTTGCGACGGTTCTCATCATCGTCGCGTTTGCTATTGCTTACGTGGTCTACTCCTATTTCCTTCCCGGTTTCATCACCAAGGGCGGACCGCTTGTCATTCTCCTTATCATGCTCTCGTTGATGGTTTTCACATACGTGTTCGAGCGCATCTTCTCACTCCGTAAGGCGCAGGGAAAAGGATCCCTCACAAAGTTCCTCAAAGACGTTGAAGACAACCTCAATAACGGCGATATCAAGGCCGCGATCGATGTCTGCAACAGGCAGAGAGGCTCTATGGCTAACGTTATCCGCAACGGCCTGGAGAGATATCAGGAAGTTCTCAAAGACAGCCATGTACAAGCTGAGAAGTATATGTCGGAAGTTCAGCGCGCTATCGAAGAGGCTACGATGCTCGAGACGCCGCTTCTAGAGAAGAACCTCATCGTCCTTTCCACGATTTCTTCGATTGCCACTATGGTCGGTCTGCTGGGAACGGTTATTGGAATGATCCGCGCGTTCCAGGCTCTGGCCCACGCCGGCGCTCCGGACGCCATCCAGCTGTCAATCGGTATCTCGGAAGCTCTTATCAATACCGCGGGCGGTTTGATAGCGGCTATCACGGGAATCGTTGCGTACAACTTCTTTGTTAATAAAGTAGACGGTTTCACTTATATGATCGATGAAGCAACCGCCAGCATCATTGCGATATTGAATTCGAGAAACTTCGACAGTAAGTAACCGCTTTCAAGGAGCTTAGCAAATGCCTAGAATTAAGAAAAGACGGCTCAACATCAGGATCGACATGACCCCGATGGTGGACGTTGCTATGCTGCTTCTTACGTTCTTCATGATGACGACCCAGTTCAAACCGCCGCAGGCAGTACAGATAACGCTGCCATCGTCGGACAAGGGTCCGAAGCTGCCTGAAAGCGGAGTCCTTACTATCAGTATTGACAAAGCTGGACAGATATTCATGGGAGTCGATCAGCAGCAGATAATGAAGGCCCTCTTTGAGCCGATGTATCCGAACGGGATACAAGACAAAGACGGGAAAATTGTGCCAGTATGGCTGGTGCCGGCGGTCCCAGTGCAGCCAAAGGACCTCGCCAACCTGGTGGTCCAGGCACGTATCCAGAATATAAGGTTGATAACCGTCATCAAGGCTGATAAGGATGCCGACTACGGACCGGTCATGGACGTCATGAACGATCTTCAGAAGGCGCAAGTCTCGAGGTTCAACCTGCAAACTGAACTCCGCAGCGGCGGAGGCGGTAAGGAGGGCTAAAGATGGCTGATGTACAAGTAGCCGAACCTCATGGCAAGAAAAAGGGCGGACACAAGAAGAAAAGAAGGATTGCGATCCGCATCGACATGACGCCGATGGTGGACGTCGCGTTTCTTCTGTTGACGTTCTTCATGTTGACAACGGCATTCAATCGTCCCCAGGCGATGGAGATCAACCTCCCGCCGGGAGACACCAAGGTTGAAATTGCCGCGTCAAATCTGATGACGCTCTTGGTCGTGCCAGATGGATCAATTTACTGGACGATTGGAACGCAGCCGCCAAAACCGGTCGCGTGGGCAGATTTCCGCAAGTTGATTATCGATGAGAACAAGGCTAATCCGCGGCTCGTCACGCTTATAAAGGTTGACCGGAAAGCCAAATACCAGGACATGATCAACATACTTGACGAACTAAACCTCGACAACGTGACGCGCTTTAGTTTGGCACCAATGACGCCTCAAGATCAGGCCGCGTTAGCAAAGGTTGGCGCGAAATGAAAAGGAGGTTGAACTAATATGGCAAAGAAGAAAGTAGCACAAAGCACCGTTGCCCAGGGACAATACGGTGCCCCTCTTCTCAAGCGCCTGGCTCAGAAGTACACGGGAGTTGGTCTGGCTATCGCGATAGCCGTCCACTTCATCGGTGTCGGCGCTTACTGGGGAGCACAGTATTTGAACCGGGAAGACGAGAGCATGCCGACTGTCCGTGTTCTGACGTACAGTGAACTCGGGCCGCCCCCTTCGATCATGAATCAGCAGGCTCTTCCGAAGATTCAGCTCTCTACTCCTATGGCGAAACCGAATGTTGGAATTCCTGTTCCAGTTCCTGACGCCCAAGTCTCCCCTGAGCAGACTATTGCGACGCAGGAACAGTTGAGCAAGATAGCTGGTCCGGTCACGCAGGGGACGGGCGGAGATTCGGTCGGAGTCTCGATGGGGGATTTCAAAGTCCCCGCAAGCGACGCCCCGCCACCCGACTTTGTACCGGTGGAAAAAGAGCCTCAGATTATAAAGCAGGTAACGCCGAAATATCCTGAGCTTGCTCAAAGGGCTGGAATCGAAGGCAGAGTCATCGTGAAGATCTGGGTCGACAAAGACGGTAAGCCCCACAAGGCGATCGTTCTCAAGAGCGATGCTCAGATCTTTGATCAGGCGGCAATCGATGCTGCAATGCAGTATAGGTTCACGCCCGCGATCATGAACCATGGTCCCGTCGCGGTTTGGGTCGTAATACCGTTTACTTTTAGACTGCAAAAGCAGTAAACTCTATTGTAAAGGGCAATACGAACAAGCTCGGCAAATATATTGGGTACTTTATGTCCGCCGTCTTTTTTTTCGGCGGACTTTTTGTTATTTTCGGAGTGTATTTTCGGAGAAGTTTCCCGGACCAATTCCGGATAACACTCGGAATTGTGTTGATTCTCTGGGGAATCTACCGTTACGTAATTACGGTTACTAAAGCAAAGCAGGATGACGATCAGTAAACGTTTCTTAATTGCTGTGTTGGGGCTGGGTGTGATCATTTCGTCCTGTACCCCAAAAAAGAAAGTTGCTTCCTCCACGCCTACATCAGGTAAGCTGGAAGTCTACTGCGCGGAATCCGTGGCGCCCGTCGTTACCAAGCTGGCGAACCAGTTCATGAACCTTTATTCGAAGGCCCACATCACCGTGCACGCGGTACCGTCGCGTGTGGCGATCGCCAAACTCGTAAACAGCGAGACGAATCTGGTTGTCAGTTCAAGGTACTTCACGAAGAGCGAACTCGAGGCGATGAAGAAATACGATATCAAAGCCGATTCAACGAGGGTAGCCCTCGACGGTGTAGTTGTAATAGTAAATTCCGCGAATCATGTAAAGGGACTGAACACAGATCAACTTCGAAATATTTTCGACGGGAAGACGAAGCTTTGGGGAGAGGTCGACCCGAATTTCCAGGGAAGAATTATTCCCGCACTTGAAAGCCCGAATTCAGGAACGCTGGAGTTTTTCAAGGAGCGGGTGCTGGGGAGCGAGAATTTTACTGCGGCTTATCCATGTACCACAATGGCTAACGTTTACAAGTTCGTCGGTAAAACGAGAGGCGCGATCGGTCTTATCAGTTCGGATTGGCTCAACTCAGGCCCGGATCTGGTCCAAAGCAAGGAGCCCTCTCCTCGCGCCATCCAGATTGCTGAAGTCGATTCGAGTATGATAAAACATATCGACCCAAATACTTTCGGAAGTTACTACTTTCCATACCAGGCGCACATTTATAGGCGCTATTACCCGCTGACGCGTCCGATATTTTTCCTGACACGGAATCTTGATGATGGACTTGGAGCTGGATTCTTGACCTTCGTTGTCAGCGCCGCCGGCCAGCAGATTTTCGTAAACAACGGGCTTGTTCCGGCCACCATGCCTGTGAGACTAATTCAACTAAATAATCAGCCACTATGAAAAAACCACTTACACTCTTTCTCGTCCTTCTATTAACAGCTTTGAGCCTGAAGGCCTACGCACAGGATCCGCTTAAGGAAGGTATCGCGCTCTTTGAGAAAAACGATTACCAGGGAGCACTTCCGTTGCTGCAGCAGGCTTTTAAGGAAGACCGGAATTCCAAGAGGGGGAATCTCTATCTCGGACAAGTATTCCTGAAGCTGGACAGCCTTGATAGCGCCGAGTTTTATTTCAACAGAGGAATAAAGCTCGATGACAATATGGCCGGCGCCTATTACGGACTCGGCCAGATTAACGCGATCCAGAAGAAATACTCTCAGGCGATTCAGTACTACAACACTGCCATCGAGAAGGATTCGAAAGACGAGAATTTCGTGATTTCACTGGGAGACGCCTATCTCGCTGCCGATTCCGTCAACCAGGCAATGCAGGCTTACTACAAAGCCCATGACATGAACGACAAGGATCCGCGGGCGCTCGCGGGAATTGCGGACACTTATAAGGCGCAGAGTATTTATGATACAGCGATCCAGTTTTACCAGGAAGCGCTGAAGCTCGATTCCATGAACATCCCTGTCAGGCTGCGGTTGGCCAACGCCTATTTGAAGAACGCCGACGGCGCCGATGCCTACAAACAGTTTCTTAAAGTATCGGAGTTGGCACCGAACAATCCGCAGGGGCAGTACCAGGCGGGCGAGATCCTTTACGTGAACAAGAGATATAAAGACGCCTATCCCTTTCTGAAGAGATATCATGAACTTAAGCCGAAGGATAACAAGGCGCTTTTCGAACTCGCAGACTGCGCTTTCAACGCGAACCTTTTCAGCGACGCGGTAAAGTATTTTCAGGAATACCTTACTAAGGTTCCCAATTCTCTGGAAGCGAAGAAGTCGCTCGCGTCGGCATATTATTTTGAAAAAGACGCGTCGCAATCTTACAACCTCTACAAATCCATCCCGATCGATTCGATGAGCGTGAGAGACCTCGTAAGGTATGGTCTTGCCGCCAAAGCAGTAAACGACACGGCAGCGGTTGTCAGCTCATGGGAAAAGGCAATCAGCCTGGATTCGACTCTCGCGCCGATTGAAAACCAGCTGGCCGGGGTTCTCTTCACGATGAGGCGTTACGACGAGGCGATATCTTACTTCAGAAAGTATTTGCAGCTCGAGCCGAACGACATAGGCGCGAAGCTGAATCTCGGACTTTGCTATATAGCATCGCAGCACATGTCGGCG
The DNA here is from genome assembly GCA_021794075.1 of Bacteroidota bacterium. GTDB lineage: Bacteria > Bacteroidota > Ignavibacteria > Kryptoniales > JAKASW01 > JAKASW01. The sequence goes on along the minus strand of JAJYRM010000042.1, from coordinate 20,674 downwards.
GCCATTGATACGTTGAAGATGGTGACGGTGGAAAAGCCTGACAACTATTTTGCCAATAAGTGGCTTGCTCTTGCGTATTCCGCGTCCGACTCGATGGAACAAGCCGTGGCTGTTTATAATCACCTCATAAAGTTGGCGCTCGCGGATACATCCGGAGCGGATCATTCATCCGATTTGAACGACGCATATCGTTATATCGCCGTTTACCAGATCATACAGGCCGCTAAGATACAAAAAGACAGGCCCGATGAGGCAAAGAAACTCTATCAGGACGCGTTCACCAGCCTTCAGTCAGCACTGAAGTACGCGCCGAAGGATACCAAGACTCTCGCTTTACTTGCTCAGGATTACGCATACATGGGAAAAATCGATCAGGCTTGCGCTGAAATCAAGAAGGTACTTAACGCAGTCAGCAAGGACGATCCTGTTCACGAGCAAATGATCAAGCTCCAGAAATCGATAGGCTGTCAATAGCTTCATCATAAAGGCGTGATTTTTTCAATCACGCTTTTTTTTTCCATAGAGGTCAATCAAATAATCTTAAAGGAGGAAGAACGATAGTGGAATTAGGACTAATTCTTTCGATCAGTGTCCTCTCACTCCTGTTTGCGGTGTACCTCGCGCGCCAGATCCTGAAACAAGACCGCGGGACACCCGAGATGCAGAAGATCGCGGATGCAATTAGGCAAGGTGCCGAAGCGTTTTTGAGAAGACAATATTCGACTATAGCGATGCTTAGCGTCGTCACAGCGGGAATTATTTTTGTGCTTTATGCATTTGTAAGAACTCCGATGCCGAACGATCCTGTCGGCCCGGTCCAGCTGGCGGCGTACACAGCGCTCGCGTTTCTCTTCGGGGCTTTATGCTCCGGGATCGCGGGATATATCGGAATGTTCGTGTCTATCAGGGCAAACTCCCGGACCGCAAGCGCGGCAACGACATCACTAAACCGCGCGCTGCAAATCTCGATGAGGGGAGGCGCGGTGTCTGGTCTGTTTGTGGTCGCGATGAGTCTCCTTGGGGTTGGCGGCCTTTTTGGAATTTTTCAGGTCTTGGGTACCCCGATCGAAAAAATACCCTTTATGATAGTCGGATTTGGATTCGGAGCATCCTTCGTCGCTCTCTTCGCGCAGCTCGGCGGAGGGATTTATACTAAAGCGGCGGATGTCGGGGCTGACCTCGTCGGAAAAGTCGAAGCCGGAATCCCAGAGGATGACCCGCGAAACCCGGCGGTGATAGCCGATCTCGTCGGCGACAACGTCGGCGACTGCGCCGGACGCGGTGCCGATCTTTTCGAATCGACGGCGGCCGAAAATATTGGAGCGATGATCCTCGGAGTCGCACTCTTCCATTTCTTCGGCCTTAAGGGAATCATGTTCCCGCTGGTTGTGCGTGCCTTTGGACTGATCGCCTCCATCGTCGGTGTAATGTTTGTCCGGACTCGGGAGGACGAGGACCCGATGAAGGCGCTGAATCATGGCTATTATGTCACGTCGTTCCTTGCCGCTATCGGTTTCTTCATCGGCGCGAAATGGCTTCTGGATACTCCCAGCGCGCCAAACGCGTGGCTCTATTTCTTCGCGGCGGGCGTGGTCGGAATTTTGACAAGCGTAGCGTTCGTTTATATTACCCAGTACTTCACAGAGTACAAATACAGGCCGGTGAGATCGATCGCTGAAGCTTCCCAGACCGGTCCCGCGACGAACATCATCACCGGCTTTGCGGTCGGTCTCGAATCTACATGGATGCCGGTGATAGCTATTTCCTTGGCGATCGTGGGCTCATATTATCTCGGTCTGGCGACGGGTATACCTAACGCCGGTCTTTTCGGAACGGCAGTAGCCACGATGGGCATGCTCGGAACAGCGGCTTATATTCTCGCGATGGATACATTTGGCCCGATCACCGATAACGCAGGCGGTATTGTCGAGATGAGTGGACAGCCTGAGAATGTCAGAAAGAAGACCGACAGGCTCGACGCAATGGGCAACACAACAAAGGCGTTGACAAAGGGGTATGCGATCGGTTCGGCGGCACTCGCTGCGTTCCTTCTCTTCTCTGCGTACATAGATGATGTGAACGTGCTTCTAAAAGAGAAGGGCCTTCCCGCCATGACATCGGTGAACATAGCAAGGCCCGAAGTTTTTGTCGGAGCGCTTCTTGGCGCGGCCCTGGTGTTTCTCTTTAGCTCACTTGCCATTAAGGCAGTGGGAAAGGCCGCTTACTACGTCATCAATGACGTTAGGGCGCAGTTCAAAGAGAAACCCGGTATCCTTTCGGGGACTGAACAGCCCGATTACGGCAGAACCGTCGACATAGTGACGCGCGGAGCGCTCCGAAGCATGGTTGGGCCAGGACTTCTCGCGGTCGGCACGCCGATACTGGTCGGGGTCGTGTTCAGGCTCTTCAACGTTGGAGCAGAGGCTGTAGCCGCTCTCTTGATGGTTGGAACGATTGCCGGAATTCTAATGGCTATCCTGCTCAACAATGGCGGCGGCGCATGGGACAACGCGAAGAAGTTCGTCGAGACCGGGATGTTCGGCGGGAAGAAAAGCGAGCCTCACAAAGCAGCGGTGGTTGGAGACACTGTCGGCGATCCATTTAAGGATACGGCAGGACCTTCACTTCACGTGCTCATAAAGCTATTGGCCACTATCACGCTTGTCCTGGCTCCGCTCTTCGTCTAGAGCTATTCGGGAAAACGGGTTAACATCAAGGCAGGAATTATTTCCTGCCTTTTTTTATTTCACCTCTAATGAAACTTTCGCCAGCTCAGCGTCGTAGATACTCGTACGTTTCGTCTGATTGAGCCAGAAAAATGGAGAAGATAATATGCGAAACTTACTGTTTGCTCTCGTCGTTGGAGTTTTCGTCACCGCTTCAAGCGCCAAGGCGGAAAAATATTCGAGGACCGAAACGAAATTCTTCAATATTTCACCGACTGGAAGCGTCATTGTCGAGAATGTTAACGGTAGTATCAAGGTCGTAGGCTGGGATAAGAACCAGGTGTCACTCGAAGTGACGAAAACTGTTCGGGCCGATAACAGCGAAAATGCAGAAGAATATTTCTCCGATCTCCGCGTCGACATAAAATCCGGCAGTGATTTCCTGGAAGTTAAGACGCGTTACCCGCATGATTTTGGCGGTGGCTTTTTCGACTGGCTGCTTCATGGCGGTTCGAGATATGGCAGCGTTGAATACGTTCTGAAGGTGCCTTCGACCGTTAAGCTGAATGTCAGTTCAACAAACGGTAGCATAAGGGTAAGGGAAGTAATCGGAAAAGTGAGGGCGCATTCGACCAACGGCCACATTGAACTTGAGGGGGTGGGCGGTGTAGTCAAGGGGTCGACGACCAACGGAGCGATAAATGCGAGGATCAGCGACAAAGTCGAACTGCGGGAGTTGGAGCTTGGCACTACGAACGGCGGGATATCCGTGTATTGTCCGACGAATATCAATGCGGAGATCGATGCGCGCACGACAAACGGCGGAATTCACACCGACTTTCCGGTAACCATCCAGGGGCGTTTCAGCAAGACGAGACTCGAAGGGACGATCAACAAGGGTGGAAATGAAATAAGGCTCCATACCACGAACGGCGGTATCAGCATTTACAAAGAGTAGCAACGAAGCAAATAGCGGTAATCGAATCGCTATAGTCCGGCGGCACAATTGAACGTGTCGCCGGGATTTTTTTTATGAGAGTATCTATTCCGATACTTCAACCAGTGGAGCGTGAGCTCATGCAGTCGCGTGAACGCCAAGCAAGTGCGATATAATTGTATTTTCAGGATGGCGGCGGTATTTTATCAAAAGTATGAGGAAAATTATAGACCGTGTTATTGCCTTCGGGAGACTGGTAAGGTTCTCCCACACCCTGTTCGCTATGCCGTTCGCGTTGACGAGCGTGGTGCTAGTCTCCTTCAGCTACAAGATCACGCTGATGAAACTAATCTGGATCATCGTCGCTATGGTTGGAGCCCGATCAGCGGCGATGGGGTTCAACAGGATCGCGGACCGTGAGTTTGACGCGAGGAATCCGCGCACGAAGAACAGGGAAATCCCTGCCGAGAAAATATCTGTCGGTGAGGCGAAACTGTTTGTTATCGCCGCGTCGCTACTTCTGGTCTTCGCCGCTCATGAACTCAACCCGCTCTGCTTCTATCTATCGCCTGTAGCTTTGGGAGTCGTCTTTTTCTACTCCTTCACGAAGAGGTTCACCTGGCTTTCACATATATTTCTCGGACTTGGTATGGGTTTGGCACCGGTGGGAGCATGGCTCGGTATAGCCGGAATGTTTGCCCTTCCACCGATCATCCTAGGACTTACAGTCGTCGCATGGGGAGCGGGTTTTGATATTATATATTCCCTTCAGGATCTCAACTACGACGACCAGGTAGGACTTTTCTCGATGCCGAAATCTCTCGGTGTGAGAAAGTCTCTGGTGGTGTCGTCGGCACTCCATGTCATCGCCTTTCTACTTTTGCTTTCCCTGAAATTTATACTCCCTCTCCAAACCATTTACCTTTTCGGGTTGGGAATTGTCGGCGTCACGCTGATACACCAGCACCGTATCGTTAAGCCCGACGATCTAAGTAAATTGAATTTCGCCTTTTTCAATATGAACGCCTATCTGAGCGTCGGGCTCTTTGTCTTTACGCTGATCGACGTGTTGAAATGAGATCGGCCGATTAATAAGAGAAAGGGGAGCGAAGTGGCGGACCAACCCCGTGAGAACGAAGCAACGAAGGAGCCGGAAGGGGCGTCCAAACGGTTCCGAACTGATTCAGGGATAGATATCGAAAGGTTGTACGGGCCGGCAGGGGAACCCGGCGATGCAATATCAGACTATCTCGACAAGCTAGGCTTTCCGGGAGAATACCCATTCACGAGGGGGGTCTATCCGACGATGTATCGCGGAAGACTCTGGACTATGAGACAATATGCAGGCTTCGGAAGCGCAGATGAATCGAACAAAAGATATCGCTACCTACTCGAACAGGGAATCACCGGTCTGTCAGTAGCCTTCGACTTGCCGACACAAATCGGATATGACTCGGATGACCCAATGAGCGAGGGTGAGGTCGGAAGAGTCGGCGTGGCAATCGACTCTCTGGCAGACATGGAAAGGCTGTTTGATGGAATAACACTATCCACCGTGACCACATCGATGACAATTAATTCGACAGCCGCCATTCTTCTTGCCATGTACATCGCCGTCGCGAAGAAACAGGGGGCTGATCTGAAGAAAATTTCGGGCACAATTCAAAACGACATCCTCAAGGAATATATCGCACGTGGAACATACATTTACCCGCCGACCCCATCACTCAGATTGGTTACCGACATTTTCTCCTACTGCGCATCAGAGCTTCCAAGTTGGAACACCATTTCGATAAGCGGATATCATATCCGGGAAGCGGGCGCGACGGCCGTGCAGGAAGTCGCGTTTACCTTCGCTAACGCGATCGAATACGTCCGCGCGGCGCAATCCGTCGGACTTGATTTCGACAGATTCGGGAGCCAGCTCTCCTTTTTCTGGAACGCACACAACGATTTCTTCGAAGAAATCGCGAAGTACCGCGCTGCGCGGCGCGTGTGGGCTCGTCTCGCGAGTGAAAAATTCGGTGCGAAGAATCCTGACGCGATAAAGCTCAGGTTCCACGCACAGACGGCAGGTTCGACTCTTACCGCGCAGCAGGTCGACAACAACGTCATACGAACGACCTACCAGGCGCTTGCGGCCATTCTCGGAGGTTGCCAGTCGCTCCACACAAACAGCCGTGACGAGGCGCTCGCACTTCCGACGGAGGAATCGGTACGGCTCGCGCTTCGGACACAACAAATCCTTGCCTTTGAATCCGGCGTCCCCAACACCATCGATCCTCTCGCCGGATCATATTTTCTCGAAAAACTCACTGATGAGGTGGAGACGAGAGTCTGGGAGTATCTCGACAAGATTGAGTCGATGGGAGGCGCCGTCAAGGCGATAGAAACCGGCTTCTTCCAGATGGAGATCGCCACTAGCTCGTATGAATATCAGAGAAAGATTGAGTTGCGTGAAAAAATTGTCGTCGGAGTGAATGAATTCAACGACACCGACAATATCCAGCCGAGAATATTTGAGCTCGACCCGATGGTAAGGGAAACGCAGATAGAGAGGGTTCGAAAGGTCAAGGGTGAACGTAGCGCGGATGATGTGAGGAGAAGTCTTCAGGAGTTGCAAAGAAGGGCGGCAGGCAGTGAGAACTTAATGCCTTCGATCCTGGCCGCGGTTGAGAGTTACGCAACGTTAGGAGAAATCTCCGGCGCTCTGAGGGAAATATGGGGGACCTATGAAGCCGGATAAGATTTTGACATTATGATGTACCAGGGAATAACTCGTTAAGCAGGGTCCCGCGTGGATCTCGCAAAACTCTTCTAATTCGTTTGAACTTTGGGTTTCCAGCTTTCGTTATCTAATTTAAGTACATCAATCTCATGCATTTGAAATCTTGTCCGGAAACGGGCGAAACGTCAGTGAGGTTATAAGAACGCTTACAGTTCAATAGAGGCTTTTAAGTCAAGATGGAAACAAACACAAAACAGGTAGCGGGAGAGATATTAAAGAATTTGCACGAATTACCGGACCAGAGTTCCTTCGGTATGCAGGCAGAGCGGCGCGCCCAAGAATTCGCTGACGGGCTGCTGGCGACCCTCTTCCCGCACTTCAGCTCCGACGCGAATCATTCGGAAAATGAAATCTTCGCGAGTCTAGTCACCCTGGAGCAGGATCTTCGTAGACTTATTACGCCTTTCCTTAAAGGGAAGGACCGCGACGCAGACGCGGTGGCAGCAGGATTCATAGAGGCGCTGCCGGATATACAATGCGCCCTCTGGCTTGACGCGGAGGCGATCAACATCGGCGACCCGGCGGCGGAGAGCGTGGATGAGGTGATACTGGCATACCCAGGCTTCACTGCCATCGCCATATACCGGTTCGCGCATGAGCTGTACAGGGTGCGGGTCCCGATACTCCCAAGGCTCCTCACCGAATACGCGCACCAGTTGACCGGCATTGATATCCACCCGGGCGCGCAGATCGGTAGCTCGTTCGCCATCGATCACGGGACCGGTATCGTCATCGGTGAATCGACCATCATTGGAAACAACGTGAAACTCTATCAGGGTGTGACTCTCGGCGCGCTCAGTGTCGATAAAAATATGGCAAAGTCGAAACGTCATCCGACAGTCGAAGACAATGTTGTGATTTACGCGCAGGCCGTTATACTTGGTGGAGAAACAGTGGTCGGTCACGACAGCATGATTGGAGGGAACGTATGGCTGACTCACAGCGTGCCTCCATTTTCTGTGGTTTACCAGAAGAGCGAGACTATAGTGCAGCAGCAGGACGATCGCAGCGGGGTGATTAATTTCGTAATCTGATTCAACTAAATCTTCAAGAGAGGGAAAAGGAATGAAAGTTCAAAATATACTTGAGCTGATCGGCAACACACCGCACATAAGACTGAACCGGATTTTCCCGGAGAAGGAAGTCTGGTTGAAACTCGAGCGTCAGAATCCCGGAGGGAGCATCAAGGACCGGATCGGTATCGCCATGATCGAGGATGCGGAGAAACGCGGTGTTCTGAAAAAGGGTAGCGTGATAGTAGAGCCGACCTCAGGCAATACGGGCATAGGACTGGCGATGGCGGCGGCAGTCAAGGGATACAAGCTTATACTTGTGATGCCAGAATCGATGTCTATTGAGCGAAGGAAAATCATGGCAGCGTACGGCGCCCAGTTTGATCTCACTCCGCGTGAGAAGGGGATGAAGGGAGCCATCGAGCGCGCGACGGAGCTGGCAAAGACTCTTCCTTCGGCGTGGATCCCCCAGCAATTTGAAAACCCAGCCAACGTCGATATTCACAAGAGAACAACTGGCGAAGAAATCGTGAAGGACTTTCCTGAAGGGTTCGACGCATTGATAACAGGAGTCGGCACAGGTGGACATATTACAGGCGTGGCGAAGGTGCTGAAAGAGAAATTTCCGAAGATAAAGGTATTTGCCGTCGAACCCGACGCGTCTCCGGTGATTGGGGGCGGGCAGCCTGGACCGCATCCGTTGCAGGGAATTGGAGCGGGGTTCATACCGAAGAATCTCGATATGAAAGTTCTCGACGGAACAATCAACGTTTCCAAGGACGAGGCTTATGCTTATGCTCTTCGCGCCTCGAAAGAGGAAGGGATTCTTGTGGGGATTTCCACCGGCGCGTCGCTTGCCGCCGTGGCGAAGAAGCTCGCGGAGGATCCTTCGCTGAAGAGGGTGATGACCTTTAATTATGATACCGGTGAGAGATACTTATCGGTGGATGGATTGTTCCCATCCGCGTAGCAGGGAATTAGAACTCACTTGAAGTGAAATCACGACTCACTTTGCCGGAGCATTGTCTCGTGCCAAGTGAGCCGCGGTTGAAGTGAGTTCCAATTATCTGAGTGCCTGTTCGAGCACCGTTGCGGCGTCGGTTCTCTCGTCGCGGTACTTCACGATGATCGGCGTGTAAAGCGATAGATTGTTCTTCGCGGCGAAGTCCCCGGAGACTCGGCGTGATCCCGGAACTACAACGGCGCCTTCGGGCACAACAAGCGGATGACCTTTCTCTTTCTTATGGACTATTCCTTTCACGATATCGTAAATAGGCGTGGAGCCTGTGATTACGCAGCCTGCTCCGATGACGGCTCGTCTTTTAATGATAGTCCCTTCGTAAATACCGCAATTGCCGCCAACCATAACTTCGTCTTCTATGATGATCGGCAATGCGCCCACAGGCTCAAGCACGCCGCCTATCTGCGTGCCGGCGCTGACATGGACTTTCTTTCCCACCTGGGCGCACGACCCTACGAGTGAATGGGAATCAAGCATGGTTCCCTCGCCGACGTAAGCGCCGACGTTCACATATGAAGGCGGCATTATGACTACGCCGCGCGAAAGGTAGGCGCCGCGACGAATGGCGGTGCCGCCCGGTACCACTCTGATCTGATCTTCAGCCGAAATATCTTTCACGGGAAAGTTATGCTTGTCGAAGAACTGTTCGCTGCACGAGTCTTCTACCTTGACAAGCTTTCCGACGCGGAATGCGAGTAGTATTCCTTTCTTCACCCACTCGTTCACCTTCCATCCGGTAGGTGATGTCGGATCGGGTTCCGCCGCGCGCACCTCGCCAATGTCGAGAAGGTCCAGGAATCGCTCGACGTTCGATTCCGCTTCCAGGCTCGTCTCATGGATCTCATAGAGTTTCTCTATTTCAGCTATTAGAAGTTCTCTGCTCATCACTTTACCGCAATCTGAATTAGTTCAAGTTCGTCGATTATCCGCCTCAGTTTGGACCTAGTAACTTCGGTGGGCGGAACGAGGGGGAGCCTGTAAACCTCTTCTATCATTCCCATCATCGCGAGGCAGGATTTCACCGGTATTGGGTTCGACTCGATGAAATTGGCATTCATCAGCGGAAGGAGCTTGAAGTGAAGCTTCCTGGCGTTGACGAGGTCGCCTGCAAGGGCGAACCTTACCATATCACTGAACATCTTCGGCACTTCGTTAGCGACGACCGATATTATGCCGTCGCCGCCCAGCGTTACCAGAGTGAAGGCGAATTGATCGTCGCCGGAATAGACGGCAAAATCACCGGGCCGTCCTCTAAGAATTTCCATCATCTGGGGGACGTTTCCGCTTGCCTCCTTCACGGCAAACACGGTCGGGATTTCTTCGGCCATCCTGATTGTCGTCTCGGCGTTGATATTGCTGCCGGTCCTTCCGGGGACATTGTAGACGACGATCGGTATGTCTACCGCTTCGGCGATCGCGGCATAGTGGCGGAAGAAGCCTTCCTGCGTCGGTTTATTGTAGTACGGAGCTACCGAAAGGACACCGTCCGCTCCGATAGACCTGGCATGAGCGGTTAGTGAAATCGCCTCGCGTGTCGAGTTGCTTCCTGCGCCCACGATCACAGGCACGCGCTTGTTCGTCTGATCGAGAACAATTTCCATAACGAGCTGGTGCTCGGCGTGCGAGAGGGTCGCGCTCTCGCCTGTCGTTCCGGCGGGAAGGATCGCTTCGGTGCCGTTTGTTATCTGGAACTCGACCAGCTCCCGCAGTTTTTGCTCGTCTACCGAGCCGTCTTTCTTGAACGGTGTAACGAGAGCTACGCCTGTTCCGCGAAATAGCATCCGTCTCATCTTTTCCTCTTTATCTTTTGTGTCGATATGATTTTCATAATTGTGAAAGGACTTCGCTGAATTTGAAAAATCCTTTTTTGCCAACTGCCCATTCAGCCGCGATTACAGCGCCGAGAGCAAAACCGCGCCTCCCTCTCGAGACGTGTGTGAGCTCAATCCTGTCGTTTTCCGAATCGAAAAACACGCTGTGTGTCCCGTATTCGCTTCCGACGCGAATCGAATTGACCTGCAGGTCTTCCTTGGAAATTTTTCCTTCAGGAACGCCTGTCAATAGTCTCTTTTTCCCGGGAAAATTTTTAATGACCGCTTCGCCGATGGTAAGCGCCGTACCGCTGGGGGCATCCGCCTTTTGGTTGTGGTGCTGTTCGAGCACCGCGCAGTCGAAAGCGTCGAACTGGCCGAATAGTTTGGCTGCTTTTTCAACGGTCGAAATGAACAGGTTTACTCCGAGTGAAAAGTTGGATGCCACCACCGCGGCAATTCCGCTTTCGTCCACAAGCCTTCGCACTTCGTCCATCTTGTTCTGCCAACCGGTCGTACCGATTACTATTGGCTTTCTCAACTCGCCGGCGAATCGGGCGTGCGCCGGAACAGCGTCCGCAATGGAGAAATCTATTATGGCGTCGCAGTTCTGGAACGACGCTTTGACATCATCGAACTTCGTATCTACATCTGCTATCGCGGACACCGAGTGATGACGCTGCTTCGCGACAGTTTCAATTTCCTTTCCCATCTTGCCGTAACCGAATAAGCCTATGTTCATCGTCCCATTCTCAGTGTTCACTTTTCTAAGTTTGTTATATGGATGGTCGCCGGTAAGAATTTAAACGGGGAGTAAAACGGAATGGAGGGAAGGACTGATCACGGAAACAAGATTGACCAGTTTCCCGGAGTAGAAATCCGGGACGCCATCGTCTTCTTCGTATTTGACGATAAGCGAAATAGCGCTCCATCCCGGGAAAATCACCGCTGATTCCACCGAGGTGACAGTCTGCAAGTTATTCACTTCCTTCGGCAGGTTTTTTCTAATGGCCCGCTCGAAATCCTTGTCCGGACGAGTAATCGCAATTCCGGATAGGGCAGCCCAACCGTGAACGTCGAAGTCTGGTTCGTGGTTTCGGCGGTGATTCCTTTCGTCGTGCTTGCGAAGGACTTCGCACTTCTCCCGAAAAATTTCTCGGCGCCACGCTTACTGATAATCACCGCGCCTCTATTCAACTACGTTTAAAATTTAGTCTGGCCGTAAGAGGAATGCAACTTTTTTTTGACCCGCTCGTCTGTTAGCTTTGTTCTACAATGATGGTGTCATCCCTGTCTGCTGCAATAGGAGAATGGATGAACGCACCAAGAGTGGACTTTCAAAATTTCAGAATCTTGAGACGATGCGTCCGTCCTGCTTTGAACGGAGGTAATTACTTTCATAATTCATTTTTGATAATGTATCCGTCAATGCGTTTATTTCCTCTCCGAGGCTGTCTGAAAAGCTACGCCCAGAAGAAACGAACAATTTCAGTCGATGTCACTTTTGAGAAAGTCTCCTGATCAGTTTTCGAATTTTAGACTAATCCCTTATAGGCTTCTCGGTTTCCGTCTTAAGTTTGACGGGACCCGAATCGCCCTGAAATAATTCCAAAGCAAAACACGGAGGTTCAGATGCACAAATTGGGAAAGTTTGTCGCTTTAATGACGGCGGCTCTCTCCGTATTTATTCTCGCCGGTCCGCAAATCTCGGCGGCGAAGGAGACAAAGTCGACCGCCATGGTCGATACATCGTATCTCTCCACGATGAACTGGAGGCTCATTGGACCGTTCAGAGGCGGCCGGTCCGTGGCCGTGGCAGGCGATCCGGTCCACCAGTTCGTCTTCTATTTCGGCGGCGTGGACGGCGGCGTCTGGAAAACGACCGATGCCGGAGCCAATTGGTCCAATATCTCGGACAAGTATTTCAAGAATTCATCTATAGGCGCGATCGAGGTTGCGCCGTCAGATCCTAATGTCATATATGTTGGAACAGGCGAGTCCGACCTTCGCGGAGACGTGACGTACGGCGAAGGGATGTACAAATCGGAAGACGCGGGCAAGACATGGAGTTTCATCGGCCTGGCTGCAACCCGGCATATCGCCAGGATTCAAATCGATCCCAGCAACCCAAACATTGTTTATGTCGCGGCCCTCGGAAGAGCATTTGGGCCGAACAATGATCGGGGAGTCTACAAATCAATTGACGGTGGAAAGACGTGGAAGCGTGTGCTGTTCGTGGACGATAGTACCGGCGCCATCGATCTCGCGATTGATCCCGGTAACCCGAGGATACTTTACGCTTCGATGTGGCAGGTCCAAAGGCTTCCCTGGGGATTCACGAGCGGCGGAAAAGGGAGCGGACTTTACAAGAGTACCGATTCCGGGGAGACATGGAATAAGATTTCCGACAACGAAGGCTTCGCCAAGGGAATCCTCGGCCGAATCGGAATAGCCGTTTCGCCGGCAAATCCTGAAAGAGTTTGGGCGGAAGTTGAGGCGAAAGAGGGAGGCATTTACCGCTCGGATAACGGCGGGAAGACGTGGGCATATATCAACCAGAACAGAAATCTCAGGACCAGGCCGTGGTACTTCTCTAGAATTGTCGCAGATCCGAAGAACGAGAACACGGTTTATCTTCTCAACGTCGAGTTTTTCAAATCGATCGACGGAGGCAGCAAGTTCAAAATGATTCGGGTCCCGCACGGCGACAACCACGATTTGTGGATAGCTCCGAACGATCCTGAGAGGATGATAGAGGCAAACGACGGCGGAGCCACAGTCACGATGGACGGCGGTAGGTCATGGTCCACGCTCGACAACCAGCCGACGGCCCAGTTCTATCATGTCACGACTGATAACGGCTTCCCATATAGAATACTCGGCGCCCAACAGGACAACACTACGGTCTCAATAGCGAGCCGTTCGGACCGCGGCGTTATTGGGATGAAGGATTATTATTCTGTCGGCGGAGGAGAGAGCGGCTATATAGCAGTCTCTCCGACAGATCCGAATATTGTCTACGCCGGTTCTTACGGAGGACTGATTACCAGGTACAACACAAAGACGATGCAGACGAACGTCGTCTCTCCGTGGCCCGATAATCCTCTTGGTTGGGCGGCAAAAGATACCAAGTACAGATTTCAGTGGACATTCCCGATAGTCATACCACAGAACGATCCGAACGCGATATACGCTACTGCCAATGTCGTCTTCAAATCTACCGATCAGGGGCACAGATGGAGCGTCATCAGCCCCGACCTGACGCGGGCGGATTCCGCTACCATGGTTTCATCCGGTGGTCCTATCACGAAAGACAATACGAGCGTTGAATATTACGGGACGATCTTTGCTTTCGCCGTTTCGCCTGTCAATAAGGATGTGCTCTGGGCCGGATCAGACGACGGACTCATCCACGTCTCAACGGACGGAGGGAAGAGCTGGAGCAACGTCACGCCCAAGGAGCTTCCCCAGCAGGCTCTCATAAGCATTATCGATCCCTCGCATTTCGATGGGGGAACGGCCTACGTGGCGGCCAACAGGTATAAGTTTGATGACGAGCATCCGTACCTTTATAAGACAACTGACTACGGCAAGTCATGGGTGAAAATCACGAACGGCATACCGGACGACGATTTTACAAGGGTAATCCGGCAGGACCCAGTCGACAGGAACTTACTTTACGCCGGTACTGAGACGCATGTGTACGTCTCGTTCAACGACGGTAAGGATTGGCAGCTGCTGAGCAACAAGCTCCCTATCGTCTCAGTCCGCGATCTGACCGTGCATGGAAACGACCTGATAGCGGCGACGCACGGAAGATCGTTCTGGGTTCTCGACGATCTTACATATCTCAGGCAGCTCGCAGAACAGGGATATGCTTCGAAGACCCTCTTCGCGATACAACCCGCGATAAGATTCGACCAGGGAATGCCTCAATTCAAAGTTCCCGCCGCCGGGGAGAATCCGCCGAACGGACCGATGATCAATTTCTACCTGAAGCAGCTGCCGGACAGCGCGTCACTTTCGATACTCGATTCGACCGGAGCTCTCGTCAAGACTTTCAAGTGTGAGACGAAGAAATCGGAAGCCAAAGAGAAGGGCCCGATGTCTTTCTTCGATCGTGGCGAACAGACTTCGATTGTCGTCAAGAAGGGAGCGAATCGATTCGTTTGGAATATGCGGTATCCAGATCCGCATAAGATTAAGGGCGCGATAGTCTGGGGAAGCACGAGCGGCTCGCTGGCGATTCCCGGGAAGTATTACGCCGAACTTAAGGTGAACGGCAAGACATATAAGGAGCCTTTCGAGATCGTGAAGGATCCGCGGGTATCGGCGACACACGAAGACTACGTCCTGCAATTCGAGCTGTCGATGAAGATCCGCGACAAGATGTCTCAGATAACCGATGCGGTCAACAGGATCCACGAGATCGACGGTCAGCTCAACGATCAGATGGCGCGTGTGAAGGGACAGAGCTATGCGTCGCGCGTGGACAGCGCAGCTAAGAAGATTAGCGAAAAACTTAAGGCGATTGAAGGGGTCCTTTACCAGTATCGCTCTCACGCGCCTGAGGACCCTCTGAATTTCCCGCTCGAAACTTATGAGAAGCTTGGCTCGTTGCAGGGCGATCTCGAGGGCGCGGATGTCGCTCCGACATTGCAGGACGGAGATGTCTACATGGAGCTCGCCGCTACCGCCGACTCTCAGATATCCAAGCTCGATGGCGTCATTTCTAAGGACGTGGCAAGTTTTAATGATATGATCAAGGCCCTTGAGGTGCCAGCCATTATTGTCAAGCCGGCGAAAGAGTAGAAGCCTAAGGCACAAGTACTTCCGAAATCCGGATGACTTCTCCCGACACTCCTGCCGGGAGAAGTCGTTCGTTGAGAAATCGAAGTCATGCGCAGTGAAGGGGCTAACTTTACAAATCTTTTTACAGGAGTTATAAATGTCCAATCGAATCTACAGAATCGTAGCGCTATTATTAATCGGGAGCGGCGTTGCCTTCGCCCAACTTCCCGGAGAAAAAGATGGCCGAATGCTGCTTCCGAACGGCTGGTGGCTATCACCCGCGGGGACGTCGATTGAGATCGGCGACTTGCCGCTCAACGCGGCGGTCTCTCCGAACCAAAAGTATCTCGCGGTCACTCAGTCCGGCATGTCTAAGCCAGTACTGAGACTCGTAGACCTACGAACCCGAAAGGTGGTGCAGGAAGTCCCGCTTAAGGACACGTGGCTCGGGATAAAGTTTTACGGTAACACGTTGTACGTTTCCGGCGGAAATCAGAATTGCGTTTACACATTCCGCTTGACTCGCGGGAAGTTGAAGCAGGGGCGGACCATCAGTTTCGCGCCGCCTCGCGTTGACAGCTATCCGCCTCGGGGGACATACGCCTGGGCCGCGGGACTAGACGTTAACAGAAACGATCTCGCGGTTGTATTCAGGGGAGATAGCACCCTTAGATATTATAATTTCAAGTCCGGCAGAAAAACTGTCGTTCAGCTCGACGGGATGCCTTATTATTGCAAATATCTCAACGACGGGACGCTGCTCGTCTCAATGTGGAGCTCCGGTAAGGTCGAGGCATACAGGGGAGCTCGTCTTCTGTACCAGGCGCGAACCGGAGCTCATCCGACTGAGATCGCGGTCAGGGGCAATTACGCTTTCACGGCGAACGCGAACGATAACAGCGTGAGCGTCATAAACCTGAAGACTCACAAAACCACGGCGACGGTTTCCACAGCTATATATCCTGATTCCCCGGAAGGATCCACAACGAACTCTGTGTGCGTTTCTCCGAACGGGAAGTACGTCCTCGCGGCGAACGCCGACAACAACTCGCTTACAGTTATCGATATATCGGACATCGAGCGTCCCGTCCCCGTGGGCTTCATCCCCGTCGGTTGGTATCCGACAAAAGTTCTCGAATTGAATGACGGTGAAGTACTGGTCCTTAACGGGAAGGGCAACCGGTCATTTCCGAATCCTGGCTACAAGACGGGAGGCGATTCGCCTTATTACATAGGTGTATTACTTAAAGCGACTCTTTCATTCTTCAAGTTTCCCGACAAGGAAGAACTCACCAATTACACCAAGCAAGTCTACAAGAACACCCCGTACCGCCCGCTGGCGTCCAGGGACGCTTCCTTCCCGGAGGACAATCCGATTCCCGACAAAGTAGGAGGCATATCGCCGATAAAATACGTTTTCTATTTCATTAAGGAAAACAGGACGTACGACCAGGTGCTGGGCGACATAAAAGAAGGGAATGGCGACTCGAGCCTCGTCCTATTCGGGCAGAAAATCACGCCGAACATACACAACCTTGTGGAACATTTTGTGCTGCTTGATAATCTCTATTGCGACGCGGAGGTGAGTGCCGACGGACACAACTGGTCGACGGCGGCGTACGCGACCGACTACGTGGAAAAAAGCTGGCCCTCCAATTACGCCGGAAGGGGAGCCCCGTATGAGTTCGAAGGCGGGCAACCGGTTGCGTCCCCTGAAGCAGGCTACATTTGGAACGATTGCGAGAGGAACCACGTGTATTTCCGTGACTACGGCGAATTCGTGCAGAGCAATCCTGACACGAATAAACCCAACACGCCGCGGGAGAAGGCTCTCATCGGTCATATCGATCCGATGTACAGAGGCTGGGACCTGAATTATTCGGATATCTCGCGATATAATGCGTGGAACAGAGATTTCACCCGGCTCCTCGCGGCCGATTCCGTCCCGAGTTTCAACCTCATTCGCCTTCCGAACGATCACACGTATGGCACGACGAAGGGGAAGCTCGCGCCGAACGCCATGGTGGCACAGAACGATTACGCGCTCGGCTTGTTCGTGCAGAGGATCTCCCACAGCCGTATATGGCCGCACACCGCGATCTTCGTGATAGAAGACGACGCCCAGAACGGCGCGGACCACGTGGACGCTCATCGCACGGAGGGGCTCGTGATCAGCCCGTACTGCAAGCGCCACTACGTCGACAATACAATGTACACGACTTCGTCTATGCTCAGGACAATGGAGCTGATACTCGGCATGCCGCCGATGAGCCAGTACGACGCCGCAGCGGAACCGATGTTCAACTCGTTTACGATGGATGCCGATACCGCCGCATACACCGTCCTTCAGCCGCTCGTCAACCTGAATGAGAAGAATAAAGACGGAGCTTATGGCCAGGCAATCATGGACAAGATGAACTTCCGCATGGCAGACGCGGTACCGCCGACGCTGTTCAACGAAATCCTCTGGAAGTCGATCAAGGGCACCGATATGCCTGCGCCTAGGTATTCCATACTCTCAGGAAAAAGGGGAGATTGAGCGCGCTAGCGGCGCGAGGAAGAAATACGCGGGAATCCACTTCCGATTGGAACATGAGTAACACGATTGTCTTTAGGTTCGAATCACACGGATGAATGCTTTTAAGCTTTGCTCATTCGTGTGATTCCCTAAAGGCTTAATCAGTGGCGGTGGCGAGTTCGACGATATCGACGTTTGTATTAGCTGCCGGAAGCGCTATTTCGCATTGTCTCTCGCCCACGCGCGCAGCGCGTCTATCGCCTGCATCAACACGCCGGCCGATCCGCGGAATGACGCTGAACCCTGTGGCTTGCCGCCGACAGTATACCACTCGTAGAAGCCGTTGTTTTTCACGACCCTTTTCACGAACGGCTGAATCTCGCGATAAGCCTGCCGCGCATAGCCGTAGCGCACGAGATCGGTGATCATCCTTGCCCCGAACCACGTCCAGTCGCCACCGTTCTGGTAATGGTACGGCTCCATTCCTTTGTTGGCGAAAGTCCCTGCGGGGTAAGGCGGGTACATTGTCAGCCCGATGCTTTGCGCGCCGGCGTCTTTGACGTCCTCCTCCATCTTGTGAAGCGAAATCAAGATCTGCTTTCTGTTAAGGAGTCCCGCTTCTATTGCTACCGCGGTCCCACCGTGATAAAATATCTTATTCTCATCGAAGCCCTTTTTGTCCCTGAATGGATCGCATCTGATATAGAGATGCGGAATGAACTTGTCGTGCTTCGGATCCCAGAGATACTTCATGACGTTACGCGCGATTTCGTCGTGGATCTTCTGCCATTTAGCGGAGGTGGCCGTATCGGGACAGAGCTTCACGAAGTCCCTGAGCGCGATAAGGAACATCGCGTTAGTATAAATGCTGCACGCGGGGTAGGAGTTCTCGTCGAGCTTTACACCCCACGGATCGTCGAACTGCACGTCCCCCCAGTCGGCGGTGGCGGCGTTCCACATCATGCCGTATTTGTGGTCGTAACGAAAGTTCATCATGTATCCAAGCGCCAGCTCCATTCGTCTGAGAACTGTCTTCCCGTGTACCACTTCATTCAGAAAGGATGTGTCGCCGGTGGCTTTAATGTACTTGTAGACGGCCTGTATGAGCGACGACTCCTGGTCGGCCTCGACCGTGTTTTTGTGGAAGGCGTAGCCGGGCATGTCGTAGCGGGTGAACCGGCCGTAGTAGTCTATCTTCGCGTCGGGACCGATCTGCTCGTACCCGTCAACCATGTCGCCGTCGAACTCCTGGAAATAGAAAAACTTCAGGAGCGCGTCGCGCACTTCGCTCTTAGGTCGAACCTTCAACGAATAGTTGATGAAAGTATTCAGGTCCCTAATCCAAACCTGAGCGTATCCGCTTCCCGCGTTGAAGCCCGTCTTCAGGAGGTCGCGGCCTTTTTGCATGACAATCCCGAAATCCCTGTTGGCCAGAATTTGCTCCGCCAGCCGTTTGTCAGCCGCGCTCGATTTTCCTGCATGCTTTGAAGGCGCCGCGGCCGCAAGGCTCACTGCGAGAAATATTGTCGCCGCGAAGGCGATTATTCTATGTGACATGACGCGAATCCTTTGTAGGTGTTCAATTTATACGGCGTGTTCCTTAAATCCTTAAAAGAAGTTAAATAGAGACGAACGGCGGGTCAATGATCGGACAACTTTGGAATTCCTTGAAGGACTTAGAGGGCACGGCTAATTATGTTGACGAAATTCTTCACCCTCGACTCGAAATCCTCTGAAGAGTCGCGGAGCGAGGCATGAATTTCTCGCGCGCCTGTCTCCGAAAGTATCCTGTCTGCGTTCGATTCGTTGACTCCACCACCCGGCATAATCGAGATCCGGCGGCCGCCTTTTTCGACGAGCTGCTTGAGGAGCGGGATACCTTGTTTCGCCGCGGGCTTCTGTCCGGAGGTGAGGAGTCTTTCGATGCCGAGGCTCATGATATCTTCTAGCGCGCGAAAAGGATCGGCTGCCTCGTCGAAGGCGCGATGGAACGTAAAGCTCATGGGGCGGGCGATCTCCACCAGCTGACGCACGCGCGCAAGGTCGACGGAGTCGGCAGCCATGAGTACGCCGACAACCACGCCATTGGCGCCGGCCTGCTTCGAGACCTCTATCTCGCGCTTCATCGTTTCGAATTCTTCGGATGAATAGTTGAAATCTCCTCCGCGCGGGCGGATGAGAATGTTGACCGGGATGGAGAGGGCCTTGCACGTTTCGCGAATCATCCCGGCGGGAGGGGTGAGGCCGCCGATGTCGAGATTCACGCAGAGTTCGATCCTGCCTGCCCCGCCCTTTTCGGCTGCAACCGCTGATTCAAGTGTTTCGACGCATGCTTCGAATAATATTCCGCTTTTCATGGATGCAGATTCTCGATTGGTTTGATGTATGATAGCGATACAAAATATTCGACGGCACGAAAGAGGACAAGGGAAGAATGTTAAATGTTGAATTTTAAATTTTGAATTGGTGGCGCGGGTTGATTCCGTCCTCTGTGCCTTCGGCACACAGGTGTGGAACTCTGTGAAATGATACAGCCCCGGCTTTATGATTACACGGAGAGAGGGAAGAAATTCTAAATTATGAATTCTAAATGTTGAATTGGGAACGAAAGCTAATTTCACGCTCTGTGCTTCTCTGTGACATAATCGGAACGAAGAGGGGCGATTTGGCTGTTGGGCCTCCGTTGCACGTATGGCGTTAAAGCGCTAACTTGGCGTGTGATCGCCGGATTCGCTGATGAGACAACCAGGGATATATACGACGGGCTCGATACGAAAGCGGCCCGACGAATACCGCAGTCAATCTGGAGTGTCGCGCGGCTCACGAAATAGCCGATCTGCGAGTGCCGCCAGGGAACAGGCTTGAAGTTCTGAAGGGAGAGCTGAAAGGCTGTCACTCGATCCGGATAAACGACCAGTTCCGCATCGTGTTTAGGTGGGCCGACGGCGCGGCAAGCGGCGTTTCGATAACCGATTATCACTGAGGAAAAGGACATGATACCAAAGAACCGTAAACCGACTCATCCCGGAGAGATTCTGCTCGAAGAGTTCCTGAAGCCAAAGGGCATGAGTCAGGTGGAGCTCGCGCGCCGGATGAAGGTGCCGATCCAGAGGGTAAACACGCTGATCA
>JAJYRM010000177.1 GCA_021794075.1 Bacteroidota bacterium | reverse complement strand
AACGTCGTTGAGGTTTATGCCACCGACGTACAGAGGAGCCAATTCGCCGGGGGGAGGGACACTTTTTACTTCATAGCTTGCACCCAGCGTCTGGTCGCTTGTGTTTGTGTTCTCCGCATCTAAACCAAGTATCACACCTAATTTGTTGTTGAAAAACCTATCGCTGACATTTGCGACGTATTTATAGTTTCCCCAGTAATTGTTAAGGTTGTTATAACCTGGTAGCGCAGTTACGCTGAACTTAAACCCCTTGGGTGCTTCTTCCAGCGTAAGATTAACATTACCCGCGACTGCGTCACCCTGCATGTCAGGGGTAACTGTCTTAAATACTTCGACGCTCTTCACATCATATTGAGATATATCCGAAAGGCTGATGGGAACCGGTACGCCGTTCAACATGATCTGACTGTAACTAGGATCGAGTCCGCGTATTACGAGCCCCACCCCTTCCCCTCCGGATCGTATTAGGGAAATGCCCGGCAGACGTCCGATCGCCTCTGCAAGATTAGCATCAGGATTGGCTTGGAGCCGGTCTGCAGCCACAACGTTAGCAATGTTGTTCGATTTCAGTTGCAAATTGATGGCCCCCTCTTGCCCTGATCTCTGAGCAGTCACGACCACTGTTTTTCCCGTCACGCCAGTCTCCTGAAGCGTCACGTTCAAATGCGCGACGACACCAGGTTTGATGATCACTCTTAGTATCTTTGTTTTGTAGCCCACATAGGAAAACGCAATATCATGAATGCCTGCGCTTATGTTTCGAACAAAGTAATTCCCGTCAAGGTCGGCCGAAGCGCCATTATTCGTTCCGACAACCAGAACCGTGGCAGCAGGAAGCGGCGTGGCATTCGTACCACTGATCTTGCCCGATAACGATCCTGTTTGACCACTTTTTGCAAAAGCAATGCTGACACAACTGGGAATTGTAAGCATGCAGAAGATTACTCGTCTTATCTTGCTGATTCTCATAGTTAGTCCTTTCGGGCTTGGATAATCACGTGTCAGATTTCTAGTTCTGGATTGCGATGACTTCTCTACGGCTTAGACTGGTCGCTTCGTACTTTTCGACTTCCTCGACATAATCATTCGCAACAGGCACTCCCTTACTAAGACAATAGTAATCGAAGACTGCTCCAAACGGTTTGGCTTTGAGGGACTCCAATAGTGCCAGTCGCTCAAAATATTTCCCTTGTTCTTCCATGTCTCGTAATTTTTTCCATGGCTCCAAGAGAGCGTTAACTAATGCAAGTTGGACAGCCCTCGCCCCAACGACGTACGCTCCTATTCGATTTAAGCTGGCATCGAAATAATCCAACCCTATATGCACTCGCTCCAAAGCGTTTACGCGTACTATTTCCTGTGCTATTAGCTGTACCTCATCATTAAATGTCGTAACATGATCACTGTCCCAATGCACTCCCCGACTAATATGGAGCATCAAGCCATCGAGAAACTGTAGTATCGCCGATATCTTATCACCTACCTGTTCAGTAGGATGGTAGTGGCCGGTGTCAAGGCAAACGATCTTGTTGTTTCTTACGGCGTACCCCAAATAGAACTCGTGCGATCCGACGGTCATGGATTCAAATCCTAGCCCGAAGAGTTTACCTTCCAGCGAATCGATCAAGAATTCTTTAGGGTATTCAACCGAGAATATATCATCCAAGGACTCCCGCAATAATTTACGATGCGTATTACGGTCGACAGGCGTGTCTTTTGATCCGTCCGGTATCCAGATATTATTCACGCATGGCGAACCAATCTGTTTACCAATTTCGGAAGCTATCATTCTCGTACGCTTTACATGCTCTATCCAGAATCGCCTGGTTCCATCATCTTTGCTGGAGAGTGTGAATCCGGCATCAGCGTAAGGATGTGAAAACAGTGTCGGGTTGAAGTCCAGTCCGATTCCGATTTCTTTTGCCCAGTTTATCCAACTCTGAAAATGCTCCGGTCCAATTTCATCGCGATCGACTCTCCTTCCACCAAAGTCGCCGTAACTGGCGTGAAGATTCAGCCGTTGCCGTCCCGGTAAAAGACTTATCACCTTCTCAATATCCTGCCGAAGTTCATCTATTGATCTTGCGCGACCTGGATAATTCCCGGTTGCCTGAATGCCGCCGCCGTTGAGAGCCGTGTCGGGTGTTTCAAATCCGCGAACATCGTCAGCCTGCCAGCAGTGGAGACTTATCTCGACCTTCTCTAGCCGCTTCAATGCTTCGTCAGTATCCACACCCAATTCCGCATATTGGCTCTTGGAGTTCGCGTAGGCTTCTTCTACAAGCTTATAATTTCTCGTCTTTGTATTCTTCACTTTCATTAATGACCTCCTAACTGAATTCCGAGCAGATTTCCATATCCGATTACTATTGTTGACACGATAAGCGTGAACAATGCAACACCAAGCAGAAACTTCGATAGACCGCTGGTGTCTTTCCATTCTTTGAGAAAAATCCCCCACAGAGAGCCAAAAATAATTATGCTCGCCATGTGGATAGTCCAACTTGAAAACTTGTAATTACCCATCTGAGATTCGCCCATGGTATAGAAAAAAAATTGGAAGTACCATGTTATGCCTGCCAGGGCACTAAGCATGTAGTTTAGTAGCAAGGGAGCATGAGATGTGGTGTCGCTGGCAGGCGGGTCATTCGGCTCAATCGCAGCAACCGAATCACTCGCCAAAGCAAACTCTGGTTTCGCTTCCGGTGTGACTATACGTCCCAGATATTCACCGAAAGTATGATTCTTTCTCAAGAGATAGATACACCAAACCAAGTTCGTGACAAAACCACCCGCGGTGATCACGATTATCTTCGGTAACCCAGACCACAATTCCGCGGCGCCGTAGTGCATTGCCGTGACGGCTATCGGATTGGCCGAATCGAGGCCGAAAGCGAAGCATGAGCTCATCACGCCGGAGAATATCGCAACCAGGATCCCCTTTCGCAGATTAAACTCTTGGATTGCGTCGCGTTTCTTCTCCTCGTCCATTTCCCTTTCCTTAGACAGACCAGCGGCAGCCGTAAGCGCAATCCCCATAACCGCAAATACTGAGCCTATGAGAATGACCTGCCCCGCGATCGTGTGGAGTTTCGCTCCGATCGTGCCGTCAAATATCGGTGGCAAATACGTCCCGAACACAGCGGTGAGTCCAAGGATGATTCCCGTTCCGAGAGACAGCCCCAAGTACCTCATGGTAAGTCCATAAGTAAGCCCGCCGAATCCCCATAGCATTCCCCAAAAAAATGTCCATGCCATGACGCGGAAGGGCTGTGCCCCTAAAACTTGAGTAAGATGTGGAACAAGAATGAGCGCGAGCACCCAGGGAGCGATGAGCCAACTGAAGACACCACCTAAAAGCCAGTATACTTCCCAAGCCCACTTTTTGACAGCTTTGAACGGCACATAGAAACTCCCTGAGGCAAAGCCTCCCAGCCAGTGAAAGAACACACCGAGAATTGGATTAGCGCCCACGTACTAGCTCCTTTTTGTTAAACGAGTAATTGTAAAGACGGCAGGTAAGGCAAAAGATCCTTCGAGGATATGTTAGTCCATATGAAAGACTTCTTCCAATGACACTGACACAGGAGAAAAATCCGGATTTGTCTCCATGATATCTGCCATGTATTTCCACCACCGTTCGACAATCGGATTACCGCTCAAGTCCTGCGAAGATCCATTTCCATCAAGGCACTGAGTCGCGAATAGAGTGTTGGTTGTAGAATCCAGATAGATGGTGTAGTCAGAAATGCCAGAGGCGGTTAATAGTGATTTAAGCTCTGGCCAAATCGCGTTGTGCCTACGTAAGTACTCTTCTCTGCATCCATTCTTCAGCTGCATCTTGAAAGCAAACCTTTTCACTTTCGATTGCCTCCTCTACGCCAGCAGCGCATCGAGGAATTCTATTGGATGGCGAACATCGACATGATGTTCCCCCCTGATTTGTTCGCGACACGACGTACCGCTTGCTAGGATAACGGTGTCTCCATGAAGGGACAATTCGCGGTTTATTTGGTTCATCAGGTCATCGCCGACTCGTTTGCTTATGTCATAGAATTCGGTCTTATACCCAAAACTTCCCGCCATTCCGCAGCACTCCACGTTCGACACCTCCACCGTAAGCCCAAACCGCCCAAAGAAAGCTGGAGTCGCGTTACCTCCACCTATCGTCTTAAGTTGGCAATGGGCATGATAAAAGATTCGGTGCGTGGGAATAGCTATTTTCATCAGGGTACTTCGCAACTCCTCATCACCATTTGCGAGAAGATGCTCTATATACTCCACGGGATCATACGTGTGGTGTGATATCATCTCAAATTCTTCCACATCGTTGAGCAATTTTCGGTAGTCTCTCCTGAACATCGATAGGACGCTTGGCTCTGCCACAATGATGTCATTGCCCTCTTCAACAAGACTCAATAAATATGCAGCTGTCGACCGTGCTTTTTTTTGTGCCTTCCCAATTAGCCCCTGTGACAGCAACCCTCTCCCGTCATCCATTACCTCGCTTAAAGAAATTGGGAGATGCAATTTATCGCATACTCTTGCTGTCGCCATTCCGACATCAGGATTGTTATAATTGGTAAAGACATCACAAAACAGGATGACACTCGCTTCGGTAAATGTCCGCTTCTCCGCGGGTTTGTTGTCGCGCCTGTATTTATTGTACTGCTTCTCAAGTGTCTGTTCTGCGAATAATGGTATTGCTCTACGTTTGTCAATCCCGGCTGTATTTTCAAGGAGAGAGCGCGCGATGCTTAGTTTATTAAACTTGTTGGATATGCTGGGTGCAATCTCGGCAATCCGCGCCAGTGCAGGGAAATTTCCAAAGAAGCGCTGTTGAATGGTCGGACCACCGGCGGCTTCAGTCAAGCGACTCTTGATGGCAGTATTCAAACCTGGAATATCTATTTCAACCGGGCAATTAGGGACGCAACGCGAACATCCGGTACACAATTCTGCGAAGCTGGCTTTCTTCAGGCTGCCACTTGTCCCCAAAGTCCAGGCTCCGCCAATCCCGCCGGTGTAACACTCTCCACCAAACGCATGTCCACCAACTGCCTGGAAATTGGCGCAAGAGTTCATGCACGCACTGCATCTAATACAGTAAAGCGCTTCTCTTAATACCT
Source organism: Bacteroidota bacterium (assembly GCA_021794075.1). Classification (GTDB taxonomy): domain Bacteria; phylum Bacteroidota; class Ignavibacteria; order Kryptoniales; family JAKASW01; genus JAKASW01. The sequence continues at coordinate 1,208 of JAJYRM010000177.1, read as the reverse complement.
CGTCTTGCCTCATTTTAGTTCGACCGTTGTCAAGAAGCACAAGATGGAATTCTCTTTCGGTATCATTTCTACCGTTCAGATTCAATACCGGAAGGCTTATCGGTGGCTCCAGGATATTTGTATAAGAGGAAAGCGACTGGCCCGTGCCGCTTGCGGCCAATAATTCGACGAAAACGCCAAAGTCATTTACACTTGGAATGATTTTCTCGATCCCAGCCACGGCAATATGAACAGAGGGAAGCTGCGTCGCAAGACGTATATTGCCTTCGCTTTCTACAAGTAGTATTGCTCCCTCATCTGCCGCAATGAGATTGGCTCCCGTTATGCCGATATCTGCCGAAATGAATTTTTGCCTTAAAATCTCTCTCGCAAAGCGTGTTAGTTCTTCACCTGAATTCAGCGGCAGATCGGTATCGAAATTCCGTTTGAACAACTCAGAGATGGTCTCTCTGCTTCTATGTATAGCCGGCGCAACGATATGGGAGGGCTGCTCTTTCGAAACCTGTAGTATGAACTCCGCTAGATCTGTCTCCGCGACCTCAACGCCAATCCTCTCAAGTTTATGATTGAGTCCGATCTCTTCACTGGTAATAGATTTTGACTTAACGACGAGTTTGGCCCGATGTGACTTGCAGACTTCCGCGATGTACTCATTGGCCTCCTCACCCGAATTTGCGAAGAAGACATTTCCGCCGCGGGCCTTAATGCTACTAGTAAGCTTATGGATTAGGCGTGGAAGATCTTCTATTGCGTCTTCCTTGATCTTTCTTGCCCTATCCTTCAGCCCGTTGTAATCATCCAGTTTTCGAACAGTCCTGTACTTGTTCCGATTGAATGTTTGAGTGTTGAGGCGCAGCGCGTCCGTCTCGACATCGAGCGCTAAACGGACCGCCTTCTGAAGCGCCCCATCATTCGACTTGTCCGCTACCTCTCTAGGCCTTATACCGTAGTCGTTAATGTTTTCCATGTAACTCTTCCAAGATTATGATATCAAGTTTTCCCGGCCCGTGAACTCCGATTACGAGAGGCCCCATATCGGCCGTTGCGCTGGGTCCTGTGACATACGAAAAGTTACGTGTAAGTCGCTTGGCCAGTGGATCTTCCAATGCAAATACATCACGAGGCCTAAGGACTATTGTATCACCATCAATGACTACTACGTGCCTCCGGCTCAACACGCTTACAGCGCTTGCTAAACCGGTTGTTAT
>JAJYRM010000176.1 GCA_021794075.1 Bacteroidota bacterium | reverse complement strand
GCCTGCGTTTGGATGAATATGCCGGCATTCTCTTTCAGGCCGGGGTTGAAAAAAGTCGCCCGCACTATCTTGGGATCGGTCTTCGTGAAAGGCGGGTCGCAAAGCGCGAGGCCGTACTTCGACGAAAGGCGCTCTTTGACTTTCTCCATCGCGGTCTCGGCCTGCTCTTTGGTCGCGAGACCCGATATTACCGACCAGGTCTGAGGATTCAGGAAGATCTGTCCTTCCTTCGACTCCTTCGAACCGAACTTGAGCCCGTCATTGCGGTATCCTCGCATGAACCATTCACCGTCCCACGCATACCGCTTGATATTGCTGCTGAGACGCTCGATCGTGAGCTTGGCCCATGATGATTCATCCGCCCTTCGCAGAAGAAGCGCGACATCGATGTAGACCTTCAACGCGTACCGCAGCTGCATCGCTGTGAATATAGACTCACCTTTTTTCCCAAATCTAAGTGTGTCGTTCCAGTCGGCCTTCAGCCCGGTCGGGAGACCGTGGGCGCCGGTCCTCGAGAGGTTGAACTGCAGCGCGCGTTTCATGTGGCCGAAGACCGTGTCTTCGCCTTTGTCAGCGAATGGGAGGAGCTTGTGATAGAAGTCGAGGTCGCCTGTCTCGTTGACATACGCGGGGATCGCGTCGAACATCCAGAGCGCGTCGTCGGATCGATACTCCTCTTCGGCGGGAGCCATCTCCTTGCCGGGATTATGACTGAACGGAAGTATAACAGGCATCGCCCCGCCCGTGGAAACTTGTCCCGTAATCATGAGCTCCAGGCGCTTCTTCGCCTCAGAAGGGATAGCGTGCATCACGCCGAGAAAATCCTGCATCGTATCTCGGTAGCCGAGACCATCGCGATCGACGCCCGAATAGACGAGGCTGGCTGAACGGGACCACGCGTATGTAACGAGAGCGTTATATATACCCCAAGTGTTGATCGTGGCGTTCAGCTCGGGATCGGGAGTACGCGCGGAAAAAGTCTCGATTTTTTCGTGCCAAAAGAATTTTAGCTTTTCTAGCTCTTCGTCTGCTTTAGAAAGATCGCTGAATTCTCTTACCGCTTCCCTTCCCTCCTGGTCCGCGCTCCCGATCCCGGCGATGACAAGAAGTTCTTTGGACTGCCCCGGAGAAAGCGCGAACTTAACCTGCAAAGCTCCGCACGGATTATCACCGTAAGCAAGGCTGTCCGAACATTTACCGCTCGCTACGGCGACGGGATTGGCGTAAGTCCTGTACGGACCGAGGAAGGCCTCGCGGTCAGTATCGAAACCGACAACCTTCGCGCCGCATATGGCCTGATAAGTATGTCGCTCCTGGTCTTTCTCCTTGAAATTCTCCGGTTGCGATGGGACGTTTACGTTCGTGCCATGATCGATGATGCCGTCGATGACGCTCATCCGGGCGATGTATTGCACATACTGAATGTTCAACAGATCGTCAATCGCGTTCCAATTCCCCGCGTACTCTAGATAACTGAAGACGCTCATATTTCGTTTCTTCTTGGACGCATTCGTGATCCTTACCTTCCATATCTCGAACGAGCGGCCGAGTGGAACGAAGTATGTCACTTCTGATTTGATACCGCTGTATTGAGATTCGATCACTGTGTAAGCCGTGCCATGCCGGCAGATTGACTTGAACTTGCCGAGCGGTTTACCGACGGGCTGCCATGAAGCCGACCAATAGTCTCTCGCTCCATGATCGTGTATATAAATGTACCTTCCGGGCTGATCGGCCGGTATGGAATTGAATCTGAACCGAACAAATCTTCCCATGCCGCCGGACCTGTAGAAACTGTAGCCGCCGGCATTATTAGTAACGATCGCGCCGTACTCTGTGGAGCCGAGGTAGTTGCTCCACGGTTTTGGCGTGTCGGGGCGGGTAATCACGTACTCATTATTCTTGTCGTCGAATTCACCGTATTGCATATATCTTCCTCAATTAACCTGTTACACCAGCAGCTTCTCTCCGTGCGCCGATCTCGGATTTTATCCTATCCATTGCCGGCTCATCCAACTTATAGAAGAAGATAAGAAGTATTAGAGCAATTACGCCAGGGACCGCCGGTATAATACTCATCATAGATTTCAGGCCCGCCAGTACTCCTGCATTTTGCGCGATGTTCGCCTGGAACCCCGTCATGGCGAGTATCCAACCGGCAAACATCGTCCCGACCGCCCACCCCAGCTTATTAGACATGATCGATGCCGAATAGACCAGCCCGGTGGCTCGCCTTCCTGTTTTCCATTCGGAATAATCGGCCGTATCGGCGTACATTGCCCAAAGGAGCGGAGAGACAGGACCGCCTGCTAACGAGCTTAGGATCTGAAGCAAAAATATCCAGAAGAGATCGCCCGGTCGGAGGAAGAAAAAGAGCGCCGTGAAAACTATCGCGCCCGTAAACAGCGCGATCGCCGCGTTCTTTCTGCCGAGCTTTCGCGAGAACCATGGGACGAGGATGACGCCGACAAGCGAAGCAGCCTGACCCACCACGTTGAACGCTGACGCGAGCCACTCGAAGTCGTAACTGTGCAGTTTTCCGAATATCATTACCTCCTGGGTTCCAATGTAATACTTGAAATAGTGCACCGTTATGCTGAGCCTTATGCAGACAAAAAGGATCAAAAGGATCGTCACTGAGAACAGAATCACCCACGGCGTGTTCCCAACGATGTCTTTGAGATCGTTCCTGATTGAAGTCTTTTCCTTGGCAATCGGCTGTATCCGCTCGCGCGTCGATAGGAAAGTAATGACGAAAAAGACAATCGCTACTATCGCATATAAAGACATTGTCGTTTGCCACCCCTTCGCGCTGCTCCCGCCTCCGAAGTATTCCGCAAGCGGGAGCGCGGTAGCGGAAACGACTATCCCGGCAGTGTAAGCTCCGACGAATTTAAACGACGACGCGCTCGTCCTCTCATCCGGCTCGCCGCTTATGACGCCAAGCAGCGATGTGTAGGGAATATTGATGGCCGAATAAAAGAACATGAACGCGATGAAAGTCACGTATGCATAAGCCAGTTTGCCGGTAGGGGAAAAGTTAGGGGTCGAGAAGGCGAGCACCGCCGCGATCGCCAGCGGAAGCGCCATCCAGATCAAATAAGGTCTGAATTTACCCCAGCGTGTCGTTGTCCTGTCGGCGGTCATGCCTATGCCGACATCGAAGAACGCGTCGAGGACTCTCGACACAGCGGTCATTGTGCCTGCCGCCGCCGCGGCCAGCCCGAACACGTCCGTGTAAAAAAACAGAAGATAAACCATGATGGTCTGCCAGAACAAAACAGACGCAAAGTCGCCGCATCCATAACCCGTTTTCTCCCAGAACGACAACTTCCGACTTTCCGTTGTCATAACAGCTCCTTTGAATTGAGTGACTACTGCGAATTGTCTTAAGGCATTCTCATTTTTCAGTCACGACACAGACGACATAAGGTCGTCCAATTGTTTGTGCAACATCGAATTGCGCAATCCATCAACAGCAGCACGATCCTCGACCACCACCTGTCAATTGCACTTGATGAAGAGTTATACGTGCGTTCCTACTGGCAAGGTTGTATGTCGGTTTAGGAGTGGTCGAGTTGAGCGAAGCAGGAAGGGTCTCCACGATGCTGGAGCGTCGAGACACGCAATTACATGCTCGTACCTCTCATCGTCGAAATAGCCGAATTGCATACCTTAACCCTCTTCTGCCAAATGCACGACGCGTCTCCGCGAGACGGAATGATCTTAGAATCTCAACAGCCCTGAACGCTTAATATTAGAGAAGAGGGATGATTTTTTCCAGCGGGAGAGAGTTTTGTTGGCTCGTGATAAGTTCTTCTTCGGGCAACATCTCGTCCCTCACGGGACGAAATTGTCCTCCCTTGCGGCTTCATGCAAATATCGAGGCTGTCCCAAAAGCAGGAAAGTCGCCCCCATGCTGCCTTTCCTGACTGTTCCTGGTGGGAATCCGCCGTTTCCGAAGCATTGCTTCCCGATAAGAGAGTGCGAGAATGACTTTCGCCGTTTTGAGGACAGCTTCGACAGAAAGCGAAGAAGAACGTTCTACAATTGCATTGGACTTCTGCGGAACTCGCAAAAGCGTCGCGATACGCGATAGAGAACCGTGTCGTATACACCGGCCATTTGCAGAGCTTCGAATATCACGATTGCCCCCTCCTCAGGAACGGAATATTCTTCTAACTGCCCAGACCTCGACTCATCTCTGCGGATAACTTTTTATGAACGCAACCAGTTCATCGACCGTTGTGAACGCGAGCCCCGTCACGGTGTCGGCAGCGCCGTAATAGATGGCAAGCCTCCCTGTCGGCGCGTCGCACAACATAGCACAGGGGAAAACAACGTTCGGCACGTCGCCGACGCATTCGTATTGGGTCTGCGGCGAGAGGATATAAGGTTGAGTCCGCGCGACGACCTTCCACGGTTTGTCCAGATCCAACAGCACCGCGCCCATACTGTAGACAAAACCGTTGCATGATTGCAGAACTCCATGATAAAGAAGAAGCCAGCCTTCGGAAGTCTCGATCGGTATCGGTCCGCTTCCGATCTTCGTGTACTGCCATGAATCCCCGACGGTCCCCATAACAAACCTGTGTTTTCCCCAGTAAGTCAGGTCAGGGCTTTCGCTCAGAAATATGTCACCAAAGGGCGTGTGACCTCTGTCGGACGGTCGCGAAAGGAGGACGTAATTCCCGTTTATCTTTCTCGGAAAGAGGACTCCGTTCCTGTTATAGGGGAGAAGAGCGTTTTCAAGCTGATGAAATGTCTGAAAATCTTTGGTCCATGCCATGCCGATCGTCGGACCGTGATAGTAATTGCACCACGTTACATAGTACCTATCCTCTATCCAGACTACTCTCGGATCATAGCCGTACACGAAAGTTCCGATCTCTTCGTCTTCACATTCGAATCTCAGCGGTTCGGGGTCGATGTTCCATTTAAGTCCATCCTTGCTGAAGCCGCGATGAAGTCTCATCTGTCTCGCCCAATTATCGCACCGGAACACCCCCGCGAACTCGCCGTCGCGCGCGACCACCGCGCTGTTGAAAATACTGTTGGAAGTTGGAAGGAGGTCTCTTGGTATGACGGGATTCTTCGAGTAACGCCAGACCGGCTTGTTGTAGCCGGAAGGTTTATCCTCCCATGGCAGGTTCGGTATTCCCTTTTCATTGATGATTTTTACGGAGCTCATATTATCCTCGCGAATATGGATTTTGAAATGCGGACTTCCGGCTCAGGTTGGTTTTCTCTGGAGCCGCCCGCCGCTCTAGTTTTGGGCGGACGGCGCATCAGAATATTTGCCCGGTGTTCCCTGACTAAGTCTTTACAAAGACCTTTGCCGCGTTATGAGAAGCTACAACTTTATGTCAACATTTACACGACCTGATCTCGCCGAGACGGGTATACGCACGGTCAGTAAATGGTTGTCGTACGTGAACGCCGACTCTTTCCCGTCAACTTTCACACTCGAAGGCATGTTCGCGACGACGGCCGCGAACTCTCCCCCTTCACGGAGTACCGTCCTGATCTCATGCGGCGTAATTTTCGATCCTATAATCGCGGCCGGAGCATTGTATTTGTCGACCAGGCCAATGACCGCGTTTCCGTCTTCAATCGGAACGATGTAGTACAGGCCGTATCCATATCCTGGGAGTGAGAATGGGATCGATTGATTCTTGTCTGCGATGACGAGCGATTTGCTGAAATATTCATACACGGCGAATTTTCCGCCTTCTATCCCATTGACATCGGAAGGCTTAAGGCTACCCGATACTATGTTTGAATCGACGCAGTTCCAAACTCCCAGCAGCCCGATCTTCCCATCCATCGAAAATGCCTTGAATGGCTTCGGCGCGTTGACGTTGAAGAGGCAGTCCTCCGTCGGGAGAGGCGCCATGTCAGCGCGAAGCAGCGTGCCGTCAGAATAGACGAGCGGGCGCAGGACGGAAAAGTCGTGCTCGCCGACCTTGTCGGTGATATACGTTGGACCGTCGTTGATCGCGTGCGCTATGGCGTAAATCGGCGCGGCCGGGTTGATAGACTCGAACATATCGTAATCAGGATAAACCATCTGCGAAAAATAGATGGAGTTGTAAACCTCCTGGAGTATATGTTGACCCGCGCGCTGGAACCAGTAATGTCTCGCATGAGCCGTATCGTACTCCGGCCAGTAGTCATCCTCGGCACGAGCGACGGCCGTCGAACCGAAATTCAGATAAGCTTCGGGAGTCATGTCCATGCAGTTGATCATGGTATCGTGAAAATATTTTGCCACGGATGCGTTGAGCGCGTCGTGAATCTCCTCCGCACCCTTGAATATCGGGAAGTTGCCCGGAGACATCGCCTGTGTGACCAGCTGATTGTCCACCTTC
>JAJYRM010000175.1 GCA_021794075.1 Bacteroidota bacterium | reverse complement strand
CCGTAAATGTCGAGGGTAAGACTATGCCAATAACCGCATGAGACCTGCTTTGCAGTCACGCCGCTGGGAAGGTCCACCTTCACAAGAGTATCGGAGCTGACCAACGAACCGTCACCCAGCTGTCCGTAATTATTGTCGCCCCACGCGTAAATATTTCCGTCGTTGCCGATAGCGAGTGTGTGCACATGCCCGGCGGCTATGGAAACCCAGCTTGTGACGCCGGCCGGAAATGCGACTTTAACCGGCGTCAGATCCTGCGCCATCATGCTGGTGGTAACCGGATGAAGGTATTCGTCTTCACCCCAAGTATAGAGATTACCGTTGGCGTCTATCGCGTAAGACGCGTAAGAGCTCGATGAGGAATACACTTCCTGGGAAATCCCGTTCCTGGCGGAAGCGAACAGAACAAACGATAAAACGACTGTGGCCGCCTTCAAACCAAACAATCGAATATTATTGGGTTTTAAAACGTTGTTCATTGCGGCGATTAAACTTTCAATTCAGTTAGTCAAATCAGAAAAACGGACGATGCCCACTCGTCCTGGCGGTCATGTACCAAACACGCCGCTCCGGTGAAACCTGTCGACGCTTACTGGGTCCGGGCGGGATCGCCGGTTAAGGCTCTCCCGCCTTGCCCAATCATCCTTACTTGAGGAGAAGCATCTTCTTTGTCATGAAATTGTTGCCTTGCTGGAGCCTGTAGAAATAAACGCCGCTGGCGAAATTATCCATATTGACGTTGTACTTGTACAAACCAGCTGCCTTGAAGCCCTGATCCACGACTTTCACGAGCTGACCAAGCACGTTGTAAATCCTAAGGCTCATCATGCCACTCTTAGCAAGAGTCACGTTGATGGTCGTGGTCGGATTAAAAGGATTTGGATAGTTGTTGCCTAAGTTGAATTTCTGCGGTACTGGATCTGCCGATTCGCTCACTGCAGTTATTGGCTCGTATATTCCTTTAATAAACTGGTAAGTCGCGTCATAAATCTTCCGAAGTATCGGGTTAGTGCTTTCGGCGCAGGTGTAGAAAGTGCCCGGGCCGGAGTTTTGATAATAAGCGTGAGTGGCACCTGTCATGTATCCGTCCGCGACACCGTAGTTCAGGTATTGATAATACTTGTCCCTCAAAGTGGAATCGGTAAGCGCGTTCCAGTGTATCTCCAGCTCTATACCCATCCCGAGCTTTTTGCAAGCCGCGGCGGTTTCGGCCAGTTCTTGCGGCGGATAGCTGCTGAAGGAATAATTGGGCTGCATCCACGCGCCGTCAAATCCGAGTGTGCTCCAGTCGGCAAACCCGCTCGCGTCCTTGAACGGAATCCAATTCAGCACCTTACCCTTCCCGGTAATGTAGTTACCGATGTAATTCAGCATGGCTATTTCGCTGTCGTTCACAGCGAATCCGGCGCTTTCACTGTACCAGTAAAAGCCCACCAGTTTGAGGTTAGTGTATCCGGCCGAATCCCAACGGCTAAGCACCTGATCGACATACCAGGAGAGCACCTGTTCCTGGTCGGCAAGTTTGGAAAGATCCTCTTGTGTGCCATTGATCGTTCCGAAATCCGTATCCGACGGACACGGGTAGGGTATCGCGATTTCCACTTTCTCTTTATAACTGGGATCGTTCAAATCCTTCTTTACGACTGCCGTAGCGCTGTCGAGCGCCGCGAGATTGTATGTCGGTGAAAATGTGTTGTCGAGAAAATAAACCCAATCGGACATGTTCGTCGGAGTAGAATTGTTATCGCCGTAATTTCCGCCCGACGGCGCAGCACCGTATGGAGTAAAGAGGACCGCGTCAAACATGAAATCAGTAATCGCTCCCGAAGGCGATTGGTAGCCGACATATGGGATAAGCTGCGAGACAGTATTGTTTTCAATCGCGGGGTTCGCGCTGTAGTAGCCGTTAGGTATCAGGACCATATTCCTGATTCCGCCGACCTGAGGAGACCCCGGGGCAAGGTACGCATTCGGATACGTGACCGGCGGAGTAATTTTCGGTATCGTGGCGTTGCCAACGACTCCCGAATCTCCAAACACCTGAAACTCGTCGGCGAACTCGTTGACATCGACGGTGAATGTCATCTTGACGTACCTGGCCTGATAATTCAGTCCCGAAACCGCGTATGTTTGCGTTTGATTGACTTTGCTCGTCAGCGGTATAGATGAATTGACTATCCCAACGACCGACCAGTCGGTATCGTTCATCGACAGGGAGTAAGTGACCGTCCTGGGAAAATAGATGCCGGCCGATGGGTAATTGAGAAACCTCTCCTGCATCTGGTGAACGGTGTTGACCTCTCCCATATCTATGACAAGGCTGCGCGCTCCGCCGCGAGTAAATTCCTGCCATTCCGGATCGCTGAATGCGACGGAAGATGCAATCTGGCCGTCGGTCAACGCGCCTGGCGTATAGTAACTAGCTTCACTTGGGCCGAAAGAATACGCTATTGAGACAAGAGAAGTTATTGTGTACGGCTTCCCGAGGACAAGATCTACCATCCCCTGCGGAGGAGCGGGAGCCGGCGTTGCCGCTGAAGCGGTGGCGAACGCAACGAGTAGCGATGCGAAAACGGCTGTTAGTTTGGAAAGACTTACAGACTTGGTCATCTCGAAATATCTCCTGAGTTCCATTTCACTTCACCATCATCATCTTTTGCGTCTTGACATAGTTTCCCGCGACCATCCTGAAGAAATACATGCCGCTGGCAAATCTGGAGCCGTTGAAGACGACAGAGTAACTGCCCGCGGACTGGTTTTGATTTACCAAGGTGGCCACCTCTCTTCCTGTTACATCATAAACCGTGATCGTGACGTGCGATTCCTTCGGCACATCATATTGTATCGTCGTCGTTGGGTTGAACGGATTCGGATAATTTTGGTAAAGGGCGAACACTTTCGGAATGCCGTTCGGCGCGTCGATGGCATCCACCCCCGTCCCGGTCGTGAAGCTCCCTACCGCGGAGTAACCGCTTGTGCCTCCCGGGTTCGACGCCGAGACACGCCAGAAATAATCGGTGCTTGGCTGAAGTACGATCGAAAGCTGAACGGACGTATCGGCGACGGTCGTGTCGATAACGGTGGTCCTGAACATATTGTCGCTCGAAACTTCCACGCTGTAGTTCGTGGCGGTCATAGAGGAGTTCCATGTCAGCGTAACCCGCCGCGTCACATGAGCGGACTGGAACGGCGTTAGCAGATGCGGCCTCAGCGGCGCGGCGACAATTGTCATGAAGGAATCGATGCCGGAAAATGGCGATGCCCCTCCGATATTGTAGGCGAGCACCCTCCAGTAATATTTCATGGAATTCTGAAGCGAAGTCACTGTCAGCATAGTATCGGCAGTCGAGTCATCTGAGAAGACGAGCTTTTGAAAATCGGGAGAGGTCGACAGCTGACATTCATAACCCGAACTCGCAGGAACGCTCTTCCATTTGAGGACAAGTGTATCCGCGCGTTGGCTAACCGCATTGTTCCCCGGAAGAATTAGAGTGGGAGCGGCGGCAGGCGCAGCCATGACGGTAAACGAATCAGGGCCGGCAAAGGCGCTCGAGCCGCTAAGGTTGATCGCGCTTACTCTCCAATAATACTTCTGCCCGGCAGACAATGTCACAACGCTCGTCGTGTCGATGGTAGAGTCGTTCACGACGTAAGTCGAGAAGCCGAGATCGGTGGACAATTCCCAATGATACTTCGCGGCGCCGGCAGCCTTGCTGCAAACCAACGTATCGACGGCTGGAAGGTTGACCACGTTGTTCGCCGGAGCGATCAGCTTAGGCGCCGACGGCGGTCTGAAGACCGTCGTGAAGGTATCCGTGGCAGAATAGCTGCCGAAGACGCCGTTATTATATGATCGAACCCTCCAGTAGTAAATCGAGCTGGTTCCGATCCCCGATAGCGCATAAGTCGTGTCCGTAATGGTAGAGTCGTTCACCACCAAATCTCTGTTGAAAGTCGGGTCGGTAGAAACCTGTAGTTGGTACTCGGCAGCGTTCGCAGCTGAGTTCCATTTCAATGTCGGCGAGGTGGAAACACCAGTGTCGCCGTTCGCAGGAGATAAAAGATTCGGAACGGCCGGCTGAACCGGGACCAAATCGATCACTCTGACCGGCAAGAACGAATTCGTGTTTCCGCCATTTCCGAGCTGTCCCTGCGTGCCCTGGCCCCAGGTGTAATAATAGTTGTCGCTACCAAGCACAAGTCCTCCGAACCTGCGAGCCGTCAAAGCGGTCGCCGTCACTCCGGAGGGTAACGCGACCTCGACGGGAATCGGGTTGGGAGCAGAAGTGCCGCCCGTTCCATTGCCCAATTCGCCGGAGCCGCCGTATCCCCAGGCGTAGAGAGTATCGTTCGTCGCAACCGCGAGGACAGAACTTCCTGTGCAAGCAATACTCTTCCATCCCGTCACGCCAGCGGGCATGTTCGCCTTCACCCAAGTGGTGGTGTTGGTGGTTGTACCATCGCCAAGCTGGCCGTAGCTATTATATCCACAGCCGTAGAGGTTGCCGTCGTTACCCTGCATGATAGCGAAGTAATATCCACCATACATGCCAACACATTTGGTAACGCCGCTTGGAAGAGGGACTTTTACCGGTGTCAACTGGCTGGTCGAGTTGCCAAGTCCGAATTGTCCCTGACCGTTGGCCCCCCAGGCGTAAACACTCCCGTCGCTTCCGATCACATAATTATTGTAGGCATATGCGTAAATCTTCACCGGAGTAAACCCGGAAGGAAAACTCACTTTCATTGGCACATCTGAATTGGTGGTCGTGCCGTTTCCCAATTCTCCGTATGTATTGTCGCCCCATGCATAGACATTCCCATCGCTGCCCAGCGCGAGACTGTGGTAAACCCCGCAGGCTATTTGTGTGGCGGTCACTCCGCTCGGGAGTTTCACCTGTACAAGCGTCGCCGAATTTGTCGTTGTACCGTTCCCCAACTGCCCATCATTATTCAACCCCCACGCATAAATGACTCCGTTATTACCAATCGCAAGCGAATGAAGATAACCCGCCGCGACCGCGACCCATGAAGAGACTCCGCTCGGGAAGGCCACCTTGACCGGCACCAGATCCTGAGCAGTCGGTGCGCTGACTACCGAGTGAAGATAGTTGTCCGCTCCCCATACATACAGGTTCCCGTTAGCGTCCGTGGCATAAGAGGCCCACGACACGGGCGAAGAGAACACCGACTGCGAGAAAGCAGTCTTGCTCGCCAAAGATATTGCAATAGCGAACAAAACGTACGAAACCATTCCAGGAAGCGGAGACTTTCTTAATGAATTCATAGCATCTAACATCATCTCACCAATTCGACTATTTATGGATTCCTGCTTTTGCGGGGAGATAAAATTTCCGACTCGCGCCCGATTTTCCCGAATGAGCCAGAACCTCTTTGCTCCCGGTTGAAGATCGATCTTACTTACTGCCGCTAAAACGAATTCAGTTCTTCCGGTTCGGCGGGGGGACGCCGAGATGGCGTCCCCTACCAACCGGATCCTTGTTACTTAAGGAGAAGCATCTTTTTGGTCATGAAATTATTGCCCTGCTGAAGTCTGTAGAAGTAGACTCCGCTGGCAAAGCTGTCCATATTCACGTTGTATCTGTACACTCCCGGTGCCTTGAAGCCCTGGTCGACTACCTTCACCAGCTGGCCGAGCACGTTGTAAACCCTAAGGCTCATCACGCCGCTCTGCGCGAGGGTTACGTTGATTGTCGTAGTGGGGTTGAAAGGATTGGGATAGTTGTTGCTCAGGTTAAACTTCTGAGCGACTACCGGAGCCTTCTCGACTGCCGTAATCGGCCCGAACCATGAAGGATCGCCGCAGGCGAGTCCGTCGGTGCTGTTTGACTTGACCTGCGCGTTCGTGTACTTCATGTCTTGCGCTTCCGGAAGCGGCCAGGCGGGTATCCAGTTAGAGCCTGAAACGGTCTGCTTCTGGTATCCCCACTCGTCCGTCTTGATAATTCCCTGCCACACTTCGGTAATGAACTGTTGCAGACTGACGATACCAGGCGTACTGCTCGATTGCATCACGTTAGCGAATGAAGATCCGAAACCGGGATCAACTCCGACGAGGTTTCCGGACTGCTTGAAACCGGGCCACAAATTGGGATGGGCGAAGAACGTATCCGCTGACGCGCCGAACAAGCTCGGGGTGATCAGCGTATCGGCCGCTGAAGCCGTGTCATTCCACGCGGTCCAGAAGTTCGTTATCGCAGAGGGCTCGAACCAATCGTTGTCCCTCACGACGGCAATCCTCTTCGCTTCCGCAAGCCATCTGAGGTTGGCGCTGCCGGTATCAGCGGGATCAAACGTGGTATCTTCGGCAGCGGTAAGCGTGTCAAACTCGATCGCTCCGACAGGCTGTAACGGCGTTACGTGTGTGGTGAAATATCTATGTATCGTTACGCCG